>JASMKO010000086.1 GCA_030749225.1 Verrucomicrobiota bacterium
CAGTCCCGCTCCAAGCCGGGCCGGGATCATAACGGCCAGGGTTTCAGCACTTGGCTTGCTGGCGGAGGGTTCAAGCCGGGAATCATTTACGGCGAGACAGACGAGGTGGGCCACCGCGCCGTGGTGAACAAGGTCACCGCCAACGACTATCAGGCCACGCTGCTGCGCCAGTTCGGTTTCGACCACAAGGAGCTGGTTTACAAGCACAACGGCCAACAACAGAAACTGACTGCCGACCGCCCGGCCCGCGTGGTATCGGACATTTTGGCCTAGCCTTGGCCAAGCGCACGGGCGTAGGCAGCCTCGAGTTGCTCGACTGACTTTTCCCAGTTGAGCTGCGTGTGAAATCGCTCATGGCCAAGGCGACCCATCCGTTCGCATTCGCCGGGATCGTCGAGCGTTTCGGCGATTGCTTGCCCAAGCGCTTGGGCGGAATTCTCCGGCACATAGCGCGCGGCATCGCCGGCGGAGAAGCGGCCTTCTTTCAGGTCGAACATCACCTGCGGCTTGGCGAAGGTCATGTACTCGAGCACCTTGTTCATCGTGCAATGGTTGTTGTACGGGTTGATCGGGTCGCTCGACACGCCGAGATCGATCGTCCGAAGCGCGGTGAACAGGAACTCATTCGTGACTCGGCCGGGAAGGTCGATGAAATCGTCCAGGCCAAGCTCGTCGCGCAGCGCGACCAGGTTGTCGTGCTCCGGTCCGGATCCCATCAGCAAAAACTGGATGTCGTCCCGTCCCAGTTTGTGAACGAGATGGTGCGCTGCCTCGATGATGTAGCGCACTCCATCGGCATTGCCCATTACGCCGACGTAGCCGACGAGGTGCGGCCGGCCCTTTTTCAGCGAGCCATCCGGCTTCATTTTTGTGTCGACGATCTTCGGTGCGGTACGAACGACGAACACGTTGCCTGGTGTCTGGCCGCCGCGGTCGAGTGCGATGTCACGCACCGACTCGTTCGTGGCGATCACGATATCGGCGAAGAAGTGGGTGGACCATTCCGCCACGCGCACGGCCCAGTACAGCAGCCCGCGCTTGCCAAACTTGGCCTCGAACATCTCCGGGCAGACGTCGTGCACATCGTAAATGATCCGCGTGCCGGCGAGCTTGTACGGCGCGGCGACGAGGAACAACAGGTCGGGCGGGTTGCAGAGATGGACAACGTCAAACCGGTGCCGCCGCCACGCCTTCCAAAGCAGCCGAAATTCCCCCCACAACGCCGAGCTGTATTCGCGCAGGAAGCCGCCGACCGCGCCGGCCTCCTCGCTGATCCAGTGCCGATAAACCTGAATGCCGTCGATGACTTCCTCTGGCTCGTTGAACCCACGCATCTGCGGGCAGATGACGACCACCTCGTAGCCTGCATCGCGCAACGCGCACGATTCCTGCCAGACGCGGCGGTCGAGCGGCACCGGCAGGTTCTCGACAATGATGCAGACGCAGGGCTTCTCTTGGCTCACCAGCAGAATCCTTCGTATCGGCCCGGCAAGTCGCGCAGCTCCGGCCAGCCGTTGACGTCGAGCAGCGTGTGCTCGGTCGTGATCAGCGGCCGGAGCGTCTCGATATCGACACACTTTTGTGCCGCGATCACGAGCCCGGCTTGGCCAATCGCGTCGGCGAGGTCGCCCTTCAGCAGCGAGGCTAGGTGCGGCATTTTCTCATCGATTACCCGCTTGTTGGTCCCGATCAGCTTGGACAGATTCAGTTGCGGATCGTAAATGCCGAGCTCGAACCCGCGTCCGATCAAGTGTTGCGCGACCTCGACCATCGGGCTTTCGCGCAGGTCGTCTGTGTCGCTCTTAAATGACAGCCCGAGAAGGGTCACACGGCTTTCGGCCAAGCGCTTGGCCTGTTCGATGAGCTTGGCCAGATGCGCCTCGTTGCTGGGCAGCAAGCTGTCAAGCAACGGCAGCTCCACGCCGCCGCGTCGGCCCTCATGCGTCAGTGCGCGGAGATCCTTCGGCAGGCAGGAGCCGCCGAACGGGTTGCCGGGACGCAGATAGTACGGCGACAAGTTGAGGCGTGTGTCCTGGCAGAGCAGGTGCATTACCGACTGCGAATCGATGCCCAGACTTTTGCCGATGCGGCCGATCTCGTTCGCAAACGTCACCTTCGTTGCGTGAAAGGCGTTGCAGGCATACTTGAGCATCTCCGCGCCGGGCCAGTTCGCAGTCGGGGCGTCCACGCCGAAGAGCGGCGCCAACTCGTCCGGGAACGCCGCCCCGTCGCACGTGCCGACGACGGCCAGCGACGGATCGTCGAAGTCAGCCACCGCCGAGCCTTCTCGCAAAAATTCCGGGTAAAAAAACAGGCGTAGTTTTCCCGACTCCAGCAAATCGGCGAGCAACTCGTCGGCGATTTTCCGGCTGCTGCCGGGGAGCATTGTGCTGCGCAGGACAAGGTCATGTGACTTGCCAGAGGCATGCAACTCGTCGGCGATCTGCTCAACAACCTGCAGAACATACCGCAGGTTGAGTTCGCCGCTTTCGGCCGACGGTGTGCCGACGCAAACAAGCGATACGTCAGTTTCGGCTATGGCTTCTGCGTGGTTTTGCGTGGCGGAGAGTAGGCCGTTTTTCGCCGCGTCGGTAAGCAGTTCGCCCAACCCTGGCTCGACGATGGGTGATATTCCGTCGGCGAGCGATGCTACCTTTTCAGCCTGCACGTCGACGCCTACGACGGTGTGTCCCTCCCTGGTGAGACACCCGGCGGTGACCGCGCCGACATAGCCAAGACCGAAAATGGAAACCTTCATTTCAGGCGCGGCAGACTAGGAGTCACCAGCGTGGAACGCAAGGCCAAGACTTGTAACTTGAAACTTGAACCGTGAAACTCCCCACCCCGTGCGACTTTGTTCGGCACGGGACGAAGCCAAGGCATGATTACGTTTTTGAAGGGAACCCTTACCGACGCGTTGCCGACGCAGGCGGTGATCGATGTCAACGGCATAGGCTACGAGGTGCTGATCCCGCTGTCGTCGTTCGAGAAGCTGCCGGAGCCTGGCCAAGCGGTAACGCTTAAGACGCAGCTCGTGGTGCGCGAGGATTCGCAGACGCTTTACGGCTTCGCGACGGGCGCCGAGCGGGAGTTGTTCCGGTTGATCCAGGGCGTGAGTGGCATTGGGCCGAGGCTGGCGCTGAATGTCCTGAGCGGCATGGACGTGGGGGCGTTCAAGGGCGCAATCGCCGCGGGCGATGTAAAGCGGCTCTCCAGCATCAGTGGCATTGGTAAAAAGACTGCCGAGCGAATGGTGCTCGAGTTGAAGGACAAGCTTGGCCCGGTGCCTGGCGTGGCAAATGCGCTTGGCCAAGTGGCAACGCCTTACGACAAGACCCTGGCCGACACCGTGGCCGCGCTCGAGGCGTTAGGCACCAAGCTGGCCGAGGCGCAAAAGTCCGCCGAGGCGGCCCGGGCGGTGCTTGGTCCGCAGGCGACGGTGGAGGAATTGGTGCGGGCAGCGCTCAAGGATGGGAAGTGATCACACGTTGAGTGAACCGGTCGTCATCCCGAACAAGGCCTCGTTTGGCCAGAGGCTGGCAGCCAGCGTTCTGTACGTCCTTTTGCGGTTCCTGCGGTTTACATGGCGCGTTCATGTCTCGGACCCGCATGGGGTGCTGGACGCCGCCACTGAGCGGCCGTTCATCCTCTGCGCGTGGCACAACCGGGCCATCTATGCGCTCTTCACCGCTCACGGCGTCATCTGCCCAAGGAGCGGTCGGAAGGTGGCGGCAATGGTCAGCGCCAGCAGGGATGGCGCGTTGGCAGTGGAGGTGCTGCACGCCTTTGGCATCGTGCCGGTTCGCGGTTCGACCAGCCGACGCGGCCGCCAGGCGCTGCTGGAATCATGCCGGCAGGCGAATGCCGGGCTGCATCTGGCCATCACACCCGACGGCCCCCGCGGCCCGGTTTACGAGATCCAGCAGGGCGTCCTGTCGCTTGCCCAAGTGACCGGTCTGCCGATTGTCCCGCTTGGCTGTGATGCCAGGTGCAAGGTTCGGTTCAATAGCTGGGATCGCTTTCAGCTGCCGTGGCCGCTGACGCGTTGCGATGTTGTTTTTGGTGAGCCACTGCTAGTGCCTCGGAAGGCAACCGACGAGCAGCAATCCGCGTTGAGGGAGGAGTTGAAGCGGCGTATGGAGGCCATCAACCCGGAGTGACCGGCGGAGCCGCAAGGTTGCACAATCCGGAAAAACGGATATAACCACGCGCCGTGAACGCAGGTTCGTTGGAGGGCGCGTTGCGCCTGCAAAAGCTCATTGTTTTCAGCGTCATAATGCTGCTGTTGCTCGTGTTTGGGTACATGCTGGCGGATGACGCCTTCTTTGCCGCGTTTGCATTCGGTGGGTTGGCCTGGTTGATGTTGATGCCATACCACGCGACGCTGTCGGTGACCTGTGCGGTGGCGACCTTCTCGACGGCACTGATCATGCCGTTCTTTCCAGGTCGACCGTTTGTCTGGGAGGCGGCGGCGCTTCTCGGCTGGACCGGCTGCGTGCTGGTTTTTTCATTCCGCCAATACCGGGACGAGATGTGGGACTCCATACGGGAGCACAAATGGATGCTGCTCGGCGTGGCTGGTTACTGTGTCGTCTTGGTGGTCACCATGGTGGAGCGTGGCGTCGGCTTTCGCACGATGGGCGGTTCGCAGATGGGCGGGCGGTTTTATTTCCAGCAACTCACCTGCGCCATTTTTCCGCTGCTGTTCATGATGGTGCGCCTGAAGGAGGAGCAGATCCGGAAACTGTTCATCATCCAGTGTGCGCTCTCGGCGACCTGGGTCATCTCGGATTTGATTTACACCAATGCTCGGCAACTGTTCAACATCCTGTTTTTCCTCGAGGTGCCTGGCGACGCCCGCAACTTTGAGATGGAGCGCATGAAGATGGGCATCAACCGCTACCAGTCGTTGGCCTTCGTCAGTATCGGTTTCCTCTGGCTGTTACTCATCAAGAATAAGCTCAGTGACTTCCTGACCGCAAAGGGTACCTGGTTGGTTCCAACCGGCCTGCTTATCGTTGGGGCCGGCCTGTTGAGCGGTCACCGTTACACGGTGGTCATCATCATACTTGTGATGGGATTCATGGTCTTCACCCAGAGGTTGATCACCATGCGCAACGCCATGGCAGGCACGCTGGTGCTGGCCCTTGGCCTGACCATTTCCTACGGCTTCGCGGAGCGCATGCCGCTTGCGGCCCAGCGCGCGCTTTCGGTGCTGCCCGGGATAACGGTGCACCGCGACGCGCGCTTGGACGGACTGAGCACGATGGAAACCCGGCGCGTCCTGCGCGAAGAGGGGCTGAAAATGATCCCGAAATACTTGTGGATGGGCCGCGGATTCGGGCAGTCCGGGTTTGGCGATCACTCGCTGCAATGGGATCCCACGGCGATCACGTACCACATCAACCAGGGGCGTTTTTACAACGGGTTCATTGGGTTGATGATCAATACCGGCTTGTTTGGAACCTGCTTCATGCTGCTGTTTCTCCTCGCCGGATCGGTGGTTGCTATGAAGGTGATTTTTCATCTTCGCGAGCATGGTGTGGAGGATGATTTCTCCCGGGTGAGCTGTATCGTGTCGTGCCTCTGGATGGCCAATGTGGTCGCCTTCATCGCGCTGCACGGCGACAGCGAGTACGCGATGAAAACCTTCTCCCTCCAGGCCGGCCTGCTGATCGCCTGCCAGTACATGCTGCGGGATCGTTTGCGCGGGGAGCCGACAGAGCAGATTGAGCTCGAATGAGAATCCTCCACCTCGTCGGCCAACGCGAGGATGCCGGCGGCATCCTGTCGGTGATCCGCTGTCTGCACGAGGCTGGCCCGTCGGCCGGCATCGAGCACACGGTTTGGGTGCATCGGGATTACGCAGAGACCCGAGCGCCGTCGCTCGACTACCGACGCACCGGCTTCATCGCCAGTGATTCGCCGAGCCACCTCGCCATTTTTTTCACCAGCGCGCTGGCGTTTTTCAGCCTGCGAAAACTGCTCCGGAGTGAGCCGTTTGACGTGATCCATGCCCATACCCGCGGTGGGCTCATCGTTGCGCTGCTGGCTGGGCTGTTCCTCGGCCGGCGGGTGCTGTTCACGAACCACAGCTACGCCAGGCGTACGTGGCTTTACCGCTGGGCCGCCGGGCGCGACTGGATGACCACCGTGGTGCTCAACCCCAACATGGCCGCGCATTACGGGCTCGCCGTCGAGCCGCCCCGGTGCAGCATTATATTCTCCGGCTGCGCCGACCGGTTTTTGGAGGAGCCGCTAACGCCGAACACTTGGCCAAGCGCCGAACACTTGGCCAAGCTCAAGCTCGTCGGCATGGGGACGCTCGTTCGCTGGAAATGCTGGCACCATCCCATCGCCGCATTGGCCAAGCTTCCCGTCGAACTCAAGGGCCGGGTTGAGTTTCACCTGTGGGGGCCGGAGCAAAGTGATACCGACTCACGGGCCTTCGCCGCCGAGCTGCGCGACGCGATTGAGAAGCATGGCCTGCGGGGAACGGTAATGCTGCGGGGCGTGACGAACTGCGTCACCGACGCCCTGCGCGAAGGCCATTTTGTCGTCGTTGCTTCCGAGAACGAGCCGTGCAGCGTGTCGCTGATGGAAGCTCTTGCTTTGGGCCTGCCGGCCCTCGCGGCCCGCAGCGGCGGGAACGTCGACATCGTGCGCGACGGCACGACAGGCCTGCTGTACGATACGGGGAGCATCGATGGGCTGCGCGACCGGATCGCCACGATCCTCAATGGCGAATTCACCCCAGCACCGCCGGTCGCGATCCGCGAGAGCGTCCGCGGCTGGGCCGCCAGCGAGATGGCTGCCAAGTACAACCAACTGTACGAGCAATTGGCCAAGCCGCACGAAGCCCCATGAAACTGCTCGTCTTTGCACATGTCCCGCCGCCGTTCCACGGCCAAAGTTTCATGGTGCAGCAGCTGCTCGATGAGCTACGCGGCGACGAGTCGATCAAGGTGTTCCACGTCGACAGTCGCCTCTCGCGGGATGTCGACGACATTGCCTCAGCGAGCCTGCGCAAGCTTGGCCTGCTCCTTGGCTACTGCCTCAAGGCTGTCTGGCTCCGGCTGCGGTGCGGCGCGGATCATTTCTACTACGTTCCCGCGCCCGGCCTGCGTAACGCCGTTTACCGCGATTGGATCGTGATGTTTCTTTGCCGTCCGTTTTTCCGGCGGACGATTTTCCATTACCAGGCGTCCGGCGTGGGCGGTTGGCTTGAGAAGGAGGCCCGCGGCTGGGAACGGTGGGTGTCGCACCGGTTGCTTGGCCGTCCCGCGTTGAGCATCGTCCTCGGCGATTTTTACCACGAGGACGCAGCCAAGCTCTCGCCGTGTCGCATCGTCACCATACCCAACTGTGCGCCAGATCCCTGCGCCGATTACGAGTCGCACCTCAAGCCAGCGCAGCAGGCCCGCGCCCAGGAGCTTGGCCAGACGGGGACGTTTCGCCTGCTTTACCTCAGCCTGTGCTACCGCGAGAAGGGGCTGTTCGACGTGGTTGAAGCCGTGGCCGAGGTGAATGCCAGGCTGCGGTCGAACGGCTTGGTTAAGCGCGTGCAGCTCGATGTCGCCGGCAAATTCTACCTCCCCGAGGAGGAAGTCGAATTCAACGAACGACTTGCCCAAGAGGCCCTGAACGACAGTCAGGGGCCGTTAGTCGTTTACCACGGCTTCGCCGACGAGCCGAAGAAGCGCGACCTGTTCGCCCTAGCCGATGCCTTTGTGCTGGCGTCGTACTACGAGTTTGAGGCGCATCCGGTAAGCCTTGTCGAGGCGATGGCGCATGGCTTGCCAATTATCGCCACTCGCTGGCGAATTTTGCCGGAACTGTTCCCTGCTGGTTACGAGGGACTTGTAGACACGAAGTCGCCCTGCCAGATCGCCGACCGGCTGGAGGGCTTTCTCGGCCGCACGGACGAGGCTGGGCTTCGCGACCGGTTCCTGCGACACTTTACGCGCCGGGCATTCGGTGAAAACATTCGGGCCGCCCTGTTGGCGCTGGAAACCGAGTGAACACCGCGACCCAACCCGATCCCGCCCTTGTCGCGGCTTGTCGCGGCGTCGAGCACTACAACGATCCCTCTGCCGTCCACACGCTTGTCGTCGAGGCGCTGGACGCATTGTGCCTCCCGGACGACTACGTGCGCCCCCACGACCGCGTGGTACTCAAGCCGAACTGGGTTAAGGAACACGACGAGCGCCACCCCGGCCCCGGCCAATGGGAACACGTCGTGACGCATCCCGCCGTCATCGAGGCAGTCATCCGCTGGGCCGGCCTGCAGCTTGCCGGCAGCGGCTCGATCACCCTTTGCGACGCGCCGCAGACCGACTCGTCATTCGCCCGGCTCAACGAATACTGCGGGCTCGACGAAATGGTCGACCGCTGTCGTCGAGACTTCCCCGGCACGAAGATCGAGTTGCTCGACCTGCGTCCTGAGGAGTGGAACGCTGTCGACGGCGTCACCGTTTCAAAAACGAAGCTCCCCGGTGACCCGGCGGGCGACACGCACGTGGCGCTGAACGACGCGAGCGAATTTGTAGGCTTTCACGGCAACGGCAAACTGTTTGGCGCGTCGTTCAACATGGCCGAGACGAACGAGCGTCACTCCGGAGAGCGCCACGAGTATCTGCTGTGCCGCACGCCGATGGATGCCGACGTGCTAATCAACCTTCCCAAGCTCAAGACACACAAGAAGGTTGGCCTGACGTGCGCGCTCAAAAACTTGGTCGGCATCAATGCCAACAAGAACTGGCTGCCGCACCACACCGAGGGCACACCCGACCAAGGTGGTGACCAGTTTCCCGCCTCGACCGCGAAGGCCAAGCTCGAGCATTCGTGGATGGGCCGGGCCAAGCGCATCGTCAACGGACGCCCGCTGCTCTCCCGCTTGTTCGTCCCGCTGAAAAAAGTGGGCCGCCTGTTTTTCGGCGACACACAAAAGGTGGTGCGCTCCGGCAACTGGCACGGCAACGACACCTGCTGGCGCATGGTGCTCGACCTCAACAAATGCCTGTTCCATTTCGACGGTGCCGGTCAGCCCCGCGAGGAGCCGTTGCGTTATCTGGCGGTCGTTGACGGCATCATCGGCGGCGAAGGCAACGGCCCGATGTCGCCCGATGCCAAGCCGTGTGGCACCATCCTTGCCGGTATCCACCCGGCTGCCGTGGACATGGCTGCTGCCACGCTGATGGGGTTAGACTGGCAGAAACTGCGCCTGCTGAAGCACGGCTTCAAGATGCAAAAACGCAGTTTTATTTCATTCCAGCCAAGTGACATACATCTCGAGTCGAATAGGCCGGAGTGGAATGGGCCGCTTGGCCAAGCGGTCGGGTTATTCGCGTTCCAACCCCACTTCGGCTGGGTCGGCGCAATTGAGCGTGAGCCGGGAAACGAGACCAAGCAATGAGTCTTGAGGATCGGCTTTACCCGTTGCTCCCGCTGTACGACCGGCTACCGCAGGGGGCGCGCAACTTCATCGGCTCGGTGTACCGGCGGTTTCCGTGCCGTATCCGCTACGGCAAGGCGTACGGCACGTTTCGCGACCTCGCCGAGGATGCGCCAAGTTGGAGTGAGTCGGACATCCGCGACTACCAGTTGCGCGAACTGCGCCGCACGCTCGTCAACGCCGCGAGCTACTGTCCGTTTTACGCCCGCTCCTTTGCGCAGGCCGGCTTTCGTCCGGACGCGATGATGTCGCTCGACGACTTGGCTGGCTGCCCGTCGCTAACGAAGCAGGACATCCAGCAGCATTTCGGCGAACTGACCTCGACAGAAATCGCCGACTCGCAGAAACTGTACATCACCACCGGCGGCTCAACCGGCGTGCCGGTGGGGTTCCATCTGCAGAAAGGCGTCAGTCGGCCAAAGGAGCAGGCATTCCTTGAGGGCAACTGGCGCCGCGCCGGGTATGTTGACAAGGCGCGCCTTGCGCTGATCCGGGGCCACGTGACCGACTCGCGGGCCAAGGGGAAGATTATTGCCTATGACGCCACTCGCGACTGGCTCATGCTTTCGTCGTACCATCTCACCGACGAGCGTATTCCGGAGTACCTCGAGGCGTTGGAAAAGTTCCAGCCGGAGTTTTTGAACATCTACCCTTCGGCAGCCCTGCAATTCGCCGATTACCTGCAGCGACACAACCAGCGCTGGCGCACGCCGCTCACCGCGGTGCTGTGCGGTTCAGAGCAGTTGACGCTGTCGCAGAAGCGGCTGCTCGAGGGTGTGTTTCAGTGCCGGGTGCTGCGCTGGTACGGGCACGCCGAGCGCGTCGTGCTCGCCTGCGAAGGCGCGCAGTCGGAGTTGGGCTATTTCTGGCCGCATTACGGGTATGTCGAATTCGGCGAACCGGACGAGGACGGGCTGCAGGAAGTCATCGGCACGACGTTTCACAACATGGCCATGCCGTTGGTGCGTTATCGCACGGGGGACTTCGTGCGACTGGCCAAGCTGGAGGCACGGCGGGAATTCGCTTGGCCGGCGGTTGAGGAGATCGCCGGGCGCGGGCAGGAATTCCTGGTCACCGGTATGGGACGGCGCATCTCTCTGACCGCCTTCAACATGCACGACGCGATCTTTGACGGGCTGTACGCGGTGCAGTTTTTCCAGGAGAAACCGGGTGTGGCGGAGTTCCGCTATATCCCGTCGCCGGGGTTTCAATCATCGCGGCTGGACCAGATTGAAAGCGGCATTTTGCGCAAGTTGGGCGACGATTTTCGGCTCGTGCTGCGGGAGGTCTCTGAGGTGGAAAAGACGTCTCGGGGCAAGCACACTTGGCTTGTGAGCCGGCTTTGATTCTCGCTTGGCTAAACGGCCCGGATGGGCGTATGGTCGCTGGGCGATGCTTCAGACCAAGGCTGCAGGAAAAATCGTTCATGGCACGGTGCTCGGGTTGTTGTTGTTGAACCTGGCGATCGGCGCCAAGGTCTATTCCGAGTCCGACGCCAACTCGGCCGCCAACGATCCCCACGCCAACCTCGATCTGTTCGTCAACGTACTCGAGCGCATCCGCCAGGATTACGTCGATGGAGGCGAGTTGACATACGAGGAGCTTGTGCATGGTGCATTGAGGGGCATGATCAGCATGCTCGATCCTCACAGTGAGTTCATGCCGCCGGCCAAGTATTCGCATCTTATGGACGACACCGAGGGCAAGTTCGGCGGCGTCGGCGTGCACATCAACATCCAGGATGGCTACCTTACCGTGCTGGCTCCAATGGAGGACACCCCGGCCTACGAGGCCGGCGTCATGTCGGGCGATCGCATCGTGAAAATCGAGGGCAAAAACGCGCGAAACATTTCCATGCCGGAGGCGGTCGACAAGCTCCGTGGCAAGCCGGGTTCGAAAGTCAAAGTAACTCTCTTCCGGCCTTCCACCCGAAAGGACATTGAGGTCTCCCTCAAGCGCGCGCTGATCAAGGTTGCCACCGTCAAGGACATCAACAACGAGCGCAAGTTCACCGTCGGCGAAAACAAAATTGGCTATGTGCGGCTGACGCAGTTTGGCGAGTCGACCGCGCGTGACCTGGAGGAGGCGCTGCGCAAGCTGGAGGTGGAGGGGATGAAGGGTCTCGTGCTTGACCTGCGCCACAACCCGGGTGGCTTGCTGGAACAGGCAGTTCGCGTCAGCGAGAAATTCCTCGCGAAGGGCGAACTGATTGTCACCACCGAGGGACGTCGGGAGAATGACAAGCGTGAGTCGTCCGGCCGCAGTGCCCGGCCCGACCTGCCGTTGGTGGTGTTGGTGAACCGCTTCAGCGCCAGCGCCTCGGAGATCGTCGCCGGTTGCCTCAAGGATAATGACCGCGCCCGGCTTGTCGGCGAAAAAACCTTTGGCAAAGGCTCCGTGCAGAAAATTCTTCCGATCAATGGCCAACACGGCGCCGCGCTGCGCCTGACCACGTCCAAGTATTACACCCCGAGCCATGAGGTCATTCACGGCAAGGGCATCAAGCCGCATTACGAGGTCAAGCTGTCGACTGAGGAGGAGGAGTTGCTGTTCTTGCGTCGGACGCCAGGCGGTCTCAAGATGGTGCCGGAAAACCAGCGCGAATCGGTCGAGGCGTTCACTGATCCGCAGTTGGCGAAGGCGCTGGAACTGCTCACCGGCGAGAAACAATTGCAGGCCAAGGCCAAGCCGGAGAAAGAGGAAAAACAGGCCGAAAAACCCGAGTTCAAGGAAGAACCAACGGAGACGGCCAAGCCGGAAAAGAAGCCTGAGCCGAAGTCGGAATCCAAACCGGGCGACAAGCCGAAGAACGAGGCCAAGGATAAAGAAAAGCCGGGCGACAAGCCGGAGTAATTTTTGCTCTTGGCCAAGAGAGGCTGCATTCCTCCCATGTTGCTGTTGGCCATCGAGACTTCGTGTGACGAGACCAGCGTTGCCCTCCTGCGCGACGGCTGTGTGATGGCCAACGCGGTTTCCTCCCAGGTTGAGCTTCACGAGGAATACGGCGGGGTCGTGCCGGAACTCGCCTCGCGCGAGCATCTGCGAAACCTCATGCCGGTCGCCCGCCAGGCGCTTGACCAAGCGGGGATGACGCCCGGCGAACTCGACGCGGTTGCGGCGACGCGCGGGCCGGGATTGCCGGGGGCGTTGCTGGTTGGCTTGCGGGCGGCGCAGGGTATGGCGTTCGCCTTGGCCAAGCCGTTCATCGGCGTCCACCATCACGAGGCGCATTTGTATTCACCTTGGACCGGTGGAGAGCCTCTGTCACTGGCGCTCGACGACTTTCAGCCAAACGTGTCGCTGATTGTCAGCGGGGGCCACACGATGCTTGTGCATGTCGGTGCGCCCCTGGAGCACCGCGTGCTCGGCGGCACGGTGGACGATGCCGCTGGCGAATGCTTCGACAAGGCAGCCAAGCTGATCGGTCTGCCGTATCCAGGCGGACCGGAACTTGACCGTTTAGCCAGCGAGGGCAACGGCAGCGTTCATAACTTCCCGCGGCCAAAGCTCCGCGATGACTCGCACGACTTCAGTTTCAGCGGGCTCAAGACGGCGGTGCGCTACTTCATCCGCGACAATCCGGGCGTGCTCGAGGATGGCCAGCAGCTGCGCGACCTTTGTGCCGGTGTGCAGGAGGCGATCGTCGATGTGCTTGTGGCCAAGACGATCCGCGCGGCAAAAAAAATGGGCGCCAAATGTGTCACCGCATCTGGCGGCGTGACCTGCAACAGCGGGCTACGAGCGGCCTTGAAAGCGGCTTGTGCGCGAGACGGATTTGCGTTGCGCCTGGCCAATCCAATACTCTGCACCGACAACGCGGCGATGGTCGGCATGGCCGCCCACCTGCGCCTGGCCAACGACGGTGAGACCACCCCACTCGACGCCGAAATTGAACCGAATTGGAAGCTAATAATATTAAATTAATCAGTTGACAGGTTTTTTAGCAATGGTAGTTTTCGCCCACTATGAAGGGATTTACTTGTTTTCGAGGTTTTAAACTCAACACAACATGGTTGATTGGGTTGTTTTTCGCGGGTGGTTGCGTGTTATCCGGGGCGTCCGAGTTGAGCGTGACGCTTGGCCAAGCTACCGGTGAGGCGACCATCACGGCCAGTGGCGTTGACCAGGGACAGGTCGGGGCGCTCATGTTTTCCGACGACTTGGCCAACTGGTTCCCGGTAGCAGCCATGACGGGGACGTCGCTTGGCTTCAGTGAACGGTCGGTTGCCAGCCATCGGTTTTTTCAACTGGTAGAGACTATGCCGCCAACGCTCAGCGCATCGGCCAACTGGAAAACCAGCCTAAGCTTGCCGAGCGACAAGTTCCTCGTCGAGTTCAAGGCGACCGACGGGGACGGGTGGGTGCCACCAGGCACGAAGGTGCCCAAGGAGACTCAATGGGTGAAATTCACCGTGCTGTTCGACGACCTCTCGACCGTCTATTTCCAGGACGGCAATCGGCTGAAGTTTCATTACGACTTCGGCACAAAGCACGTGCCGGAGTTCGACGACATGACACACATGGAGTTCGAGGGGGCGACGCTGTTTCACACCGGGCGCCGTGCAGTGATGGGCGCGGTTTTGTATTCCGAGAAGAATAGCGAGTACGCCATCCAGCTGATTGGACAGGACAAATTCCCTGCGCCAATGGTGAGTTTTATCTGGCGCCTGGTCGATGGAGCGATCGACAAGCCGGAGACGCTGCGCGGGTTGTACATGCCGACCTACGAGCAGGCGGACGCCAGTGGCGAGGTGGCAGAGGCCCTTGCCCGGCAAGACGTGCCGGTTGTCTCGGCGCAGCGCTGGGAAACCGGCTCGGACGCCATTTACTCCTACGGCTGGGCGATGGGCCGGCTGGTGTTCGTCAAGGGCGACGAGATCGCGGCGGCCTACCGGGCCGGCGAGCTGACGAGCGGCGATATTCTGCTGACCGACCACGTCTCGGCGGAGGTGCCGCGTGTCGCCGGCATCGTCGCGCTGAACCCGTCGACCCCCAACTCACACGTCGCGATCCTGGCGAAAAATTTTGGCGTGCCGTTCTACCACGAGGCCAACGCGTCGACGCAGGCCGAGCTGCTTGGTCTCGCGGGGCGCGAGGTGATGATACGTCTCACGGAGGGCTGGGGAATCAACAGTTCAGGCGCAACGGCGACGCTGGTGGCGCTCGAGGCGGAGTTGCCGGCCTCGTTCCGCGACGCATTGGCCAAGCTCAAGACGCCGCCCGAACTCGAGTTCGCGGCCAAGCAAAATGTGGGCGCCTACACCCTGCCGATGAAATCGATCAAGCCAAACGACACGAAACTCGTTGGAGGCAAGGCGGCCAAGTTCAGTCTGCTGCGAAAGCACATCCCGAAAAACTCGCCTGAACCGG
>JASMKO010000087.1 GCA_030749225.1 Verrucomicrobiota bacterium
GGAGTTGATTTTCCGGAGGCCATCCTGCCGGTGCTGCTGATTGAGGAGGCCAAACGGACCTCGGCGCAGGCGGAGAAAATCGCCGCGCATTACCGGACATTTGCCAGCGAACTGGAGCCGGTTCGCAAGTCGATTGAGGCCAAGCGCAAGGATCGCAAAAAAGTCAGCGACTCGATCGTCACGACGCCGTACATGCGCGAGCGCCCCTTGGCCAAGCGCCGAGAGACGTACCTGATGGTGAAGGGGAGTTTTTTGAGCAAGGGAGACGTCGTGCAGGCCGGGTTTCCGGCTTCGTTCCACGCGCCGGCCGACGGCACGCCGCTTGACCGCATGGGGGTGGCGCGGTGGTTGATGCAGCCGGACAACCCGCTGACGGCACGCGTGGCGGTGAATCGCTTTTGGGCGCAGTTGTTCGGGCGCGGTCTGCTTGACACGGAGGAGGATTTCGGGACGCAGGGCAACCTGCCCGACCACCCGGAACTGCTCGACTGGCTGGCGGTCGAGTTCCGCGACGGCGGCTGGGACGTCAAGCAGTTGCTCAAGACGATGGTGACCTCGGCGACGTACCGGCAGTCGGCCAAGGTGCGGGGCCGCTTGGCCAAGCGCGATCCGCGCAACATCCGACTGGGCCGCGGGCCACGGTTCCGGCTCGAGGCGGAGATGGTGCGCGACCAGGCGCTGGCGTTGAGCGGACTGGGGAGCGTGAAAATGCACGGGCCATCCGTCTACCCACCGCAGCCGCCAAACTTGTGGCAGGCGGCGTTCAATGGGCAGCGCAACTGGGCAACCAGCCAGGGAGAGGATCGGTATCGACGCGGGTTTTACACCTTTCTCCGGCGAACCGTGCCGTATCCGTCGATGGCCACTTTCGACGCGCCGAGCCGGGAAATTTGCGCCGTGCGGCGAATCCGGACGAATACGCCACTGCAGTCGTTCGTCACCCTCAACGACGAGGCGTACGTCGAGTTTGCCCGGGCATTGGCATGGCGAATTTACGCTGAGGGCGGCGGATCGACGGATGAGCGGTTGAAGTTTGCCCTGCGCCTCACCTTGGCCAAGCCGGTCGAGGCCAGCCGCTTGGCCGCGATCCGAGACTTATTTGAGAGTGAACTGGCCCACTACCGTCAGGAGTCCACTGGGGCGAAGGCGCTGTTCGGCGAAACCGTGCCGGTTCCGGACGGGGCGGCATTTCCGGAGATGGCGGCGTGGACAGTGGTGGCAAACGTGTTGTTGAACCTGGACGCCATATTGATGAAGGGTTGAGCATGGACTGTTTTTTAAGAAAATGAATCTGCACGACGCGCAAGCGCAGTTCATCACGCGGCGACATTTTTTACGGCGCTGCCAGGTGGGACTTGGCTCGCTGGCGCTTGGTTCGTTGATGGGCGGGGCGGCGGCGAATCCGCTCGACCCACGCACCCCGCGGACGGGGGCCAAGGTCAAGAACGTGATCTACCTGCACATGGCCGGTTCGCCGCCGCAGCTGGATTTGTTCGACTACAAACCGAAGCTCAACGAGCTGAACATGAAGCCGTGCCCGAAGGAGTTTATCGAGGGACGGCGACTGCCGTTTATCAAGGGGCATCCGAAGCTACTCGGCTCGCCGCACACATTCAGGCAACACGGGCAGATCGGGCAGTGGATCAGTAACATGTACCCCACGTTGCCGACGATGGCGGATGACCTCACGTTCGTGAAGTCGATGTACACCGACCAATTCAACCACGCACCCGCGCAGATGCTGCTCTACACCGGTTCGCCCCGCAACGGAGCGGCCTCGATGGGATCGTGGATCACCTACGGGCTTGGTTCCGAGAACGCGAACCTGCCCGGCTTCGTGGTCCTGATCTCCAGCGGAACCGACCCGTCCGGCGGCAAGAGCCTGTGGGGAAGTGGCTACCTGCCTTCGGTCTTTCAGGGCGTGCAATGCCGCAGCACCGGTGACCCGATCCTGTACGTCTCCAACCCGAAAGGCATGAGCCGCGATGTTCGCCGCCGGAGTCTCGACGCGCTCCGAAAACTCAACGAGCAGGAGTACCGCGAGATCGGCGACCCGGAGACGTTGACGCGCATCAACCAGTTCGAACTGGCGTACCGTATGCAGATCAGCGTGCCGGAGGTGATGGACATCGGCCGCGAAACGCCGGCCACGCTGGAGCAGTACGGCGCGCAGCCCGGCAAGGCCTCCTTTGCCAACAACTGCCTGCTCGCTCGCCGGTTGGTGGAGCAGGGGGTGCGCTACGTGCAGTTGTTTGACTGGGGCTGGGACTTCCACGGCACCGGCGCCAGCAACGATCTCATCAAGGAACTGCCGAGGAAATGCGCCTCCAATGACAAGTCGGTCACGGCGCTATTGCGGGATCTCAAGCAGCGGGGGCTGCTGGACGAGACACTCGTGGTTTGGGGCGGCGAATTCGGCCGCACCGCGATGAACGAGGAGCGCAACGGCTCGAAGTTTCTCGGCCGCGATCATCATCCGGACTGCTTCACCGTCTGGATGGCCGGCGGCGGACTGCAACACGGCACCACCTACGGTGAGACGGATGAATTGGGCTATACTGTGGCCAAGGATCCGGTGCACGTACACGATTTGCAGGCGACCATTCTGCACCTGCTCGGGATCGATCCGTTTACGTTCAGTTACCGTTATCAGGGGCTGGATAACCGCCTCATCGGCCCCGAGGAGGCGCCGAAGATCATCGACGGCATTTTGGCCTAGTGGATGTCGGTGAAGTGGGTCTGTTGCGGAACTTGACAGGATAGGAGAGTCGGGCAATCTCGTTTTTTGGTTTGTTGTTAGAATCAACTCAAATTTTTTGAAACAGAAGATTACAGGAGATTAATTGAGCTTTTCCGTTACCAGTGCAGAACCCCATAGCTTTCACATCCCGGTGATGGGCACTGGCTTCTCTATTGATACATGCCTGAAAGTGGCGCGTTTTGGCATCCACAGTGTACTCAGCCTGTGTGATGATGAGATGATTGAGCGTGTGCGTGAGTATCACTGCAAGGAGTATGGTGTCCAATATGAGGAAATAGCAGGCGGCAGTGGAGACCACCGCGCCAGAAGGATCACCGCCTACCTCAACCAGTTAAATCTGATTGTAAAAGACCAGTTTGAGATTCTTCGTCAGCAACCATTCGAGACTGAAGAGGACATCACCCGCTACTTCACTCTTTTGCCCGAGGGACAACTCAAGTGTGCGTACGATGCCATGAAGGCTGAAACCGACATGGAGCACAAAAAACGTCAACAAGATGAGTTGCGTCTCCTCATTAAACCCGGCCGAATCGACGTCAACTTAATGACGAAGGTCGATTGCACTCTTGACCGTGTTGACAATCGCATACTCGATCCTGACAAGACAGACGCGCTGACCGGCTTGAAGGGGTTCGCCGAAAGCGACCTTCAAAGTAGCGTCATTTTCTCTGCTGGAATGAATCCCCGTCTTTATGGAGCCATCGCCAAATACCCTGACTTTTTCCCGGATTCATCAGGAGAAATTAAAAAACAGATTGTCCTGAAGGTGAGCGACTATCGTAGTGCCGCGATACAGGGCCGCTTTCTTGCCAAAAAAGGAATTTGGGTCTCGGAATGGCGGTTTGAATCCGGGTTAAACTGTGGGGGTCATGCTTTTGCCACTCAGGGGATGCTAATGGGACCCATCCTGAAAGAGTTCAAGGAGCGTCGCTTGGAATTGATCGAGACCCTTTTCCCGTTGTATGAGGCTGCTCTTGCAAAGACGAACCGCGAGATTGGCGAGCCACCATCCCATAGGTTTACCGTGCAGGGCGGCGTGGGGACGCATGCGGAGCATGACGCCATTCTCAAATACTACGAAGCCGACGCCACGGGCTGGGGTTCACCATTTTTACTGGTTCCCGAGGTGGTGAGGATAGACAATGAGCACCTTGAGAAGGTTTGTGCGGCAGGCGAAAAAGAAATCAAGCTTACCCGCTCGTCGCCTCTTGGGATACCGTTCTGGAATCTGCTAACATCGGAAAGTGAAGACTATCGCCGCAAACGCATTGCTGATGGCAAGGCGGGGAGCATCTGCCCTCACAGGTATCTTAAATTCAACACCGAATTCGCCAAGAAGCCTATTTGCCGATCATCAACTGCCTATCAGACCTTGAAAATCAAGGAGATTAACGAGAGGGACGATTTGAGCGAAGAACAGAAGGCAGCGCATGTTCAGGAAACCACTGACCGGGCCTGCATCTGTTTTGATCTGTCTGCCCCGGCGTTGAAGGTGATGAACTTGCCCACCAACTCAAAACTAAACGTATGTGTGGGACCAAACGCCCGCTTTTTTGACAAGGTTTCAAGCTTTAGCGAAATGGTGGATCACATTTATGGTCGCATTGATCTACTAAGAGGGAAAAATAGACCGAACATGTTTGTCAACGAGTTGAAGCTATATATGGAATACATGGCCGAGGAAGTCGAGCGCGTACGGTTGAAGTTGTCGAACCAGACACGTGAGTACTTCGAGGGTTACAAGCTCAACTTACTGGATGGTATCGAGTACTACAGGGGGCAAGCCGATAATCTGGTTGCCAAGGGCCGGGAGAATTTTCTGAGTCAATTGGATACATTAGCTGCCGAAATCGACGCCATGGTGCTTCCTGCACCTCTCGTCCTTGAGTCCGCCTGATTTACTTGGCCAAGTTCAGGCAAAGCGATCCTCGGTGAACGGGTCGGCGCTGTTCGAGTAGCCGCGCTGTTCCCAAAAACCCAGCTCGTCGTGGTCGCGGAAGTTGATTTCCCGGATAAACTTCGCCCCCTTCCACGCGTACAGCTTGGGGATGATCATGCGCGCCGGGCCGCCGTGTTCGAGGGTCAACGGTTGGCCGTTCCATGAGTGGGCGACCATCACGTCGTCATCCATGCAGGCGTCGAGCGGGGTGTTTGTCGTGTAGTCATCGTAGCCGGTGAAAAAGAGGTGCGTGGCGCTTGGCTTCGGCCGCACGAGTTCGGCCAGCGTGAAGAACGCGACGCCGGAAAACTCCATGTCGAACTGGCTCCAGGTCGTGACGCAGTGAAAGTCGCTCACGTCGTTAAATTGTGGTAGCGCCGTAAACTGTTCCCAGTCGAGCGTGACAGGGTTTTCGACTTCGCCGTGAATCTTGAGCGTCCATTCGCCGAGCGGAATTTCCGGATGCACGCCTAGGTCGAGCACGGGGAAATTGCTGGCCTCATGTTGACCGGGCGGGAGACGGCCTGCGCTGGGGCGGACCGGCTTCTCCTTGCCGGACATTTTTTTTGCCCAGCGCTCCTTTCGTCGCACGTAGTCTTCCTTCATTGCGCGGCGGATTCGGCAGGCTTGGCCGACGGGAGCCGGTAGCAGGCAGCCTCGCGGTGGTTGCGCACGAGCAGGTAGTCATTCGCGAGTGCCGGAGGGTTCCACGTCTTACCGTCCAGCGCGGCGAACCGAGTCAACTCGACGTGCCGTTCGGGGTTGGCCTCGAGCAGGACGACGTCGCCGTTTTCCGCCATGACGAGAATGTGCCCACCGCGAAGCAGGATTTGCCCGTGCCCGTAACGGCCATCCTTCCATTTGCGGCGGCCGCGTTCGGCGTCGATACATGCGAACATCCCGTCATCCAGACCAAAAAAATGGCCGTTGTGAAAAACGAGATTGGTGAATTTTGCCTTCATCCGGATCGATTTCCACAGTTCACTCGCTGAAAAACGACCGTCATCAGCATCGACCTGGAGCAGTTTGCTGCCTTGGCCGTAGCCGAGGCTGACCAGGATTCGGTTGCCCGGGAGGGTGACCGGCATTGACACGTGCGGGTAGCCGACGTCCCATTCAAATTCCCACTGAACCGAGCCGTCGCCGGGCGCGTGGGCGGCCAAGCCGTTCTGGTTGAAAATGAGAATCTGAGACTCGCCGTGCAGCTTGGCCAAGCGCGCGGAACTGTATCCGGCGCGGCTGTCGCCCCCGGTCCATGCCGGTTCGCCGGTGGTTGTGTCGTAGGCGAGGAGTGAGCGGCCATCCTCTCCGCCGGCGCTGACGACAACGCGGCCGTTCACGATCAATGGCGAACTGGCGTAGCCCCATTCCTTCGATTTGTTTCGGTTGCCCGACAGGCCGCTTTGGTCTACGGGAGCGTCGAGTTTCAACCCGGCGTCGGCCGGGATGATGCGCTGCCAGACCGGCTTGCCGGTGGGCAGGTCAAGGCAGTTAAGCGTGCCGGTGGCACCGAGCGCATAGACCCGCCCGTCGTGGATCGTCGGAGTCGCGCGCGGCCCCTCGCCGGCGATGGCGGTCTTGTATCGACCAGGATAAGTATGCAGCCAGAGCAGGGTGCCGGTGCGAATGTCGTAGCACGCAACCGCCTCGAGTTCGTCGCGTTGCTCCTGTGTGACGGCGCGGTGGCCGGCAATGGCGAAGCCAGACCAAGCCGCGCCGATTGGTTGCCGCCATAGTGACTTGGGCGGTTCCGCATCCCAGTCATCGGCCAACTCGGGGCCGGGCACGTGGCAGTCCCGGCTTGGCCCGAGGAACTGCGGAAACGAGAGCCTAGCCAATGGGTCAAGCGACGGCTCGGCGCTTGGCTCAATCGGTTGGCCTTCTGTCGTGGGGAGGGTGCGCTTGGCCCAACGCCATTCGAATAATGGAACCATGTTGCCGCTGAACTGGCTAAAGCGGAAACAGGTTCCGAACAGGACGCCCGCGCCAACCAAGCCACCCAAAATGACCAAGCGGATGCGCTTGGCCAAGCGGGAGAGGAACAATGCCCAAGAGACAAGTAGGATGGTTGAGATGAGGATCGCGCTTAACGTCCAAAGCACCTGGAATTGTTGGTTGTCGTCACCGGTGGACCGAATGACGATCAAGGCGAGGAAAAAGCTGATGAGGATAACAACAGCAGGCCACCAGCGGGTGGGGCGTTTCGTTGGGCTGTTTTGCTCGGTTTCCATAGCGAACCGCCGCGACATTACAGGCTCCAGAGCTGCGGCCAAGGCAATGAGAATAAAAGAGTTACCTTCTTTTTTAGGTGGAACGGCCCGATTTAGGCATATTAGTTGCTTTTGGATGACCGGTTTTTTGTAGGTTTTAACGGGAAAAGATGGAATTGGCCCTGTCAGGATTGGCGTCGGGATTCGACTGGAAATCGGTCGTGGACCAGTTGGTTGACGTGGAGCGGGCTCCGCAGCGGCGCGCCCAGCGGGAGCAACTCGAGGTTTCGGAGAAAAATCGAATCCTCGGGCTAATTAAAGATGAGCTGGGATCGCTCCAGTCCAAGTCAAAGGTGTTGAAGGACAGTGATCTTTATCAATCCCGAAATGCATCCGTCTCGGACACATCGATCGGGAGCGCTTCAGTTTCGGCAGGGGCGGCGTTGGGAACGTATAATTTTGAGTTGTTCCAGAAAGCCACCACGGGGATTCAAAAGGGAGGGGCGGATGCAGGCAAGTCGGTGGATACAAGCGCCGCGCTCGCCGGCAACGGTTTCGGCGTGGGCATCACCACCGGCACGTTCACGATCAATGATGAGGTGATCACGGTGGAAAAGGATGACACGTTGACGACGATTTTCACCAAGGTCACCACGGCCGACTCGGACCTTTCGATCTCGTACAATTCCTCCACGGACAAAATCACGCTCAGTTCCAGTTCGGGCAAGACCGTGTTGCTGGGCAGCTCCAACGACTCGAGCAATTTCCTGGTCGCGTCCAGGCTGAACAACAACGGCACCAGTTCGGTGGTCAGCAGTTTCAAGCTGGGCGGCATCAGCCAGGCCTCGGCGTTGTCAGATGCTAACTTCAACACGACGCTGGTTGGCAGCTCCGGCAGTTTCCGTGTCAACGGGGAAACGGTCACCTGGTCCAGCAGTGACACGGTGGGGGCGATCCTGGCGTCGATCACCCAGTCCGGCGGCGGGGTGGTGGCCGGGTATGACGGGGTGAACGACCGATTCCTGCTGACCAACAACACGACAGGCGACATCGGGATCAGCCTCGAGGATGTGCAGGGCAATTTTCTGCAGGCGGCTAAACTGGTTTCTGAGCCAATCAAGGCTAGTAGCAACCAGTCCGCCAGCACGTCAGTTAGCATCAACAACACAGCTGGATACGCGACGGGGGATTATAGATCCAGCGGCGTTACTGTGGATGCAACCGGCGCGTCATTAAGCAGTGGGGATGTGTTGTATTTTGAGAATGGCGGGATCTTAACCTTGAGTGCCAACGCCAGTTCCGGGGCAACGACACTCTACGGCACCCTTAGCGGCGCCACTCTGACCAACGACGAGACTGGGTATAAATCAGGCACATTCAGCATATCCTCGCCGACCAGCCTGTCCGCGAGTGCCTCGACAACGGCGAAGTCGGTGCAGATTAATTATTCGTCCGGGTATTCCAACGGGGCGACCTCGCTGACGGTGGACTCGCTCGGCGCGGAGTTGAGCAACGGGGACGTGATCCGGTTCGGTAACGGCACGCTGTTCACGCTGTCGGCGGATGCCGCTGCCAGCGCCACGACGCTCACCGGGACGCTTTCAGGCGGAGCGCTGGCCGATGAAGAGGTGGGCTATCTTGTGCAGAGCATCACAGTGGGTAGCAACTCGGAGAATTTCACGACGGGGGATCGCATCCGGTTTGCCAACGGCGGCATCCTGACGTTGACGGCGGATCCCGCCTCGGGGGCCACCACGCTGACCGGGGCCTTGTCCCACGACCTCACCAATGGCGAGGCGACCGTAAGCCGCTCGGAGGCGTTTCAATCAGGACAGGTTTTTCATTTTGCGAACGGGGCCAAGCTGACCCTGACGACCGCCGCCGCGGCCTCGAGCACCTCCTTGACCGGGTATTGGGACAGCGCCGTCACGGACACGGAGGAAGGCGACCAAGGCTTCCTTAGCCGGGGCAACGACATTCTCTACTCGCTGAACGGCGGGGATATCCTGACGAGTCATTCCAACACAATCACGGAGGACAGTTCCGGTGTTTCCGGCTTGTCCGTTACGGGGGAAGTCACCGGATCGGGGGTTCGAGTTGACGCCATTGATACCTCTAACAACGTCATCACCACGAGAGACTCCCACGGTTTGGCCACCGGTGATATTGTGCGACTGTACACGCCGGCAACACT
>JASMKO010000088.1 GCA_030749225.1 Verrucomicrobiota bacterium
TGAATGGGGGTTGAGGTGATCAAGGTAGGTTTTGCCATCCTCCTCCCGGTTCGGATCCTCGACGGCGAATAGCCGGTCGTACAACCGCACCTCCACCTCATGCGCGTGCGCGGCGGAGACCCAGTGGATGGTACCCTTGACTTTGCGGCCGTCCGGCGCGTTGCCGCCGCGCGTCTCCGGGTCGTAGGTGCAGTGAAGTTCAGTCACCTCCCCGGCGGTGTTCCGGATAACCTCGTTGCAGGTGATGAAATAGGCGAAACGCAGCCGCACTTCCCGACCCGGGCCAAGCCGGTGAAATTTCGACGGCGGCTCCTCCATGAAGTCGTCCCGCTCGACGTAAATCACGCGCGTGAACGGCACCGTGCGGGTCCCGGCGCCGGGATCCTTCGGGTGGTTAGCCGCCTCTAAGTCGATGCGATCTTCGTCAAAATTCGTGATCACCACCTTCAGCGGGCGCAACACCGCCATCCTGCGGGGCGTGGTGTCGTTCAGGTTCTGTCGGATGCTGTGCTCAAGCAGCGCGACATCGGTGAGGCTGTTGAACTTGGTCATGCCGACGGCCTTGCAGAACGCGCGGATGCCCGACGGCGTGTAGCCCCGGCGCCGCAGCCCAGAGACGGTCGGCATGCGCGGATCATCCCACCCACTGACGTGCCCCTCCTCGACTAGCGTGAGCAGCCGGCGCTTGCTCAACACGGTGTAGGTGAGGCTCAGCCGCGCAAACTCGATTTGCCTCGGGCGACAATCGATGGTCACATTGTCGAGCACCCAGTCGTACAACGGCCGATGCACCTCGAACTCAAGCGTGCAGAGCGAGTGCGTGATTCCCTCGATCGAATCGGACAGGCAATGCGTGAAGTCGTACATCGGGTAGAGGCACCACCTGCTGCCGGTGCGATGGTGCGGCATCTTGCGGATGCGATACAGTACCGGATCACGCATGTGCAGGTTAGGCGACGCCATGTCGATCTTCGCCCGCAACACCCGTGTGCCGTCAGCAAACTCTCCGTCGCGCATTTGGTGGAAAAGCGCCAGATTCTCCTCCGGCGACCGTTCCCGGAACGGGCTGTTAGTTCCCGGCTTGGTGGGCGTGCCCCGATGCTCAGCGATCTCCTCCAGCGTCAGCTCACAAACAAACGCCTTCCCGGTCTCTATCAACTCGACTGCAAAACCGTAGAGCTTCTCGAAATAATCGGAGGCAAAAAAAATATTTTTACCCCATTCAAAGCCGAGCCACTGGACGTCCTCCTTGATCGAGTCGACATACTCGACGTCCTCCTTGGCCGGATTCGTGTCGTCGAAACGCAGGTGGCAGATGCCGCCTTCATTTTCCTGCGCAATGCCGAAATTGAGGCAGATCGACTTGGCATGGCCAATGTGCAGGTAGCCGTTGGGCTCCGGCGGAAAGCGGGTCACCGTCGTGGCGTGCCTGCCGTTGGCCAGGTCATCCGCAACGATCTCGCGAATGAAATCGAGCGACTCCGGCTTGGCCTCGTCGGTGTCAGACTCCGCGGATTTGTAGGTGTTGTTTCCCATCTCAGGTGGACCGCTGGCCAAGCGTCAGCGAAACGCAGAGCCTAGTTGAGGCATAAAACAAAGGAAAGAGCATTAGCTTGGCCAAGCATCGCTGGCTACTCCAGCGATGCCTTAAGCCTGGAAAAAAAATCGCGCTCCTCCTCTTCCGAGACCGGTTCTGCGTCATCGCCGTGCACGATCAACTCCCCGGGGATCTCCTTCAGGAACGGCGACGGCTGGCAGGGGATCAGTTCACCAAACTTCCGCCGACTGCCGCAGTGGCTCATGGTGAGTGTTCGTTGAGCCCGGGTGATCGCCACGTAAAACAAACGCCGCTCCTCATCAACCGTCCCCTCAACCTTCGAGCGGGCGTGCGGGATCAAGCCGTCCTCCACGCCGGCGATGAACACGTGCGGGAACTCAAGCCCCTTACAACTGTGCACGGTGATCAGCGTCACCGCATCTCCGGCTTCGTCCTCATCGTCGCGTTCGCGATCGAGCGAGATATGCTCCAGATAGCGGTGAAGCCGTTCCGGCACCGACCGGTCCGCCGGGCAAAAATCTGGATCCATCGAGTCGACCAAATCGACGATGTTGCGCACTCGGTTTTCGGCGGTTTCCTCGTCCTTTTCGATGCGCCGCATTTCACGTAACAACCCCACCTCCTCAAGCCAATCGTTGCACCATGCCTTGAGCGGAGCGGCCGGATGAACGGCAACTGGTCGGTTCAACCGTCCGTTAACCGACTCCACCAACTCAACAAAGTCGAGGATGCTGTCCACCGTGCGCGGCTTGAACTGGCCAAGCGCGGCCTCGTCACGCATCACGCCGAACACCGAACAGCCCCGCTCCTGGCTCAAGCCAAGCAGCTTCTCCATCGTGGCATTGCTCAAGCCGCGCGTGGGGACGTTGGCGACGCGCAGCAGACCAGTGTCATCGTCGGGGTTAAGAAACAGCTTGAGGTACGAGACAAAATCGCGGATCTCGCGCCGATCAAAAAAGCTCTGCCCGCCGACGAGATTATAGCGGATCTCCGCCTTGCGTAGCGCCGTCTCAAGCGGGCGGGATTGCTGATTGGTGCGAAACAGGATCGCCTGCTCGTGCCATCTCACTTTCTTGATGCTGCGGTTGAAGTGGATCTCCTCCACAAGCGCGCGCGCCTCCTCATCCTCATCCCGAAACTCCCAAAGCGTGATCGGCTCGCCGGATCCCTTGTCGGACCACAGTTTTTTTTCACGGCGCTGGATGTTATTTTTGATGACCGCGTTGGCGGCCTCAAGGATCGTGTTGGTGGAGCGGTAATTTTGTTCGAGCCGGATGACCTGGACGTCGGGAAAATGTTTCTCAAGATCGAGCAGGTTGGCCACCTCTGCTCCGCGCCATCCGTAGATGCTCTGGTCGTCGTCCCCCACCACGCAAAAGTTGCGGTGCGCCTTGGCCAAACCATGAACGAGCTGAAACTGCGAATGGTTGGTGTCTTGATACTCGTCGACCATGATGTATCGGTATCTCTCGCGGCACTCCTCAAGTGCCTCCGGGCAAGCAGCGAAAAGCCGCAGCACCAGCAAAATCAGGTCATCAAAATCAACAGCATTGCTGGATTTGAGTGTCTGCTGGTATGTCGAAACCAAGCGCTTGGCCAAGCCGGCCAACTGCTGGTCCTCTGTGACCAATTCATCACTGTCGGTGTTGCGCCAGCGACTGATCAGCGTCAGGACTGTTTGCGGGTCGGGCTTGTTCGAACCAAACGAGATGTGGCTCAGAATGCGGCGCACCACGCCGAGTTGCTCGGCTTCATCGTAGATGACAAAGTTCTTCTTGTAGCCCAGCTTCGTGATGTGCCGGCGCAAAATCCGGACACAGAGCGAGTGGAATGTGCAAATCGTCGGCCGCTCCGTTTGGCCGCTCTTATCGATGAGTCGCCGCTTGGGCACCAGGCTTTTCACGCGATCCTGCATCTCGCGGGCGGCTTTGTTGGTGAAGGTGACCGCGAGGATGTTCCCGGGCCGGATGCCACGCGATATCATGTAGGCCACACGGCTGGTAATGACACG
>JASMKO010000089.1 GCA_030749225.1 Verrucomicrobiota bacterium
GATCAGCTTGTGGTTTTCGAAGACGGCCTCTCCGTGCTGGAACGACAGGGTGACATGCGCCATCACCGGCAGCTCGTTCGTGTAGAGCCACTCCTCCTCCCATTCCTCCGCGCCATCAGGCAGGAATTCCACATTGAACGCCACCACGTCGTTGGCCAGTACAAGCGGGTTTTCCGAGTCGTCGATGTTTGCCTCGTAGAGGAACGGCTGCTGGCGCAACACCAGCCGACCAAGACCGTTGGTGCCCGGCTCCACGGAGAAGTTCACGCGGCGCATCGGCTGATACTCAAACAACGCGCTGCGCGGGAAGGTCTCCGGCAGGTGGGACACAAAGCTCAAGTAGGTGGAGTCACCCCGGCCCTCGGCGATGAATGTGTAGTTTGTCTCGTTGGCTAGGAAATATTTGACCGAGCCAAGCGACTGCTCGAGCGCCCGCATGGCAACCCGTTTCCGCTGGGCATCCGCCGACGCCTCTAGGCCGATGCGGGTGGCGCGGTGGATCGCGGTCCAGCTCGTGTAAATGCCGGTGATAATCAGCGTGAAAATCGACAGCGCAATCAGGATCTCGATCAGCGTGAACGCCAACCGGCCCCTGCACTTGGCCGAACGTGCTGTGTGACCGCAGAAATTGTTGTTCGCCAGGTTCATCATCTGGACCTCGAAGACCTACTGCTACGTGTTGTACGCGAATTGCGCGTCGAACCGACCCGCGACCGAGAGATACCATTGGCGCCCTGGCCTTGACCGCGGTACATCAGCACGCTGTGCCGCTGCGATGAGCCGCCAGGGCCGTTCAGGGTGATGTCCACCTGATACAGCCCCTGATCATCCACGTCACCGCCAAACTCCTCAAGCACCGGATACATGTAAATCTCACGCGTCCAGTTCCAGCCGGGATAGTGGTCGCCGAAATCCCCGGTCTCGAATCCCTCCTCGACCACATTGGTGAGGGACAGCTCCGATGCCACCCAGCCGATGTCCGGCTCGATGAATTCCAGCCGCCTCGCCGTATTCAGGCTCTGCGTGGTAAGCGACAGCAATCCAAACATGCAGATGAAAAAGATGCCCATTGCGATCGTTACCTCGATCAGCGAAAAGCCGCCCCGCTTGGTCAAGCGGGCTCTTTTAATTCTGCAGAATCTCATACTCTGTCTTGAGGTAAGCCAAGCCGGTCACCGAGTCCAACTGCACAAACCGCAGCACCTGGTCACCAAACTCATGCCGCATCCCGATCGTGAACTCGTCCGATGTGCCGTTGGCATAGAATTTGATCTCAACCTGATCCTCATCCAACGGGTCGTTGAAGTTCACAGAAATAAAATGAATCGCCACCTCATCGTGAATCCGACCGTTGAACCCGATGCCCCCTCCCGCCTTGGGGCTGGGCTTGGGCACGTCATCCGTCGGACCCTCCATGCCGGTGTAAACATCGTCGATGCTGACCGGCTTCGGCCTGCCTCCGCCCGCGCCAGCATTAATGATGAAACCGGTGCCCCCATCCGCGCCGCGGATGGTTACCTTGGCCGTGCCGCCGGATAGGATCGCCTGCCGGCGTGCTGCCGCACAGGCCTCCATCACGGCGTTGAGGCTCTCGCCAAGCGGTGTCCTGTTCTGCTGCACCATGCGCGGCACGCCGATGGCAATGATGACCATCACCAATCCCATCACCACCATCAACTCGAGCAACGTGAAGGCCGAGACGGCGGCTCGAGCCGGGTTGGCGAGGCGTGGTCTCATTACCGAGCGATGTTGTTGGTGATCGTGAAGAGGGCCTGCAGGATACTGAACAGCAGGCCGCCCACACCGACAGCCATCATGATGATCATCGCCGGCTCAATCAGGTTGGTCATCACCCGCAGCTCCAGCTCGAGGTCGTTTTCGTATGTGACCGCAAGGTTTTCCAACGCGCCCGGCACGTCGCCGGTGTCCTCGCCGATGCGCACGAGGTCGATCATCAGCTTTGGAAAAAGGCCGCTACGGGCGAGCGGCTCTGCCAGCGACTTGCCGTCGGTTACCGCCTCGCGCGCCATGACGACGGCCTCCTTGATGATGACATTGGGAACGACATCGCCGGTGATCCGCAATGCGGTCAGCACCGGCACGCCATTGGTGAGCAGCGTGGAAAGCGTCCGCGCAAACTGCCCGAACAGGTTGAGTCGCATCACCTTGCCCAGCACCGGCAGGCGCAGCTTGGCGTCGTCGATCTTCCGTCGGCCGTTCGTCGTGGCCTTGTAACGGATGACGATGATGACGACAACCATCATCACCACCAGAAACACAATCCAGAAAACCGGGTTCACTGCCAGCGCGCCGATATTCATCAGCAGCTGGGTGGACTTGGGCAGCGTGGCGTTGAAGCTCTCAAAAATCTCCGAGAACTTCGGCAGCATGTAGGTCATGAAAAACAGGATGATCACGAACCCGACAAGGCAGACGATGGCCGGGTAGATCATCGCCGAGACGAACTTCGACTGCACCTCGGCGAACCGCTCGTAATGCTTGGCCAGACGACGCAATACCTGCTCGAGTGCGCCGCTCTCCTCCCCGGCGCGCACCATGTTGATCGACATCTCGTTGAAAATCACCGGGTGCTTCCCCATCGCCTCGGAGAGTGTTTTGCCCTCGGTGACATTCTGCTTCAGCTCCGTCGCCACCTCCTCGCTGATGCCCTTGCCGGAGATGCTGACCATGCTGTTGAGAGCCACGGTCAACGGCATGCCAGAGCGCAGCAGGTTGGCCAGCTGAAGCATCCACGTTGCTGAGTCCTGCAGCTTGGGCTTGCGTCCCTTCCGACGGAACTGAAAGCGCCCTCTGCCCCCCTCATTGATCGGCTTGACAGCGGCACGGGGTGTTTTCTCCGGCTTGGCCTTGGCCCCCTTGGCTGCCTTGCCCTTGGCCGGCTGAATCGATACCGGGTACAACCCGTCGCGCTGCAACATCGACAACGCTCCCGCCCGGTCCGCCGACTCGAGCACGCCCTGCATCACCTCGCCCGAGCGGCTGCGCGCCTTGTAATTGAATTGTGCCATGAAAAAACCGCCGGCTGGCCAAACGGCACACCGGCATTCGGGTGGATGAATCACCAAAAAGGCGGAAAAGTTGCCGAAAACCTCGCTCTTGGCCAAGCGGGATCAGCCCAGAAAACGGTGCTTTCCAGCCCGATAAACCGCCGAAAACGCCTCCGCCATGTGCTGCTTGGCCCGTTCCACCGCCTTCGGCAGCCGCTCGCCCCGGGCCAGAAACGCCGTGATCGCGGCCGAATAGGTGCAGCCCGTGCCCGGCGGTGATACCCCCCGAATCCTTGGCGCGGACAGCAAAAACTCCTCCCGCCCGTCGTAAAACAGGTCGATCGCCTCGGTCGTTTTAAGGTGGCCGCCCTTCACCAGCACCGCGCAGCCGAACCGCTCGTGGATCGCCCGGGCCGCATCCCGCACCGCCTCCGGCTCGCGCACCGACTGCTTGGCTAAAGTCGCCGCCTCGTCGAGGTTTGGCGTCACCAGCCTGGCCAACGGCAGCAGCCGCCTGGCCAACACCGCCGCCGCGCTGGGCTTCAAAAGCGGCGTGCCGCTGCTCGAAATTATCACAGGGTCGACCACCAACGACAACCGCGACCGCTTCACCAAGCGCTCGGCCACTACGTCGATGATCGGTCGCGAGTACAGCATCCCGGTCTTCACAGCGCGGATCGGCAGGCTGCCGAAAACGGAATCGAGTTGCGCAGCGACGACCTTGGCCGGGGTGGGGTGAATCGCCGAGACCGCACCGGGGTTCTGCGCCGTGACACACGTCACCACGCTGGCGCCATGCACCCCGAGTTTGGCCAGCGTCCGCAGATCCGCCTGGAGGCCTGCGCCGCCGCCGCTGTCCGAGCCGGCGATCGCGAGCGCCGCAGGTTGAACCGGCCGCGCCGCCATCAGATCGTCAGCACCAACTGGACAATCATCGCTATCGCCGCTTCACGCAGTTCGATACCGTATGAGAACAGAGACAGATACATTTACGTCCGCCGGATGAGTTTGCTCCAAGAGAAGGTTTTCGTCGAATCACCCAAGGTGGCCCCTAAAAAGCCCCACCGTAAACCCCACAGTTATGCAGCCAACTCAAAAACCGCTTTTCAAAGGATTCGGCCTGATCTTACATACAAAAAATGAGCTTGCCATGGAGGGATGGACTTGAGATCGTTTCTGGCCTTTTTGCGGAAAAAGGATTGTTTTGAAAGCTGAATTAAGTGCAAAAGCGTTGAAATTGGTTGGAAATCCCAACGTGCTGATCAATCTGATCTCGCGGCGGGTACGTCAGTTAAGCTCCGGCGGCAACCGGCCCCTGATCATGGAAACTGCTGGATTGAGCACCGCCGAAATTGCCCTGACTGAAATTATCGAGGGCAAGATGGAGTGGGAGACGGATCTTCCGAAACCCAAGCGAAAGAGCCGCCGCCGCGCCCGCAAGGCCTGATCGCGCCACAACGACTTGACATCAGCCAGGGGCCAAGCGCCTCTGGCTGTTTTTGTTGATGAAAACCATCCTCACCAACTCGAAGGCCCGCCACGAGTACCACATCGAGGAGACTTACGAGGCGGGCATTGTGCTGACCGGCACCGAGGTCAAATCACTCCGGGCCGGCAAGGGGCAGATCCGCGACGCATTCGCGCGGGTGGAGAACGACGAGGTGTGGCTGTACAACGCACACATCGCGGAGTACTCGCACGGCAACACCGCCAACCACGAACCGAAGGCCCCGCGCAAGTTGCTTCTGCACCGCCGTGAAATCCAGAAACTGTTCGGCATCACAGCCGTCAAGGGCAAGGCGCTCATTCCGCTGTCGCTATACTGGAAGCACGGCAAGGTGAAGGTTCAGCTCGCCGTCGGGCACGGCAAGGGTGCTGCCGACAAGCGCGAGACGCTCAAGAAACGGGACAGCGACCGCGAACTGCGGCAAACCCTGATGCGCCGCCGCTGAGCGGCCAAACTCTTGACCAATTCAGTTACGTCACCGGCTCGATGTTCACTGCCTGCACCTTGAATTCCGGGCAACCGGTCAGCCCGTCGGCTGAAGAGCTCAGAACACCGTTGAGGCCAAGTTCCGGAAAGTGGAACGTAGTGAAAAGATTCCCCCGACGCAAACTGGCACTATGCTTGGCCACCATCTTAATTTTCTTACGGGGACTCGAGAGCCAAACATCCGAACCGTCATCGATCCCAATTTCCGCTGCATCATCCGGATGAATCTCCAAGTAGTCGGTTGAACTAAATGCGGTCAATGGCGTGCGCCGGGTCTGGGTGGCGGCGTTGTAGTGGTAAAGGTGACGACCGGTGACCATGATGAATGGATAATCGGCAGATGTTCGTTCGTTTGGCTCAGCAAATTCCGGTGCGGCAAAATGTCCAAGACCGCGATTAAATTTGCTCGTGTGCATGACCTTCGTCCCAGGGTGATCCGGTGCCGGTGCCGGCCATTGCATGGATTCTGGTCGTTCAAGTCGTTCGTAATTGATACCTGCGAAGTTGGGTGTCAGTGCAGCCATTTCATCCCAAACGTCGGACACATCCCGAGATGAAACGATAGGACGACCCATCGCCTCCGCCAACTCGGCAACTATCAGCCAGTCCTCCTTGGCCTGACCGGGCGGCTCGAGCGCCTTACGAATCCGTTGAATCCGGCGCTCGCCATTGGTGTAGGTACCGTTCGACTCAAGGAAAGTCGCAGCCGGGAGGATGACATGCGCCAATTTGGCGGATTCTGTCATGAAAATATCCTGCACAATAAGCAATTCAAGCTGACCCAAGGCATCCTGGACAAAAAGATTGTTGGGATCGGTGTGGGCAATGTCAGAGCCGATCATGTACATGCTCCGCACTTTGCCTTCTTTGACTGCACGCAACATCTTCGGGTAGGTCATCCCTTCATTGGTCGGCACCTTGACACCCCAGGCAAAGGATAACTTCTTCTGCTGTTCAACATCATTGGCCGACTGGTAATTCGTGTAGACGTTGGGGAGCGCCCCCATATCACAGGAACCCTGAACGTTGTTCTGACCGCGCAACGGATTTATGCCCGTGCCGGGCCGCCCGACATTCCCGGTTAACAAAGCCAGGCTGGCCAGGGCCATCACACCTTCGCTGCCATGACTGTGCTCGGTCATGCCCAAGCCATGAACGCTCATTGCGGCATCCACCGAGGCATAGAGTCTAGCAGCGGTCTCCAGGATCTCGACCGGGATAGTCGTCAACTCAGAACAACGCTCCGGCGTCATCTCTGCAACCATTTCCTTGAACGGTTCCAGATTCTCAGTTCGTGTTTCCATCCACTCGGGCGACGCCTCCAAGCCATCGTGAAGAACGATGTGTGCCAGTCCCTGAAACAGGGCAACGTTGGTGCCCGGTCGCAGTTGCAAATGGATGTCCGCCATCTTGGCAAAATCCGTCTCGATCGGGTCGGCAACGATCAGTTTCATACCCCGCTTACGGGCTCGCTTGATACGGGAACCGGTCACGGGATGGCCGTGGATCGGATTGCATCCTGAGGCGAGAAGCAGATCGGTGATATCAATATCCCCCAGGCTGTTGGTGCCAGCTCCCGCGCCAAACACCTTCATCATCCCCTTTACCGTCGCTGAATGACAAACCCGCGCGCAGTTGTCGACATTGTTGGTGCCCACCACGGCGCGCATTAGCTTCGAACCAAGGTAGTTCAACTCGTTTGTGGAACGCGATGAAGTGATCGTCCCG
>JASMKO010000090.1 GCA_030749225.1 Verrucomicrobiota bacterium
GATTCTCCAAAAACTGTTCGAGAGCTCCGGCTTCGCTGGCGATGCCAGTCTGGCATGGCAGAACATCGCCATGTTCCTCATCGGCGGCACATTGATCACCCTCGCGGTCAAAAAGAACTTCGAGCCACTACTGCTGATCCCAATCGGGTTTGGTGCCATTCTGGCAAATATCCCGGGCGCGGAAATGGTCGCCAACGACAAGGAGTTGATCCCGGATCCAAGCGATTCAAACGACAAATGGCCGCTCTTTGCGTTCATATACAACTACGCGGTCAGCAAGGCAGAGCTGCTCCCGCCGATTATATTCATGGGCGTTGGGGCTTTGACCGATTTCCGCCCCTTGCTAGGTCGCCCGATCACGTTTCTGCTTGGAGCCGCTGCGCAGCTTGGGATTTTCCTCGCGGCGCTGGGCGCGTTTTACGTGTTCGATTTCAAACTGCCGGAGGCAGCATCGATCGGCATTATCGGCGGAGCGGACGGCCCGACCACCATTTTCCTCACCGCCAAGCTCGCACCGCATCTGCTCGGAGCCGTGGCCGTGGCGGCCTACAGCTACATGGCCTTGGTGCCGGTGATCCAGCCACCGATCATCAAACTGCTTACCACGCAACAGGAACGCGAGATCGACATGCCGCAGGCCCGACCAGTCTCCAAGACTGCTGTGCTCGTGTTCCCGGTCGCCACCTGCGTCGTGACAGTTCTGTTCATCCCGGCCAGTGGCCCGCTGATCGGCATGTTAATGTTCGGCAATCTGATCCGCGAATCCGGCGTCACTCAGCGCCTGAGCAGCACCGCCAGCGGTCCGCTCATCAATATCGTCACAATCTTCCTCGGGTTAATCGTCGGCGCGACGATGGAGGGGGAGAAGTTTCTGAAAGGCGAGACGATGGCCATCCTCGCGCTGGGCATGGTGGCGTTCTGCTGCAGCACGGCTGGCGGCGTGGTATTCGCCAAGCTGCTGAACCTCTTCCTTAGCGGTGACAAAAAAATCAACCCCTGCATCGGCGCGGCCGGTGTCTCCGCCGTGCCGATGGCGGCCCGCGTCGTGCAGAACTTCGTCTCGAAACACACCGACGGCCGCGTCAACCCGCTCATGGCCGCGATGGGGCCAAACGTTGCCGGTGTGATCGGCTCCGCAGTTTCAGCCGGAGTGTTCCTCTCGCTCATCAAGGTGCTGCAATGAGCTGTGGGCAAATCCACGCTTGGAACATCCTCGACCGCAAACCGGTCTTGGCCAAGTGGGAGGAACGCCGCTTCACCGAAATCACCGCCACCGAAAAGCCGCCCGCCGGGAACCAGTGGATCGGCCCGCCGCTGCTCGACCTTCAGGTCAACGGTTACGCCGGGATCGATTTTCAACAGGATGACCTGACGGAAGCCGACCTGCTGCATGCCGTCGAGCAACTTGGCCAAGCCTGCTGCGACCGAATCCTGCTCACCCTTGTCACCGACGACTGGGAGGCAATGACCCGCCGCTTGGCCAAGGCGAGGCAACTCCGCGAGGCCCACCCGGCGCTTGGCCAAGCGATCGCCGGCTGGCACATCGAGGGACCGTTCCTCTCCCCCGAGGCCGGCTACTGCGGCGCGCATTCCCCCGACAAAATGCTCCGACCCACGCCGGAACGCATCGCCGAACTGCGCAGCCTGACCGGCGACGATCCCCTGCTCCTAACAATGGCCCCCGAAATCGACGGCGGGCTGGCCGGGTTCGCCGCAGCGCGCGAACGCGGCATTCGCGTCTCCATCGGCCACACCAACGCCCCGGCGCACATTCTCCGGCGCGTGACCGCCGGTGGTTCGGTTGGCTTCACCCATCTTGGCAACGGCTGCCCGGCCACACTCGACCGCACCGACAACATCGTGTGGCGCGCGCTCGACACCCCCGGCCTGACCTGCGGCCTCATCCCGGATCGATGGCACGTGTCGCCGACGCTGTTCCGGTTGATTCACCGGCTCGTCGAGCCCGATTCGTTTTACTACACCACCGACGCGATGGCCGCGGCCGGCGCCCCCCCCGGCAAATACCGGCTGGGCGAACTGGAACTCGAGGTCGGCCCGGAGCAAATCGTCCGCCTGCCCGGCACGCCCAATCTCGCCGGATCCGCGCTCACGCCGATCGACGGCATCCGCCGTGCCGCCGAGATGCTCGACACCGACTGGCAAAATGTTTGGCCCAAATTCAGCCAAGCCCCAGCCCGATTCATGGGACTACCCGAAGCCTTCACCATAGGCGCACCCGCCACCTTCGCGCTGATCGAAACCGATCCAGCAAACCGGATCGTAAAGCACTCCATCCAAACAGCAGCGTGAGCGCAGTCAAAAAATCTTCCTTGCAAGCCGTTCGCGTCCACTTGCCGCCTTGGGCAAGATTTAATTTTTTGGGCTGGCATAGTTAAGGGTTAGTTGGATGGATCGACTAACATTTGTAGCCATAAGGCCATTAAAAGCACTTTAAAAATGAAACAACTCCACATCTCAACTTTTGCAGCGGCGGTTATGTTGCTGTTCGGCCACACTGAGGAGGTTCATGCGGGGGATCCTTTGACGTATAAAGTCGTCGGAGACACCGTTACCATCAAAGATTGTAAAGAGACAGCCTCTGGTCCGTTGGCGATTCCCTCCATCTATGAGGGGAAACCGGTAACCAGAATTGGGGATTGGGCCTTCTACGGCACTAAACTGACGCGCGTAACGATACCAGACAGTGTCACCGGCATTGGGTATGCGGCCTTCTCCAAATGCGGTAGTCTTAAGAGCATCGACGTAGGCGAAGGTAATACCGAATATTCATCTGAGGACGGGGTTTTGTTCGACAAAAACAAAAGAGTGTTGATTCACTTTCCTGCAGGGAAAGGCGGTCACTACACGATCCCCGACGGAGTTACCAGCATTGGTGATCACGCCTTCATTAAGTGCGCTCGTCTGACGAGCGTAACAATCCCTGACAGCGTCACCAGCATTGGGGCTTTGGCCTTCAGGGACTGCTTTGGTCTGAAGAGTGTGAGGATCCCCAACAGCATCACTAACATTAAGATGGGGGCCTTCAGTTCTTGCAGTAATCTGACGAGCATCATTTTTGAAGGTAATGCGCCTTTTTCTTTTCGTGTCGATGCGTTCTCCAGTGTACCCGAAGATGCCAAAATATTTATTAATCCAGGCGCAACTGGTTTTGGTGAAAAGTTTGCACACCTACCTGTAATAATTCTTAAAGAACTTAAGATTAACACCTTCAGCAAAATCGACTCTCGATTCACTATTAGCTTCGAAACTCAATCAGATTCTACATACAAAATCGAAGCTTCAGATGACTTAAGATGGGGTGAGATAGGCGAAGTCCAAGGCACTGGAAGCTCGGTTGAATTCACTGATCGGCGAAAAGCGATTTTTCAGCAGCAATACTATCGAGTGAAGTTGGCGGAGTAATCAAGGCAAATGAAACACCTCCTACTCACAA
>JASMKO010000091.1 GCA_030749225.1 Verrucomicrobiota bacterium
AAAGTCAATTGAACCACTGGCCCCATTGTTGGCGGTGCCGATGTTGAACAGCGGGTTGCTGTTGCCGGTGTTGGCCTCGGAGAAAAGGCGTAGGTCGTTCTGCCCGTTGCCGTCCACCTTCGACCACATGGAGATGGTAAAAGAATCATACTTGTTCGCCGGCAACTGGTCAGCTGCATCATGCACCCGACTCAGAAGCGTCTGCCTCTCATTCGAGAAGGAAAAGGCGTTGCCGATCCTGCCCTCGACCACGTCGTCCGCGGTGAGGTTGGTCAGTTGCATGTCGTAGCCATTGACCAGTTCCGGCGTCTTGGTGCCCTGCACCTCGTCCAAAGGCCAGTAGGCAATCAGGCCGTCCTTGAGTTGTGCGTTCAGGGTGCTCAAGCCGGCGAAAAAAAGCGCCGACAACAACAGCTTTGGTGTATGGCGATATGCATTCATGATGAAATCTACGGACCATTAGAAGCCTCCATCACCTACCGGTCAAGCCCCAATGAAGGCCCAAGAGCTTGGCCAAGCGCACAAAAAAGCGGCGGGGCTGAATGCCACGCCGCCGTTGAAAATCACCTCTTGGCCAAGCGCTAATCCTTTTGCCTTCGCGTGTCTCTTGCCTTCACGGCCAAGGCTCGTTTGCCAATACGCTCGCGTAGGTAGGTGAGCTTGGCCCGGCGCACCTTGCCCTGCCGGTCGACTACCACCTTCTCAATTCGCGGCGAGTGCACAGGGAACACCCGCTCGACGCCCTCGCCGTAGCTGATGCGCCGGACTGTGAAAGTCTCGTTGATGCCGTGGCCGCGCCGACCGATCACAAGACCGGCGAACACCTGGATGCGCTCCTTGTCTCCCTCGACCACCCGGGTGTGCACCTTCACGGAGTCGCCCACGTTGAACTTGAGCGGCTCCTTGCGGAGCTGCGCCGATTCAACCTTGTTTAAAAGTTCCTGATTCATTTTACTCTCTTTCGCTTCACTCTCACCGCCGGTCTCCCGGCAAATCTCACTCCAGCAGGTCGGGCCGCCGCTGCGCGGTCCGCTCGCGGGCCTGCTCCCGCCGCCACTGCTCGATCGCCGCATGGTCACCGGAGAGCAGCACCTCCGGGACGTTCATCCCGCGGAACTCTGCCGGCCGCGTGTACTGCGGATACTCCAGCAACCGCTCGCTGAACGACTCGTCCGCTGAACTCTCGTCATCGCCCAGCACACCCGGCAGCAGCCGCGCAACGGCGTCGATCACGACCATCGCCGGCAGCGCGCCGTTGGTCAGCACGTAGTCGCCGATCGACAACTCGTCATCCGCAAGACGCTCACGCACTCGCTCGTCAAATCCCTCGTAGCTGCCGCAAACCAGCAGCAAGTGCTCCTCGGCAGCCAGTTCCCTGGCGATCTGCTGCCTGAATGGCCGCCCTACCGGGCTTGTCAGGATCACGCGCGCCGTTTCACCGCGCAATGCCTCGACCGCCTCAAACAGCGGCTCCGGCTTCATCAGCATCCCCGGCCCGCCCCCAAACGGCCGGTCGTCCACCGTGCGGTGGCGGTCGTGCGTGTAGTCACGCAGATCGTGGATGCCGAGTCGTAACCGGCCCGATTCGCACGCCCGCTTGATGATACTTTCATCCAGCGGCCCCGGGAACATCCCCGGGAACAAGGTCAGCACATCAATTTTCATGGCTGCCCAAAAAAATCCTAGCCGGCCTCCAGGACCGGGGGGCGACGGCGCGTCACTCGTCCGCGCTGTCCTTCTCGTCAATAATCTCCAGCCGGGTGAACTTGCCAGCCTTGGCGCTGCCGGCCTGCATCAGGGATCGAATGGCATTCACCGTTCGGCCCGACTTGCCAATGATGCGCCCGACATCCGTCGGGTGAAGGCGCAGCTCGTAAACCGTCGCGCGTTCCTGATCAACCTCGGTGATGTTCACCGCTTCCGGATGATCGACCAGTCCCTTCACGACCTGTTCCAAAAAAGCCTGCATGATATCTAGTCGTCCGCCTTGGGTGCCTCGGCCTCAGCAGGCACTTCCAACTCGGGGGTTTCTTCAGGGACGGATGCCTCGGTAGCCACCTCCTCTTCCGGCGTTGGAGTTTCCTCGGCGGCAGGTTCCTCGACCAACGCAACTTCCGGTTCTGAGAAGGACTCTGGTGCTGTCGGAGCCTCGACGGCTTCAACCACCGGTTCTTCATCGACCTCTTCCACCGAACCCTTACGAGCTTTCTTGATGAATGAAGCCACCGTGTCGGACGGCTGGGCACCGACGCCAAGCCAGTAATCAACCCGATCGAGTTTCAGCGTGAAATTATTCTTCTTGAGGAGGGGATCGTACGTACCGATCTCCTCGATGATCCTGCCATCGCGCGGAGAACGCTTGTCCGCCACCACAACGCGGTAAACCGGGGTATTCCTCTTGCCGAACCGCCTTAATCGAATTTTAACCATGCTCGTAAATTAATGATTTCGGGGTGAATGTGCGTGTTTTTGCCCGCAAAACCAAGATCGCCCCGAATTTGGGGGCGCGCACGGTATTCGCTCCCCACCCCCATTGCAACCCCCTTTTCAAACTTTTTCGACTGTATTTCCGCGGCGAAACCGCAGTCGAATCGACTAGGCATCTTCACCGGCTTGGGCAAGTCTGACGTTGCAACCGGCTTGGGCAACTCTTAATTTTCGCCCCGAGTGACAAGGCCGCACCCGGCTATTCCCTGCTCCATCCCAACTGTCCGCCAATGAAACTATTGTTCGTGTTGTTCAACTATTTCCCACACGGGGGGCAGCAGCGGAATTGTCTCAGGATTGCACAAAAATGCGCTCTGGCAGGGCACGACATTTCCATCTGTGTCCGAACTTGGGAAGGCCCCAGACCTGACGGCATCGCGGTCGAGACGCTTGGCTGCCGGGGTTGGACCAATGCCGGCCGCAACCAGAATTTCATCAACGACCTGTCCGACTTCACCAACCGAGGCGCGTTCGATGGCATCATCGCCTTCAGCAAAATGCCGGGACTGGATCTGTACTTCGCCTCAGACCCGTGCTTCGAAGCCAAGTATCGGCACAACAAAAGTTGGCTCGGGAAACTGACCCGCCGCTACCGTTTGTATCGAGGATGGGAGGAGGCCGTGTTCGCAAAAGGCAACCGGACACAAATCCTGCTGATCACCGACCGCGAGGTACCGCTTTACCAGGAGATTTACGGGACAGAGCCGGAGCGTTTTCACCTGTTGCCCCCGAACATCGACCACCGAACGTTCAGCGAAACGGAGCGAGGGAGCGCCTGCTTGGCAAAGCGCGGTGAGCTTGGCCTGCCAGCCGAAGCCACCCTGCTCCTGATGGTTGGTTCCGGTTTTCGAACCAAGGGTGTGGACCGCGCCATCGAGGGCTTGGCCAAGCTGCAATCGCCCGAAAAAAACGAAGCGCACCTCGTCGTGATTGGGAACGGCAAGACAGAAGGCTATCTGCGCTTGGCAAAGTCGCTTGGCGTGTCGAGCCGCGTACATATGCTCGGGGGCCGTACGGATGTCCCCGATTGGATGCTCGCTACCGACCTGCTCGTCCACCCGGCACGCAGCGAAAACACAGGGGCGGTTTTGCTAGAGGCCTTGGCCAACGGTTTGCCACTGTTGGTAAGCGATGTCTGCGGGTACGCCTTTCACATCGAGCGAGCCAATGCCGGCCGACTTGTGCCATCCCCCTTCGACCAATCCCAATTCAACCGCCTGCTGCAGGAAACGGTTTACTCGCCCGATCTGAGCCAATGGAGCTCGAACGGACTGAAGTACGCCGCGGAAGAAGACCTGTACTCATGCCACGAGAAAGCCCGTGATTTGATCGAGAAATACGTTATCGCAAGGGCACGCTGATCAGCCCTCACTCTGTGTGGCAACCTGCATGAACGAGTGGGAAAAGTAGCCACGCAACTTGCTTGGCCACGTCTTGAAAAACTGACCCGGTGGATTGATCCAGTACGATTCAAGCGTCCGGAAGCCGGAACGATTCAGCAAATGGTTCAGCGTGATGGGGTCAAACCAGCAGGTGTGCTCCTCGTGCACCTGCGGCAGGCGGCGGCGCCAGATTTTGCCCCGCTGCTTGGCGTAAAACGGATTCGGAGTACTGACCACCAGCCTACCGCCCGGCTTCAGGTGACGATGCATGTTGCAGAGAAACTGGCCGGGGTTGTCCAGGTGCTCGATGATTTCTCCGGCAATAATGGTGTCGAACTGCCGACCGAGATCGACCATGTGAACATCACCGCACACGGCGTTGTAGCCGCGCTGCTTGAGCACCTCGACACCATCAGCATCCAAGTCCAACCCGACAATTTCCGGGTTGAGCTCCGCGAGCCGAAAAAAAAGAATCTTGCCGGAACGCTCGAATCGTCTCTCGGCATTTCCACGGGCGATGCGCGCATCGACCACGCCAAGGTCCAACACCTCCCGGTCCTTAACCAAGTTTGCGATTACCTCGAGACGGTCCGGAATCGACTTGGTGGGTATCCCTTCCTGCATCGCGCGAATCTAGAAACAGCCACCCCTGCCACCAAGTATAAAATAGAATGCACCCTTGTCGTTCGTGAACAAATCACTTCTGATCACCCCGCAGCTCCGAGGGACGAAAGCCCGCCACCCGGCAGTAGTACCGAATGAAGCGCTTCCGGTTGACTACCGTATCGACCGGTTTACCACGCACACCGCGCACCAACCGATTCAGGTTCGACATCGCCACTCTTACAGAAACAGTGCCGCTAAAACTAAGTCCGTCGAGATCAATCAACCAAGGTTCGCCTTTACAGTCCACCAACACATTGGAGGCCTTGAGGTCGCGGTGGGAGAATCCCTCCGCGTGCATCCGGCCAATCAACTTGGCCAAGCGCTTGGCCAAGCAGGGATCATCATGCGCCGCATCAATTAGGTCCGTTGCCTCCTCGATTTTTGCCATGACCAGATAACTACGAATCGCAAAGCCAAGTGGACGATGCTCGGCCACGGCGATCACCGACGGCGTCCGCACTTTGACCAACTCCAGGTGGTATCCCAGTTGAAACGCGCGCCTTGCCTTGGTTGGGCGAAAGAAATCCTTTAGCAGGTTCAGCGGCTTTTTGAAATTGTATCGCTTCAACACGAAACCACCCTGCTGCCCTACCGTGGAGGTGCGCCCGGCCTTGAGCAGTGTTTCGCCACGCAGCACCGAGTCCGGCTCGGCCAGCACCTGGCCAAGTGCCTCGTTCGCCATCGGCTTGCGAATCCACCAGCTGGTTTTGCCGCAGCTTTTCGGACCAAACTCCCGGTTGTTCTTCAGGCAACGCCGGGAGCGCACCGCCATTTTTTCTCGACGCACCCTGTCGCTCAACCGAAGCAGTTCCGGCGAGAGTGGCATCGGAAAATGGATGTTGAGATAGGCGAGATCCTCTTTTTGTTTCGCAGGGTTCGGCTCCCGCTCGAGGCGAACCCCCTTCAAGTCAGCCAGGCGCAGTTCGCCCGAGGTCGGGTTGATTAAGATGTTGGCGGGATGTAGGTCGCCATGAACCATGCCCTTCTCGTGGCACTCATTCACAAACCGGAGTACACTTTGCGCATCGACATCGTCGACCAAGTGCAACGGCTGGCCGCCAAAGGCGCTGGTGATGAGAATGTCCTCCTGCAGTCCGGTGAGCGACCAGTTTTCACAAAACGCGAGGTGCTCCACCACCGGGATGTCAAGCGAATGCATGGCCCCGGCAACTCGCCACTCCCATCGCGCCGGGCATTCCTTGAACCAATACTTTTGTCGGCGGAGCGGAAAAACCGAATGCCGTGATCGTTTGACGTAAAACGCCGCGCCATCAGCCTCGTGACGGGTCACTGACTTTGCGGGAGACTGCTTGATGATTTCGCCCTCGTCGTGAAGAAGGGATTCCATCAACGAACGATCTACTCCGTCAGACAGTTCCCATTTCGTTTTCATCGCAGCTAGCCTCAATGTTTCGCAGCTGGATCCGGCGCCTCTCTGTCGTGGATGGAGGCATAGAGCCTGCGGGCCTTGCGATATATTTTCCGGAGGACACCCTGCTTTTCCCGGAACAATTCGCGAATGGAACAGTCCCAGTAAATCCGCGAAAATCGCAATAGGTCATTGCGGGTCAGATCACAATCCAGCGCGGAAAACAACACGCCGGCGACATCCTTCACCCACCAACGCTCCGGCACCGATGCTCTATGCTGCATGCGATGAAGATCGATGAGGTGCAGTGCAAGGGAGTCAGCCAGTTGCCACTCGTTCCAGTCCCGGTCCATGACGAGAAAATGGCACAGGTAAAAATCACGATGGTTCAGCCCGTTGCGATGGATTGTCCGGGCGATGGTGGCCACTTGGCATACCAACTCTCGCTTAAGCGCGATGCGCTGCCCGGCCGGTAACTCGCCCCAGTTTTGTGTCAAATGTTCCAGCGAAATCATGTCCTCCAGTGCCTCGGTGACGACGAACGACTCCTCGTGAGCAGGAGCCTTGCCGCGAATCCCACGGCCAACCACGTTAAGCGTGGGAACTCCCAGTGTCTCCAAACGGTCGATCGCTTCCCATTCCATCCGGGCGCTTGTCACCGGACGCTTGAAACCGAGCCAGTTTTTCCACACCTCGCGCCATCCGATGGCCCGGTGCATCTTGATGAAATAGTTCTTTCCGCCTCGCTCAATCTTCAACGTTCTTCGGGTTTTGACGTGGCGAAACTTTTCCCCCTCGGAGTCCATTAATTCATCGAAGGCGGTGTCGCCCGGAAAATGCCTCGCCAATTCAGCGTCCAGTTTAATCCACATCTTTCGAGTCTCGAGTCTGTTTTTCAAGGATCTCCACCAGTTGTTGCAAGACCGTTTCGGGAGTGAGCAATTGAATGGAGCTTCCGCCCTCGGGCGGACAACCCTCAGGCTGAATACTCCGCCTTGGCGCATCAAAAAACGGCCCAGTCATCAGCGGATTGGTAGGGCCGAACAACACCGCAACCGACGTCCCGACAGCGTTTGCTAGATGCATGCCCCCGGTATCGTTGCCCACCACCAGATTGCAGGCAGCGAGTTCCCCGGCAAGTTCCCTCATGTTCGTTCGGCCTGTCCTGTCTCGAACCGTCCCGGCACAGCCCCGCGAGATCGCCTCCGAAATTTCGCGGTCGTTCTCGGTGCCGAACAACAAGAACTCACCGTCCGGCAACCGCCGGGACAGGCCGTGCAGCATGCGGCACCAGTTTTCCACGGCCCAACATTTTTGTGCATTGTTCGACGAACCGACAATGATGCCCACCCGATTCCGAACGCGCTCAACCCCCGAAAGGGCAAACGGGACGGCATCCGCTGAGTCGATCAGGTCAAACGACTTCAGGAAATCCTCCAGGAGTGACGTTTGGTGGGTCACGTCGAGTTCATCCCTGAACACACTCAACCGATAAACACCAGTCAGCAGCGGGCGATACCGTCCCGGGTAAACCATACCCAACCGGTTTTTTGCCCCGACAAACCAAGCCTCCAGGTCGCCGCGAACCGAGTTCGTAAACATCACCTGGCAATCCGGCTTGGCGTTTCGCCCGAGGGCGGACAGGGCGCGCAGGTTTTGAAACGCCCCCTTTTGCAGCGGCACAAACTCGTCGGCGACGGGAAATAGTTCAAATAAATCCTTGAAATGGGGCTTGGCGATGAGTGTCAATTGCGCCTCCGGTTGGCGAGCCTTGATCGCCCTCAAGTGCGGCAACACCATGACAAAATCCCCAAGCCAGTTCGGCATCCTGACCCAGATGTTTTTGAATGTGTTTTTTGAATCAATCCCCATCAACTTGAATACAGGTCGCCCGCTTTTGCTGTGGACATTTTAATCATTAAACCTTCTTCGCTCGGGGACATTATTCACGGGCTTCAGTTCGCGGAATCCCTTCGAAGCGGGATTGATAACGCAAGGATCAACTGGGTGTCGAGAGAGTTATTCGCACCCCTTGTGGAGTCCTGTGACACGGTGGATCACACCCATGTTTTTCATCGCAAAGGCTCCGTCGGCGGCTTCGTCAGACTAATCCGTGAGATTCGCCAAACGCACTTCGACTGGGTGCTCGATCTGCAGGGACTGTTCCGCAGCGGAATGCTGTGCCGATTCGCCCAGGCGGACAACAAGGCCGGGCGTAGCGATGCCCGTGAGGGTGCGGGTTGGTTTTACCAAACCACGGTGCCGCTGCCGGCAGCAGGCCGGGAAGCGCATGCGCTGGAGATCCTGATGGAGTTCAAGCACCTGTTTGGTCAGATGCCGGGGGAAGTGCCACCTCTTCGGTTCGACACCAAGCTCAGCGACGCCAATCAGGCCGCACTTTCCCAAGCGACAACAAAGCGGGTGTTGATCTTCCCGGAAAGTCGAAGATTGGAAAAAGAGTGGCCCCACTTTCAGGAACTGACCGAGACGCTGCTTGACCTAACGCCGGAGTTGCAACTGGTCTGGGTCGCCACTCAGCCTCTCAATCCAAAGATGCCTACCTCCGACCGGTTCGTGAATCTGTCCGGCTGCACCAGCATCGAGGAACTGCCAGCAATGATCGCTTCCTCCGACCTCGTCGTGGCCAACGACAGCGGCCCCATGCACCTGGCAGCCGCGATGAAAAAACAAGTGGTCGCGCTGTTCGGCCCGACTGACCCACGACGATTCGGCCCGTGGGGCCAACTTGAAAACGTCCTCACCGCACCCGACGCCAATCTCGCGAGATTGCCGGCCGCGCAGGTCGCCGATTTTCTCCTCCAAAAACTCGGCTAATTGCCGTCAAGATCCAGCCGCAGCCGGAAATACGACTGCACACCAAACCGTTTCATCGTCACAAACGTTCGGTCGCCCACGGTCCAAGGCTCAAATGGCAGATCACGCCATAGGTTACCGGGCAGGAAGGAACTGGTTTCCACCGTCACCGGCAGGCCGAGCTCCATCCAATCCAGCGTGAAGGTGTGCCCGAACGGGTCGACGGCGATGCCCAGCCGGATGTCGTTCGGTTCGTACACCATGAAGCGGGCGATCGCTCCGTTGTTGGTCGGCACGACATCGCCCTCGTGCGCCGTGGCACGGATGACGCTGGTAAACTGCCCCTTGGCCAACGGCTGGAGCGTGAGCTGAAAGTCGGCGGTGGCGCCAGGCTCAACTTGGCCAAGAGCGAAAACAAGCGTCCGCCCGCCGTCGAGCAACTGTGCCGGCTCCGGCTTGGCGAGGAGCAGCGTGACGTTCGCCGGCAGTTGGTTTGTCACCGTCACCTGCGTGGCGACGGTTGGCCCGAAGAAAACCAAGTGGCTGTCGATCCGCACCGACTGCCCCGGACGGTAGTCGGGCTTGGCCGCAGCGGAGGTCATCTGGAGATCGCCGGGAGCGGTGGCGGTGAAGACCGCGTCGCTGGCCATCTCCCCGTCAAGCGTGATGAGGGAGACCGGGCCAGTCGAGGCGTTGGACGGCACGCGCGCCAGAAGTTCGCCGCTTGACTTTCGCTCAAACTCCGCCACGCCGGTACCGAATTTCATAAACAGAATCTCGTTAAAGCCGGCGCCCCGGACAGTGACCATCGTTTGCGCCGGGCCAATCACCGGTTCAAACGAGTCGATGCGTGGCAGCACGGCGAACGAGTTGGTGCTGATCCACCACCCGCCCGGCGCAGACAACTCGATACCGCCGCCGATCAGGTCGTCGGCCACTGTGAACTTGAGCTTGTCGTTTCCCACCACCTCGAACGCCACCGCCTGCCCTCCTATGTGCAACGAATCAAGCCCAAGAAAATTGCGCCCGCCGAACTCGACCACGTCGCCCGGCTGAGCCGCCAGTTTCTCCGGCTTGGCCAAGCGCGGCGGCAGATAAAACGGTGCCGCGCTCGTGAAGTCGCCCTGCGCACTCAGCAGCTTGACCAGGCCGGAACGAGCGTCCGGCGGCACGGTGACAGTAAGCTGCGTCGGCGCCGATGCGTGGAACGCCGCCGCCTTCACGCCACCGAACTCAACCCCCGTGGCGCGGTCAAGGTTGAGACCGTGCAGCTTGACCTCAGTGCCGGCGACGCCGATGCCCGGCTCGAAGCCGGTGAGATGCGGGCCGGTACCGATGATCGTTAACTTGTCAGCAGTCGTACCGAAACCGAATGCGTTTTGGACCGTCAACGCGCCAGTCACTGCATTGAGCGGCAGCTCGACGCGGATCTGCGTCGGCGCGGTGACGGTGAACCGCACCGCCATCTCGCCGAGCCGCACGCGGGTCGCACCGGTGAAGTTGGCACCGCGCAGCGTCACCCAGCCAAACGGCTTGGCCAACACCGGGTCGAACGAATCGATTACCGGCGCGCGGGTCACAGTTAGTGCCGCCGCGCTCGTGCCGAAGCCAAACGGGTTTGTGACCTTCACCAGGCCGCTCACGGCGCTGGCGGGCACGGTGAAGTCGAGCTGCTGCGGCGATGGAGTGCTTTGCCCCGCCGCCTTGGCCCCGCCGACGTGCACGGCAGTGATCTGCCGAAAATTGACGCCACGCAATGTCACTTTCATGCCGGGCGCGGCAACCCGCCGCGACAGGCCGGTGATCACCGGCGCGCGGGTGATGGTGAACGTCTCGGCGGTGACCGCCTGGCCCAACGCCGAGGCAACCGTGATTTTCCCGCTGGCGGCGGCCGGGGCGGTGGCCTTTAGCTGCGTGTCGGCAACGACCGCGAACGCGGCAGGGGCGTTGCCAAACCAAACGGCGGTCACCGGCTTGAAGTTGACACCACGAACGACGACCGAGTCGCCAGGCGCACCAACCCACGAGTCGAGGCGGTCGATGACCGGCCCCGGTCCGGCCACGACGAACGGCTCGGCACTCGTGCCGGATTCGGCGTGCGCAACGGTGATCGCGCCGTTCGTGACGCCAGCCGGGACAACGGCCCGAATCTGCGTTTTCGCCGTAACGGTGAACTTGGTCAAGCGATCACCAAACTTGACTGCAGTGACGCCGGTGAAGTTTTGTCCCTCGATGGTCACGATTGTCCCCTGCCAGCCGCGCACGGGACGAAAGCCAGTGATTCGCGGGGCGACGGCAAAAGACACCGGCACCGCGACCTCGCCCAGCGGCGTGGCGAGAATCGGCCTGGCGGTGGTGGCGGCGGCGGGGACGGTGGCGTGAATCTCGAACACATGCAACCTGCCCTGCCCGTCGATGACGGTGACCGGCTCCCAGTCGGCAAAAGCGTCTCCAAACCGGATCGCGCTGACCGGCTGCAAGTCACTGCCGGTGAACACTACGCGTGTGCCGGGCCGCCCGTGCCGAGGCTGCATCTCGGTAACGACCGGAACGGCACGGGCGCCGCTTGGCCAAGCGACGAGGGTCGCAGCGGCCAACCAGGCGCTTGGCAAGGCGCGGAAAACAGTTTTGCTAGCCCGTCGCACTGTGGATCAGACGATACCCAAAATCTTTTTGCCCTCCTCGCTGATCATCGACTGGTGCCAAGGCGGATCCCAAACGACCTCAACGCTGGCGTCATCAATCCCCGGAAGGGAAAGGATGCGGTTTTGGGCGTCGGCGGCAATCGCCGGCCCCATGCCACAACCGGGGGCAGTGAGGGTCATTTTCATCTGCACCCGTTTGCCACCGTCCTCGGGGAGCTCCTCCATGACGAGGTCGTACACAAGGCCAAGGTCAACAATGTTCACCGGGATTTCCGGATCGTAAACCTGCTTAAGTGAATCCCAGACCTCCGGCTCGGTGGCCGGCTCGCCGGAGTTGCACGGCATGTCCTCATCCGGCACCTTCAAGCCAAGTGCGTCGGCATCGCGGGCATCGACGCGGAACAGCCCCTGCGGTGAACGTACGGTGTACGCGCCGCCGAGCGACTGGGTGATGTCGACCGGCATGTCGGCGCCCATGGTCATCCGTCGGCCAGATGGAATCTGTGTGACCTCGCACTCGCGGTTAAGCCGGACGGATTGAATCTCCTGCATCGGCTGATGGTCGAGGGCGGCAGCGCAAGTGTCGAGGGCGAAGTGACCAGTCAGTGCGGGATTCGATCTTTGCGGGGATCGATGAGGATGGCCTTCTTGATCCTGAGCAGGTCCAGGTCGCCGCCGGGACTGGGCGAGGCGTTGTGACCCCGCTTTTGCTTGGTTCGGTTCTCGACCCATTTCCATGCCTCGGAATGGCCGTCAGCGAAACCAAAAGTGCCGGCGCCATTGTGCCAGTAGGCCGGGGAGTTCTGCCAGTGGTTGGCCGCATACACCGGGATGGCAAAATAGCCGTCGTCAATCGTGCCCTCGTTCTCATCCAGGAACACAAATGCGTCGGATGGCGGCGGACTCTTGATGTCGGACATCTTCCTGTGAGGCGGATACTGTCCTCCCTGCACCCAGGTGATCGTCCCGCCCATGTGGCCGTTCATCGAGTAGCTGCGGGCCGGGATGTAGATGCGGCTGTTGAACGTCATCTCGGGATGCGACGGGCATTGATAGATTTTCACCGAGTCGTTGTACTTGAATAACTGTCCCTTAGCGATAATAACGGTGTTCGTGGCGTCCGGCAGCCGCTGCACCCAGTAACCGGGATCGATCCATGCGCCTTTCCCCCGCTCAATGGAGTTGCTGACTAACTCGTCGCTGTTGTCTGTAGCATACATAAACCAGCAGAGCGCCAGTTGCTTGGTGTTGTTGAGGCAGTATGCTCCCTGCCCCTTGGCCTTGGCCTTGGCCAAGGCAGGCAACAACAGCGCCGCGAGGATGGCTATGATCGCGATCACCACCAGCAGCTCAATCAACGTGAACCCCCCGAGCCGGGAGATGCTCATGATACGGGATTTCTGGGTCGATATGGTCATGAGTTCTTGTTGCAGGCAGCGCGCGAAAGAGTGCCATCCGCATCGGGGGTTTCAATCCCAAAAAAAAAACAGTTTTTTAGACTGGCAAAGCTTCAACGGCGAGTGCAGACTCCTACTGCACAGCAACCCAGAATCGCCATGGCAGACTTGAACTTCAACTGTCCACAGTGCGGACAGAACCTGACTACCGACGAAAGCCTCACCGGCTCGGAGATCGAATGCCCCTCCTGCAATAAACCGATCAAAATCCCCTCGCCTGGCGATGAAAACGTGCAGAAAGTGGAGGCAGAACCGCCTGCACCCCCCGCGTCTCAGGAACCGGAGCCCAAGAAACTGGCCGTGCCAGTGCACGAAGGCGGCGAGGTACAGCTAAAAAAGGAAAGTACAAAAAAAGAGGAGGAGATCTCCGGGGACGGCAAAATCCGTGTCAAGACCATCAAACGGGGCGATTGCATCGAACTGGGCCAGGATAAGTTCGACGAGATTGTCAACCAGTTCCTGGAGAAGTTTACCCGGGAACAAATCATCAGCATTCAGTCGGTCAACTACGCGCACTTCGATCCCACCACGCAAAAGTACCTGGATGATTATGGTGCCTTGATCGTCTACGAGCGCTAACGCCGCGCGCCACTAAAAAACGAATGGCGAGTTGAACAGACCGCACTCCGGGCAGCGGGACCGATCCACGTCGGGATCATCCGTGTAGACGTAGGAACAGGCCTCGCAGCGAAACACCCGGTCCTCCGACGGCTCCGGCTCGAACCGTTTGCGGCCAAACTCATACAGCAACACAAGCACACCCAGCAGGCTGATCACGACCACGAAACAGAGGAAGATGAGTTGGCCGGGAAACATCAGCTCGACGGCGGGTTAGCGGCGGAGGCCGGCTTGGCCGGGGCCACGGTTCGCCAATGGAACAACGCCCCGCCCCACTCCAGCGCACCAGGCTGGTCGGGACGATCGAATCGGGTGCGCTTGGCCGGCTCGAACCGGATGCCTCGGAGCAACTCCAGCGCCCGGCGATCCGCCGCGGCCTGTTGCGCATCGCTCTTGGCCAAGTGCTCAGGCACTGTGGCCGAGACAACGTAGCCGTCCGTGTTCACGCCGATCCGGACATGCGTCCGCCGCAGCGCCTCGTTGTGCGGGAGAGCCGGGACGGACACCGTGCGCACCAGCGACCGCTTGGCCAGGCTCCCGAGGATTTCCAATTCGGAGGTGGCCCGCACCGCCAACGGCGGAGGCGCCACCGCTGCCGGCTTGGCCAAGCGCTTGGCCGGGACGCCGGGCAGCACGGCCAAGTGCCCCGGCAACGCCTCCCGGAAGGCGGCCCCAAGCGTGGCCGGTTGGCTGTCGAGCAAGCGGGGAGTCTCGCTCCAGTCGATGAGTTGATGCTCCACGCCGGGGAACCGGCTCCAGGCAGTCCCGGAGAAACCGCGGCGGTTTGGGCGAGTGAACAGGGTCGGGTCACTGAACGCCGCCCCCGGGCCGGTGTCGGGCGTTAGCACGATCTGCGGCATCAAGCGCACCGGCGCGTTTTCCGATTGCACGCGCGCCGGAAGCGGTGCGCGCCCGAGCCAGATCAGCACGCCCAACTGCGCCGCAAACACGAACGCCACCCCGACGCCCAGCGCCCGGTTGGACCAAGCCTCGAGCGGCTTGTTGGATGGCAGCGGGTCGCTCACGGCTCCGTGCGGGTTGGCGGGGCGAACGGCCGGGAAAAGTCGGGCGGGCGCGAGGCCAACAGCACCCGGCCCACCCCGATCTCCCCGGCGAGCGCGCAAAGCCGAACGATCAAACCGTGGGACACGTCCTTGTCCGCCTGAATCAACAGCGAAATCTCACCCGGCTCCTTGCCATCCTCCTCGATGGCCTGAATGAGCCGCGGCCGGAGCAGCTCGGTCGACGGCAGCTCCAGTTCCAACTGCTGGCCCGCCTTGAGCTGGTCATCCAGCCGGGCCGGCCGGCCGTTCAACCGCACGCGGCCCTGCTCCACCGAGTGCCGGACTATGGTGTGATCCAGGTCCGGCCGGCTGTTCACCAGCAGATCCTCAAGGGTGAAGGTTTCATCTTCCTCTCTCACCGACAGGGGGAAAACGTAGTCCTTCAGTGGTGTGCCGCCGCGAAAATAAAAATACCCGTTCGCGTCGACGGCCACCGCGAGTGACGGGTCGCCCACGCCGGTTCGCTGTGAGGAGAGGGGCAGATCGATGTCATCCTCGCCTAAGCTCATGGTGCGAATCCGGTCGGCGCTCACCTCGATGCCCGGCTTGAACACGAGTGAGGTATGAAACAACAGTAGCGGCAGCATCAAAAAAAACACCCCCACAAACGCGGCAACATCTAGCCGCCCATGGATGGGTCGAATGTCGCCGTGATGGTTCATTTGTCAGCCGGGAGGGCGGAAGTCTTGCGGGCCGATCGTGCCTTCGACGGACCGGACGGCTTGGACGGCGGCATTTCCACGGTAATGATGCTCAGTATCTCAGAGGAAATCCGGTCGATGTCCGCGCCCAAGTCATTCTTGCGGCCAACGAGATAGTTAAAGGCGATGTAACACGGGATCGCAATGGCCAGGCCAAGCGCCATGCAAACCAGCCCCTCCCAGACACCGCCGGCCAGTGTCTTGGCCAACACCCAGTTGCCCTCCAGCTTTACGCCCTCAAAGATGCGCATGAACCCCAGCACCGTCCCCAGCAGGCCCAACAGCGGCGCGATCTGCGCGATGGTGCCGAGCATGTTCAGCCGTTTTTCCAGCCGGGCCACCTCGACGCGCTTGTTGTCGTTGAGCAATTCACGCAGCGCCTCCCGCGATAACTCGCGGTTGAGGATGGCCACCTTGGTCATGCGCGCCACCGGCCCCGGTGTGGCGTCACAGATCGCCACCAACTCGACGACGTTGTAGTTGTTCTTGAGGTTGGCCCGAATCCCCGCGATGAACTCGGTGGTGTTGATCTGGATACGCCGATAGTTGAGGAGACGCTCGAGAAACACCGTCGTCGCCATCGCCGAAACCATCAGCAGCACCCACACCATCGGACCGCCCTGCCTCAAAAGTTTCCAGGCGGAATCGCCCGCATCCAAGACCTCCGCCTGCGCCAAAAACTGCCAGTTCACGGCCCCTTATAGGCTTCGCGGGCGGCTTTGTTCAAGGCCGGTATCGCTGGGTGCCCCGCTTGGCCTACCGGCCGGCCGGCCGGCCGATGCACCACAGGCCTTTGTGCGTGCGTAGATACAGCGCCCCGTCGGACACCGCCAACGTCGAGTTCGAATACTCGCCCACCGAGTTGGTCGCCAACACCTCAAACGTCGGGCTGGCACGCACCACGTGCGTGTCGCCAGACTGGTTGGTCACGTATACCCGGTCGCCAACGAGGATCGGCGATGCCCAGGCGGCGGCGTTGTTGCCGGTGGACGGCAGGCGTTCCTCGTAGACGACCCGGCCGTCCTTCAGGTTCACGCACTCCATGAAGCCGGACATGTTCACGAAATAAGCGTGG
>JASMKO010000092.1 GCA_030749225.1 Verrucomicrobiota bacterium
GATCTTCGACTTTGCGGCGGACAATTGCGCCGCTCACTGCACCCCGGAGTTGATCCAGTTCTTCGCGTTCTGTGATCGCGCCCTGGGTCGCCGTCTTGAACTGCTCCAGCGTCATGCCGGCTAGCGATTCATCTGCGGCAACTGCGGCCCATTCCTTCGCCACGAGGTCCCGCCATTGGCCAGTGTCCCGATATTGTATCGAATCCCGTTTCTTCTTCGGCTTCCGTGAGAGAGGCCGCTGAGGTTCACCCGGAGGTGACTCAGCATTCGAGGCTTCCGACTCGTGTGGTGCCGTTGTCGGCACAGTTGCGTTGCAACCATTCTTATCCGGATTATTCCGGACATTGATGGTTATACCTTTAGGGTCATCTTCTACAACCCTAACCTGAACTGAATTAATATTCTGTTCCATACCATCCATTACAGTTGGTTTTGAGAAATGGGAAAAATATTTTCGATTATTTTGAAAAAGAGACGAGATTGAAGGCGAAATTGGCTATTTTGTTGTGGTTTTTGGGTAATTTTTTTGATAAAAAAGTGACGTGAAAGCGGGTTTGTGTGGTGCGCGAACGGAATTGCGCAGCGTGAGAACTGGGCTGGGTAGTGAGCAAGGGCGATTGCGTAGTACGAGCAGAGGTCTGCACGATACGCAAAGACGATTGCTTAGCGTAAAAAGCGGCTGTCGCGGCGTGTAAAGGGGATTACACGAAGCGCATGGGCAACAAAATGGTCTACAATGGATCAATTCTGGGATGCCGTCGTTGCTCCTCATTTGGCATGCCTACTTTATCTGTAGAAATCTTCGGATTGGGGTTGAACGCTTTGGCCAAGCTTGGCAGGTTGCCGGGGTTTTCACGGTCTGGTCAAGTTCATGGATATGCCGATCACATTTGACTCAGCATTAACACAGCACACCGCAGCGACACGGCGGTTGCAGTCGGTCAACTTGCAGATGGCTTCGGGCAAGCGCGAGATGGGCGGTGTGATGCTCGATCCGGCGAATTTCTCCATGGCCGCCAAGTTTGATGCTCAAGTGCATCGTATGGATGCTGCATTGAGCAACACAGGTAATGCGATGTCGATGTTACAGACACAGGACGGTACATTGCGTAGTGTCGGTAATGCGCTCAACCGCATGGGGCAGTTGGCTATTCTCGCGCAGGACGTCACCAAGTCGGACTCCGATCGCGCTCTTTATGCCGAGGAATTTTCTCAATTAAAAACCATGGTCAGCGACTCGGCCCGAATGACGTTTAACGAGGTAGCGATGTTTAGTGATCAGTCCCGGGCTGTAACGGTCGACGAGGGTGGTAGTACGACCGAGTTGCCCGCCATCAATCTGCAAGCCGATCCGTACGCTGCCGCTGTGGCGGATGAGACGGCTATAGACACGTTGGATAATGCAGCGGCAGCGCTAGCCACGGTCAAGGAGGGCATGAGCCAGGTATCCACCGACCGTGCCAGGGTTGGCGCTGCGCAGGCCAGTCTGGAGGCGGAGAGCGCGCGGTTGACCGAGGCTCGCTCATCGCTGACTTCTGCAAGTAGTCGCATCACCGATGTGAATTATGCCCATGCGGTCACGAAAAAATCCGCCGCGCAGGTGCAGTTGCAGATGGCCACAGCTGTACTCGCCCACAAGTCCGTCAACCCAGAGGCGGCACTTTATCTAACCCTCTAATCCACCTAAAAAAGGCTTGCCTAAAGCCATCAGCGGATTACGGTTCCTCAACTGTTTCCAACGAAGAAAGGAACATTATCATGAAAAAAGTAATCGTATTATTCGCAATGGCCGCTGCGGTGGTCGGAGTGCAGGCCGCGGAAGTGAGCCTGAAAGTGGCCGGTCTCGTCTGTGAGAAGGGCTGTGTCGCCAAGGTGAAGAAGAGCCTGGACAGTGTGAAGGGTGTGAACCTGAAGGGTACCAAGTTCGCCCTCGGCAAGAAGTTGGGCGATGTGAAGGTTTCCTTCTGCGATAAGACCACCACGAAGAACAAGATCATGGATGCCATCAAGAAGGCCGGCTACAAGGTCGCCGAGGCACCCAAGAAGGCCAAGGGTAAGAAGGCCAAGAAGAAGGCATAATTGTTCGATTCTTTATTCGATCGGCGTTCCCGTGAGGGGGGGGCGCCGATTTTTTTTATGCCAAGCGCTTGGCCAGGTGCTTGGTTTTTTCTTTGCAAGACAGCCGCGTTGCCGTTTGCTTTTCGCAGCCCTTGGCCAAGCCCTTGGTCAAGCAAAACCTGATTTCCCATGACGACTTTATTGATCGCATTGCTTTCCGGGGTCGGATTTCTCGTTGCCTACAACACGTACGGCCGGTGGCTGGGCAGCAAGATTTTCCGACTTTCGGCCGAGGCGGTTTGTCCAAGCGAACGCCTAAGGGACGGCGTGGATTATGTGCCGACGAGTAAGTCGGTTGTTTTCGGACATCACTTTACCTCGATCGCAGGCACGGGGCCGATCGTCGGTCCAGCTATTGCGATCATGTGGGGTTGGGTACCGGCGCTGCTTTGGGTGGTGCTGGGTTCCATATTCATTGGGGCGGTGCACGACTTTGGTGCACTGGTGGTGAGCCTTCGCAACAACGGACAAACGGTGGGTGACATCGCCGGGCGCGTGCTGAACCGTCGGGTGCGACTGCTGTTTTTGTTCACCCTGTTCATGGCGCTCACCGTGGTGCTGGCTATTTTCGGACTGGTGATTGCCGCGGTGTTTCAGCAATACCCTGCTGCCATCTTTCCCTGTGTGGTGCAAATCCCCATCGCCATCGCCATCGGCGTGTTGTTGCATCGCAAGGGTGTGGACCTGTTGCTGCCCTCGATCCTCGCCCTGGGGGTCATGTACCTCACGGTCATTTATGGTAACGTGGGATACCTGAGTTCATTCAACTCCGCCCTCGCTGCGTGGCCGGTCTGGACTTGGGTGGTTGTACTGCTGGGCTACTCGTACGTGGCCTCCGTGCTTCCGGTTTGGACGCTCCTGCAACCGCGGGATTACATCAACTCGCTCCAACTCATCTCCGCCCTGGCGTTGATCGTGCTTGGGCTTTTCGCCGCCGCATTGTTCCCGGCAGAAGGCAAGACTCTCAACATGGTGGCGCCGGCCTGGGATTTGAATCCGAAGAATGCTCCGATCATTTTTCCATTTCTGTTCATCACCATTGCCTGCGGGGCTTGCAGTGGATTTCATTGTCTCGTCTCCAGCGGCACGAGCAGCAAACAGTTGAAGGACGAACAAGACGCCCGCTTTGTGGGCTATGGAAGTATGCTCACCGAGGGGTTCCTGGCCACGCTGGTGATCGTGGCTTGCGGCGCGGGTCTGGGGTTGGGCCTGATGAAGGACGACGCGCTGCTCACAGGCGAAGCTGCCTGGGCTGCGCAATACGGCGACTGGCTGGCGGCCAAGGCGCTGGGTGCGAAAGTGGGGGCGTTCGTGCAAGGCTCCGCGAATTTCCTGCAAACGCTCGGCATCTCTGCGGCCGTGGCCATTGCGCTGATGGGCGTGCTGGTCGCTTCTTTTGCCGGCACAACGCTCGACACCGCCTGCCGATTGCAACGCTATGTGGTGCAGGAATTGGCCGCCACGCTGGGCGGCAAGAAGTTGCGAGAAGACGGCGCTCAATCCAGTGGACCGTTCACCTTGCTTCAAAACAAACATGGTGCCACCATTTTCGCCGTCGTGATGGCTACTGTCATGGCAGCGATTCCGCAGGGCGGCGCGGAATGGAGCCTTGCCAACGCGGGCAAGGGGGGGCTGACGCTGTGGCCGCTCTTTGGCGCGACGAACCAACTGCTGGCCGGGCTGTCGTTCATGGTGATCGCCTTTTATCTTTGGCGGCGCGGCCGCGCGATCTGGTTCATCGTCATCCCCATGTTGTTCATGCTGGTTATGCCGATGTGGGCGATGTTGCATCAGCTTTTCATTGCGCCCGGCTGGCTGGTGGCGGAGCAGCCCAACTACCTCCTCGGCGGCATCGGGCTGGCCACCATCGCGCTGGAAATCTGGATGATCATTGAGGCGGTGAAATTGTTCCCGAGAGTCCGGGGTGTGCTGGAGGAAAACGCTCTGGATCGGCAGCCGGCGTGATCGGGATTTGCTGAGCCGTGAACACGTTTCGCTCTATTGGCATTTTCGGCGGGTCATTTGACCCGGTTCACAACGGCCACGTACTGGTTGCCCGGGCTGCTTTGGAGGAATTGGCGCTGGATCGTCTGTTTATCGTCCCTGCTGCTCGGTCGCCTTTCAAGCCGGAGGAACAGCCCGCGCCGCCTGCCGCCAGGCTGCGATTGCTCCAACTGGCTTTTGCCGGTTGTCCCAACTGTGAAATCGATCCGCAAGAGACCGAGCGCGACGGCGTTTCCTACTCGATAGAGACCATCCGCACCTACGCCGAGCGCCATCCCGAAGCTAAGCTCCATTATTTGATCGGCGCTGACCATGTCCCGACGCTGCCGCAATGGCGCGAGGCCGTCGACTTGGCCAAGCTCGCGGAGTTCGTCGTCGTGCCTCGCCCCGGTCAGGTGGTGGCAAACTTCCCTGAGCCGTTCCGTGGTCAAACGCTGAACGGTTGGCCGTTTGAGGTGTCGTCGTCTGCCATCCGCGAACGGCTCAAGCTTGGCAAAGCGATCGACGGACTGGTGCCAAGCGTCGTCGCTGAGTCTCTTCAAAAAGATAATCCCTACACTTGAGAAGCTTACGCTCGCGTTGGTTTGGGGCATGCTCTAGTTTTTTTGGTTCGCCATGTTTTTGCTGAAACGATTTTTTTGTCACTTACCCGCGCTGGGTTTTATAGCGATCAGCCTTGGCCTGCAGGCGGCGGATTGGCCGCAGTACCTGGGGCCGGAACGGGATGGGGTTTATCCGGGCGAGGCACTGACACGCCTCTGGCCAAGCGACGGGCCAAAGGTGCTGTGGCGCAAGCGGGACATTGGCGCTGGCATGAGCGGCGTGGTTGCGGCCAAGGGCAGGGTGATCCTGTTTCACGAGGTGAACCGGTACGACACGATCGAGTGCCTTGAGGCGGCGACCGGCAAAACGCTCTGGAAAAACAATTACGCCTCGAGTTTTGTTCCCGGTTACGGAAGCGCTGCCGGCCCGCGGGCGACACCGGCGATTGCTCAGGGCCGAGTGTACACGATGGGCGGGCAGGGGATCGTGGTTTGCACAGATATGGCGACCGGCAAAACGGTCTGGACGGTCAACACACAGAAATCGTACCGCGCATCCGACGGGTTTTTTGGGATGGCCTGCTCGCCGTTGGTCGAGGGCAACGCAGTGCTGCTCAACATCGGCGGCGAGGCGGGGGCGGGAATCGTGGCGCTCGACAAGGACACCGGCAAGCTGCTGTGGAAATCGCTCGACGACGAGGCCAGTTATTCGTCACCGGTGATGGCCACGCTGAATGGTAAACGACGTGCGGTATTTTTTGCGCGAACCGGACTGGCAGTCGTCAACCCGGCCAACGGCAAAATCGATTTTCAAACCCGCTGGCGTGCGCGGATTCATGCCTCGGTGAACGCTGCTGCTCCGCTGGTTGCCGGCGACCGACTCTTTGTCACGGCCAGCTACAACACCGGCGCGCTTGTGATCCAGTCGAACGGCGATGGTTTCAGGACGACTTGGTCGAACGACACGAGCCTCTCGAGCCAGTACGCGAGCGTGATGCACCGGGACGGGTTTCTGTACGGCACCCACGGCCGGGCCGATGTGCCGCCGATCCCGGCACTGCGCTGTGTCGAGTTGGCCACCGGCAAGGTGCGCTGGAGCGTGGACGACTTCGGCGACTGCCTGATGCTGCTTTGCGGCGACCGGTTGCTGGCATTGATGGAGAGCGGCGAACTGGCGCTGGGGCAAGTGACCCCGGCCGGGTGGCGGGAGATCAGTCGCGCACAGGTTGCCGGCTCCGGGGCACGCAGCCAGCCGGCCTTGGCCAACGGTCGGCTCTTTGTCCGCGATCGAAACCAGCTCGTCTGCCTCGAAGTCCCGTAAATCAAGCGCTTGGCGAAGCGCGGGGCGCAGGTCAGGCCCAGTCGCCCGCGAGGGTGACCAGTTTTGTGATCTCTGAGGCGGGGCTGGTGACGATGAGGATCGTGCCGGGATCGAGCAAAGTCTCCTGGGCCGGCCGGATGGTGAACAGCCTGCTTCCCGGTTTGCGGATGGCCAGGACTCGCAGGCCGGTCCGGGCGAACAGGTCGGCCTTAGCCAAGCTCAGCCCGGCCAATCCGTTGCTCTCGTTGACCGTCACCGCCTCGAATCGCACCGCGCCGCTGGAGGCGAGCATCCGGTCCAGCAGCGTGGCGGCCGTCGGGCGCAACAGCTCCGAGGCCATCCGCCGGCCCCCGATCTTGGAGGGGCAGAGGGTTTCAGCCCCGGCCCGTTGCAGGCGCAGGTGGTCGGCATCGTTGGTTACCACGCTCAAGGCCCGGATGGAGGGATTGGCCTGCATGGCGGTTACCACGACGACCAGGTTGTCCCGGTCGGATTTCAGGATGGTTGCCAGGCCGCGCGCGCCGCGGATGTTTGCCTTAGCCATGGCATCGGGGGAGTAAGGCTCATCCTCGATCACCTGCACCTCGGGCAGGGCTGAACGGAATTCGTCGAGCGCCTCGGAGTCGTTGTCGATGCAGACGCAGGTGCGTCGGGTGGCCGAGATCTCGGCCGCGATGGTGCGGCCGATGCTTCCGGCGCCGCAAATGATGAAGTGACCATGTAACTCGAGGCCGGTTTCCACCGAAGCCGTATCCGTGTCGACGGGCGGCGCAGGTTCCTGTGAGTGCTTCAGCGAGGTCTCGTGGGCCGGTCTGCCGGGGGAAGCCGCGACGGCCTCGGAGAGCCGGCGGACCGACTCCCGACTGCCGAGCACGACCAATTCGTCTTCCCCGAACAGCAGCGTGTCGTCGTTCGGGTTAAAGGAGAATATCTCTCCACGCCGAAATGCCACGATGACCGCCCCGTTCACTTTGTCGAGCGGTAGGCTGCCGAGGGTGCGGCCATCGTCCTTTTCCTGCAGAGGAATTCCGGATACCACGAGATCCTGCGCGTCATCGTGCCCGAGCAATATTCCGAGGAATTCCACGACAGTGGGCCGGATCAGTTCGCTGGCGATGCGGAGGCCGATGAGCTGGGAAGTGTTCACGACGGCTTCCGCCCCGGCATACTGGAGCCGCCGGTCGGCATGGCTCCGGACAGAACGGCTGACGATGCGTATGTTCGGGGAAAGCTGGCGCGCGGTCACGGTGGCGACGAGGTTCTCCCGATCATCCGGCATGACAGACACGACGCCGCGCGCCCGTTCGATTCCGGCCTCCTCGAGTGTACCGGCGTCGGTCACGTTGCGTCTGAGGCAGGCGGCCGCCGGATGCGTTTGGCGCAACTTGTGGATCACTTCGGCTTCTCGTTCGATGACCACGCAGTCCACCCCCTCCTTTTGCGCCTGCTCGAGGACAGTACGACCGCTGCCGCCGCCGCCGCACAGGATCAAGTGGTCACTGAAGCGTTTGATCTGCTTTCGAGCGCGCTTGGCCGCGGCGTTTTCCTGATACTGGCCCTCGACGAAAAACGAGGTCACCTGTGCGATGACGTAGAGGAAAAACGACATGCCGATGATCGCTATGAGTGTGGTCAGCGTGCGCGTCCAGGGGGTGAAGTCCGCGAAAGGCTCCTCGCTGGTGGGATCGTAGCCCTCCTCTTGATGGGCGTCGGTGTTGCTTTCCCAGCGGAATCGGCCCTTGGCATCTCGGTACACGGCGCACTGCTCGGTGCCGAGCAGGTCGGTGTAGCCGATGGTCGTCAGGGTGATCGCGGAAAAGTAGAGACACTCGGTGAATTCCCACCGGTCATCGGAGAGGCTCCACAGTTTTTTTCCGTAACCGGCGTTCATGCCACAGAGGCAGCCGGTGATGTAGAAGAGCAGGGTGCAGCCCAACAGTACCAGAGTCCCGAGCTTGAAGGCAGCCCGGCCCCGGTTGGCCAGCGAAACGGATTCCGCTTCACTCATTTTCACTCATCCGTGTTGATGGCTCAACTCTCCGAGCGAAGCCAGACCCGGGCTCCTTCCAGGAAACTGGCCTCGCGGGCTATGAGCCGCGTGATCGCTTTCACCGGTTCGTCTGAGCCCGGAACATTGGCGGTTCCGGAGAGGAGGATGGCCACCTTGCCGTAGAGGTCGAGGGAGTCGTCCGCCGCCGGGGAGACGACCTCCCCACCGCTGAGCCAGCGCCGGAATTCCCACTGCGACAGGTTTAGATATGGTTCCTGACTCTTGAGCAGGTTCTCGGCGAATCGTCGGCCGGCGGTCTCCCACAAGCCCTTGGCCAAGGCGGGGGATTCCTCCATCGCCTCATTCATTTCGTCGCGGCGCATCCAGAGGGCGGTGACTGTGGTGTCGGCGATCACATCGGCGGTACGCGGCACACCGGCCAGCACGGCCATCTCCCCAATCACGCTGCCACGGCCGAGGATGTCCACGACCGTGTCCATGATCGAGATTTTCACGCTGCCCCGGGTGATCAGGATCATCCCGTCGCCGCGGTCGCCCTGTTCCATGATCATGTCTCCTGACTTATAGGTGCGCTCCTTGGAGAGTTCAGTGATCTTGGAGATATCGTCCACAGAAAGTCCCTTCAGCCAGGTCACCTCACGCAATACTTCTTCTGGTTCAGGCAGGCGCAGAATCAGCGGACGATCCATGATATCCTTCATGCGGCCCTCGACATCGACGATCATCCGGTCAGCCTCGTCCAGCTCGATTGTGCCTGCGGCCTTGAGTTTCTTGATCGTGTTACGCTCGTGGTTGAGCACTGACCGGGCAGCATCCTTCGTCTCGATGCCAACGATGAGCTCCGGATAATTCTCGCGCATGTCGCGCAGGAAGTTCAGCCCGCGCAGGCGGTTCTGCATGATTTCCCCCTGCAGCTGCTTGGCCTTTTCGTCTGCCGCCTCCTTTCCGATATCGCCCTCGGTGTTGGCCACCAGGCTGTCGACCAGCTTGGCCACCTCCTCCTGGGCGATGACAAACGACTTGGCCGACTCGTAGGTGGTGGCTAGTCGATCCCTGAACATCTGCTTGAAGCCTGGAATGCCCTTGAGCGATTCCATCCACTTGGGCACTTGCCAGATGTTGTCTAGGTAATCCCGGTTGCTCAACGGCACCTTGCCGCCCTGGTCGATCAGTTCCTTGATGTTATTGTAAAGCTGGTTGACACCCGCTGCGCCCAGGAGTCCCTCTCGATTCTGTTTCCAGTAGCTACTCGACTCCTTCTCAAGGATGCGCCGTCGCGTCTCGGCGACCGTGTCAATTGCATCCGGATCTCCATCGATATCGGTGATTACAATCGGCTCCGGCAGGAACTCGCGCACACGGCTCCAGTTCGCGCCGCCGAGGAAAGAGTCCGACTTCAGAACATCCATTTCGTTCTCACAGTTCTGCACGATGCTGGCCGAGGTGGCAGTCATCATCTTGGCCTTGACCGCCGGAATGCGCGTCAGACCCAACCCATTCACAACCGCCTTAACTGTTGTGGCGTTGACGAGCAGCGTCAGCAGCACGATGCCGGAAATCAGGAAGAGAAACTGGTCGCGAATCCGCTTGGAGATTCCGATCAGATTGGCCTCAATCACTGCACCTGAGCCACCGCCTTCGATCACGATCTTGCCATTGGCCAAACGTTCACGCTCATTGGCCAGTGTGGCTCCGTTTTCATCGAATGGCTTTAAATCAAAGTCGGCGATGGCCAATCCGGCGATGGCACCATCCTTGTGTCCATCCTCATGGCTTTTTGCATGGCCGTCGTCATGGTTTTCTTCATCGTCGCCTTCATGGCTCTCCCCGTGGGCTTCCCCGTGAACTGCCGCCAAGGTCAGCGTGGCATCCCACTCTTCCCGGTTGCCGTCGGCGTCTTCGAAAAAGACTTTAGAATCTGAGGTGTAGCCGTGGCCACCGTTTTTGACATCAAACTCTAGTTTAGGTGCATAGCCGTATACCACAAGAGCCAATGCCAAGCCGATTGCTCCGCGCAATGCCCCCCACCAAACAACCACAGCGTCCTTTTTTGGAAGCCCGTAGCCTGTTTTACGCATGATGGGGTACAGGAGAGTGATGTTGATCAAACGCACGAGGTGGATCGCTACATAAACCAGCCCCAGCATGAGATAGTCTATGGGCTTCGGGTGCACCTTGAGCGCGATGACTACGCCGACGACAATGAAGATGACTACGTTGGCCACAAAGGCAGCGAATTCCCAAAATTCGTGCATGAAGTGCTGCACCTCAGGGCTAATCCGCGTGCGACCTATTCCCGCCCAGACGAGGCCCAATCCCACAAGCCCAAGTACACCGGACATGCCAAGAAGATATTCGCACGCATAAAAAGCCATGTATGCCGTCATCAGCATCACTGAGGTTTCCACGTGCGGATCGTTGAATACCCGCTTGACCCACGCCACACCCACAAGGCCGATAAGAATGCCAAGCGCAGCTCCGCCCAGTCCTATGTAAAAAAATCCTTTTACAGCGCCATATGCAGTGAACACGCCTGAACCTGTGACCGCACCGATTAGCAACAGAAATGCTACGATCGCCGTGCCATCGTTTAGCAGCGACTCTCCTTCAATCAGGGTGCCCAGCTTTTTACTTGCGCCTAGTTCCTTGAGTAGCGCCACTACTGCGACGGGATCGGTGGCACTCGCGACTGCACCAAAAAGCATTGCAAGATAAATACCCACATTCCCCGTGCTGATATTCCAATCAGTTAATCCCCAGCCCAGCGAATAGATGGCGATGACGCAGCCCCCTGTCATCATTGTGGCTGTCACGATGCCTGGTCCCGCCATGTAAAATGCATTCCAAAATGATTTCTTGAAGACGTGCACATCCAGCGCGTATGCCGCCTCGAAAATCAGGATCGGAAGGAACACATACAGCACGAGGTGAGGATCAAGATTGGCCCCCCACTCGATGGAGCCACGCAGCGCATCAAGCAGCTTGGCAAGAAAACCTTCATGCCCCGCACTGTGTCCGACGCCATGTGCACCGCCTTCGTGAGCGCCCCGGAAGATAAAGCCAAGCCCGAGGCCGATCATCATTAGCAGCACCGTGAATGGCAGTGGCACCTTGTGCAGAAAATGCCGCGCCGCCGCACCGATGATTAGCGCGAGGATCAGGAAAAACAGCCCGTATAGGTAGCCGTGGTCGCCGCCGGACGCCAAGATGGGAGTGGTCAGGATGGATGGGTTCATCGGAAAGGTGGTGCTCTATCGCGATGCCCTCGTTTTGGCAAGCGAATTATAACGGTTTACTGCTAAACCAATCGCTTGGCCGCGCGTCGGTTCAGGCACTAATGCCCTGCGCCTTGGCCAAGCCGGAAAACACCTCTCCCTTGGCCAAAAGCTCATCGAAACTGCCCTCCTCGATGATCCTGCCCCGGCTCAGGACGATGATCCGATCCATTGAACGCAGCGTAGAAAGCCGGTGAGCCACGCACAGCACAGTGCGGTTTTTTGCCAGCCGATCGATAGCGGTTTGCACCTCGGCCTCGGCCTTCGAGTCGAGCGCGGCGGTGGCCTCGTCCAGCACGAGGATAGGGGCATCCCGGACAAACGCCCGTGCAATGGCCAAGCGCTGCCGCTGGCCGCCGGAAAGTGTCACGCCGCGCTCGCCGATGCGAGTGTCATAGCCGTCGGGCAACGCCATGATGAACTCGTGTGCGTGCGCGTGCCGTGCCGCGGCCTCAACCTGTTCGCGGCTGCAGTCCGCTTGGCCAAGCGCGATGTTCTCCGCCACGGTCAGGTCGAACAACACCACCTCCTGACTGACGAGTGCCATCTCCCCGCGAAATCCCTTGATGCTCAAGTCGCGCAGGTCACACCCGTCGAGTTTCACAGCACCCGTGTCGGGATCATGAAACCGAAACAGTAGGTTGATGAGGGTGCTCTTGCCGGAACCGCTCTCGCCGACGATGCCAAGTTTCCTCCCTTTCGGGATGGTCAGGTCAAGCCCGATCACCACCGGTTCATCCTCGTACGCGAACGAGACGGCGTCGAACTGGATGCTATCCCCGAACCCGGTTACTGGCCCGGGCTCGGGATGCTCTAGGATGTCCGGCTTTTCGTCGAGGACGTGCATCAGGCGCTGGGCGCCGACGCTGGCCTCCTCGATGCGCACGTGCATACGGGCCAGCTTGCGGATGGGCGTGTAAAACATGATCAAACCGGTGAAAAAAACCACCAAGTCCGGCATGCTACGTGCCGTGTGTACGACATACAGGATCAGTGCACCAATGCCGATCATCGAGACAGTTTCAACCAGCGGGCCGACGATCTCCCGCGAGCGCACTGTCTTCATGGTCTGCTTGATCAACTGCCGTGAGAGCTCGCGGAACCGGTCGACTCGGGTGTTCTCCAGCCCGAATGCCTTGATGACGCGCATGCCGGAGAACATCTCCACCGCGAGGCTTGACTGATCGATGTTGGCGGCCACCCGCTTGCGCGTTGCTTTTCGGGCCTTTTTGCCGAAGTACACGATCGGGATCACACATATGGGGAACAGTACCAGCATGCTTAGGGTCAGTTGCCAGTCGATCAGACACAGCCCAGTGAAAATACTCACGATGGCCACCGGCTCGGACACCAGGATGCTCACCCCGGAGGCAAGGCAGGTTTGCAACAGCAGCGCGTCCCCGTTGATGCGCGTGATAAGGTCGCCCGTCGTGGCTCGGTTGAAGAAAGGCATCGAGAGGCGGCTCAGGTTTTGAAACACCCCGACGCGCAGGTCGTTGACCACGCGTTCGCTGGCCCAGGCGAGACAGTAGGCACCGAGGAATTTTGAGGAACCGCGGAAGCCGACGAGAAGTGGGAACACAAGCAGCCCGCCGACGATCTGCATCCCCGTCAACTCGTCGCCCATCCGAGGCAGCCACGGGTCAAGTGTGGCGAGCAGGTCGGACTGGATCGAGGAAGCGGTTTCGCTGAACCAGTTGCCGGGAGTTTCGGGGGCCGTGGTAGCCTCGGCGGCGGCTTTCGGCGGTACGAGCCGGTCGAGCATCGTCTTGGTCGCCCACAACACCAGTCCGTTCGATGCCCCGAAGAGAATCCCGAAAAAGATGCCGGCAATAATCCGGCCCCAGTACGGTTTCACATAGGGCGCCACGAAGGCGAAGATCTGCCTTAATTTGTGCATGTCGCGATTCCGGTCGCGAGTTCAATGCCCACATAGGGCGGTGATTCGATTTAGCCGCGCCGACAGGAGATTATTTGCCGAGGGCTAGCCGGTTGGCCAGGCGCTCGGGCAGGCCGGCTTCCAAAATCTTGGCCTGCGTTTTCTCGAAATCATACTCCAGCCGGCGCAACTCGATTGTTCCCGCCTTTAGGTCGTAGATTACGTATGCGGCGCGGGGATCACCGTCCCGGGGCTGGCCCACGCTGCCGACGTTGATGAAATATTTTTTGCCTTTCTCGACTGTCAACATGTCATACTTGCCGCCGGTAACGGAGCTGCTATCGCGGACAAAAGCCAACGGCACATGGGTGTGACCAAAAAAACAGACGCCCGTATTCTGGTAGGTGAAGCTGGCCGCCGCATCGAGTTTGCTCATCACGTAGCCCCAGCGCTTCGGCGCGTCGAGAGTGGCATGCACGATGGTGAAGTTCGCGATCATGCGGAGGTACTTCAACCGCTTGAGCCAGTCGCGCTCCTCATCGATCAACTGGTCGCGTGTCCACGTGATGGCATGGCTGGCATGCGGGTTGAACCCACTCAAGTCAATGTCGCCTGCGCAATACTCGTCGTGGTTGCCCATAATGCATGGCATTTCCATGTCGCGCACGATCTTCATGCACTCACGCGGATTCGGGTTGTAGCCGACCACGTCCCCCAGGCACACGTAATGCGTGCAGTTGTTCTTCTGCGCATCCTCAAGCACCACCTCGAGCGCTTCGAGGTTGGCATGGATGTCTGCTATCAAGGCATACTTCATTCAGTCCAACAGAAATCACCCCGTGATTTCAAATCCTCTAAAATTATCCTGACCTTCACCAAATACGATCTCCTCGTCACGGATGTTACGTCGCAGGCCCGAGTCCCGAACCGCCTGAAGAAACGCCTCCAACTCATCGCGCTCGCCCTCGGCGACCAGTTCCACCCGGCCGTCAGGCAGGTTCCGGATGACGCCTAGAACGTCGTACCCGGGAACCAGGGACTTCACTGTGTATCGGAAACCCACTCCCTGCACTCGCCCAGAGTAGTGTACATGGACTCGTACCAGACTCATTTTTCGGAGGAGCCGGACTGGCATGGCCGTGGCCGGGCCTGCGGATCGTAGCCGAGTGAGGTGCACCAACCGTGCGTCAGGGCGGGAGATGAAGACACAAACCCGCCGCCCCGGCAAACCTTTTGTGACCGTTTTATGCCCGTGTCACTCCGCTTGGCCAAGCCGCGGTTCATGCTCCATCCCGCATGATCCAGCCGCCGCCCACCACGAGGTCGTCCTGGTAGAAAACACACGCCTGACCGGGGGTGACCGCCCGCTGAGGTTCCTGCAGCTTGACCGTGGCCCGCCCGTCCTCGCCGGGTATCACTGTCGCCTCGGTGCCGGGGTGGTTGTACCGGATCGCTGCCGTCGCCTCGATCGGTTTGGCCAAGTGCTCGAACGCGATCCAGTTGCAGCGATCGATCCGAAACTCGTTCCTCAGCAGCAACCCCTCCTCGCCGACCACCAACCGGTTGTTCTCCGGATCCAGCTCCACCACGTACAGCGGCGTCGAGGAGGAGAGCCTCAGCCCCTTCCGCTGGCCAACCGTGTAAAACTCAATCCCGTCGTGATGCCCGAGCAAGCGCCCGTGTGTGTCCACGATCTCCCCCCGGTGTTCCTCCACCAGACCTGTCGTCGTCAGGAACCGCTTGTAATCGTTGTCCGGCACGAAACAAATCTCCTGGCTCTCTTGCTTTTCCGCCGTCTTGAGGCTGACGCACCGGGCGACCTCGCGCGTCTCGCTTTTCTGCAGGTTGCCCAGAGGAAACTTCATGTGCGCGAGTTGCTCTTGGCCAAGCGAGAACAGGAAGTACGTCTGGTCCTTCCGCGCATCTTTCCCGCGCAGCATCATCGTGCGGCCGTTGCGCTGCTCGAGTCGGGCGTAATGTCCCGTGGCCACATACTCTGCGCCGAGCCTTCGCGCCCGGGTGATCAGGGTGCCGAACTTGAGCTTCTCGTTGCACATCACACAGGGGTTCGGCGTGCGGCCGGCCTTGTATTCCGTCGCGAAGTAGTCGATCACATCCCGCTGAAACTCGGCCGACTCATCGACGAGGTAGTATGGGATGTCGAGCTTGTCGGCCACCGAGCGGGCATCCATCACCGCCTGCGGCCCGCAACACTTGTCCTCGGCCCGGGCCAGGCAATCCTGCGGCCAAACCTTCAGCGTGATGCCGACAACATCGTACCCCTGCTCGACCAGCAACGAGGCAGCCGCGGAGGAGTCCACCCCGCCACTCATGCCGACAACGACGCGCGTTTTGTTGTTTTCAGGCATCGATGGCCCACATGGCCAAGCGGGAAGATCACTTGGGGATCATGCCGCTCTCGCGGGCGAAATTGAACAACCCACCGGCGTCGATCACCGGGCGCACCTCGCCCAGTGGCTTGATCGTATGCTCCGCACCGGTGGCTTTCAGCAGGACTGTTCCTGCATCAAGGTCGACCCGAACCTCGTCGCCGGTCTTTAGCACCTCGCAGAGCCGTTCCATGAGGTCGCACGGGTAAAGCTCCCCGGTGGCCACGCAGTTCCGGAAAAAGATCCGTGCGAAGCTTTCAGCCAAAACCAGATTGCAGCCGGCGGAGCCAAGCGCAATCGGGGCGTGCTCTCGTGAACTGCCGCAGCCGAAATTCCGCCCGGCGACCACGATCGCGTAGTTCGAGTCCAGTTCGCCCTCGGTCACGTATCGCTCGGGATACAGCGACTCCGGCAGTCCGATCATCGCATAGCTGCCAAGTTTTTCGTATTCCTCCGGGATTGTCGGGATCAAGTTCAGGTATTGGGCCGGGATGATCTGATCGGTGTCGATGTTGTCCCGCACCACAAAAACTGGCCCTTCAAAGACACTACTCATGGCCGACAGTTGGGGACAGAAACGGGCATTTTTCAATTCAAAACGGAACGGACTCGTATTGGCCCCCGGCAAAATGCCGGTATCGCGTGAAGCCGCAGCGCTTGGCCAAGGCAACAGCCTGGTCGAACTGATCCCCGACCCGGCCCGGCCGGTGGGCGTCCGAGGCAAATGTCAGACCCACCCCGATCCCGGCCGCCAGCTCCAGCAGTGCCGGTGCCGGGAACATCTCGCCACATGGCTTGTTCAAGCCGTTGGTATTGATCTCTATCGCTGCATCCTGCCGTTTGACTTCCTCCAAAAACGGACGCCACATCGCGGAGCAATCACCGCTTGGCCGGTGGCCGAAAACCTTGATCAAATCACAGTGGCCGATGATGTCGAACACCCCGAGCGCGACGGAACGGGTTAAGGTCTCGAAATACTCGGCCCAAGCGGCATCGACATCCCGCCCTTCCCAGGAATCCCGCTTATCAGGGTGGTCGAAACTCCACTTAACTCCAAGATAATGCACTGAACCAATCAAATAATCCCATTCATAACGCTTGGCCAAATCATAAATCCATTCTTCGTAGCCCGGCACATAGTCGATCTCCAAGCTCTTTCGTATAGTTACTTCGGGGTTCTCAACGGCGGCGAGGTCGATCTTTTCGATGTACCGATCCATATCCCGCTCAAGCATCCGCCAGTCATCGAAATCGTCTCCTGGCATCGGCGCGTGCTCGGTAAACCCGATCTCCGTCAGGCCAATGCGAACCGCTTGGGCAGCGTACTCCGTTGGCTCCCCTTCCGCATGATGGCAGAGGGGCGTATGCATGTGATAATCCGGCGGCAGGGCCACTTCGGAAGGCTAGGGAAGATTCCGCCCTTGGCCAAGCGTGGACAGAACCCGCTACAGCACCCAGCCCCTGCGGTACTCACGGCGCACCAGTTCGTTGGCTTCGGGCAGGTTGGTGACGCGCATCTTTTTGGCATCCCACTCGATCTTCTCGCCGGTGCGCAACGCCACCAAGCCAAGCAGCATCGCCTCGGTCATCGGCCCTGCATAGTCGAAGTTTGACCAGGCAGGTTTGCCGCCCTTGCAGGCGTCGATCCATTCGAGGTAGTGGTGCCGATTGAAGTCCGTCGGCTTCTTGATTGTCTCCGGCACGTTCTTGTGATCCGCCTCGGTGGCTCCGGAGAGAAATGTGCCCTTCCCCCAGTACATCGGTATGTAGAGAGAGTCCTTGCTGCCAATGAGAATCGAGCCGTTGCCGGGCAGCGACTTCTGCTTGGCCAAGGTGGGATCCGGTTTTTTACCGCCGTCATACCAGACGACCTTTACCGGCTTGCGCTTACCCTGCTTAGGGAAATGATAAGTGATGATCGACCACTTGGGCGCGGTCTCAGAGTTGATGCCGGATGACACTGCTTCGAGTGTCGTGGGATTGCGCAAGTCCAGCGCCCAATAGGCGAGATCGGAGTTGTGACAGCCCATGTCGCCCACCGCGCCGGTGCCGAAGTCCCAAAAACCGCGCCACTTGAATGGATGATAGGCAGGGTGATAAGGACGCTTCTGAGCCGGGCCAAGCCACAGATCCCAGTCCAGGCTTTTTGGCACGGGCGGCGAGCCGGCCGGCCGGCCAATGCCTTGCGGCCAGATGGGCCGGTCCGTCCAGATATGCACCTCATTCACATCACCCAGCACCCCGGCACGGATCAACTCAACATATCGACGGGAATCCGGGTTTGAGTGGCCCTGGTTGCCCATTTGAGTCGCGACTTTGTGTTTGCGCGCGAGGTCGGTCAGCACACGGGCCTCAAAAACTGAGTGCGTTAAAGGTTTCTGGCAGTAAACATGTTTGCCCAGCCTAATGGCCATCGCTGCCGCTGTTGCGTGGGTGTGGTCCGGGGTGGAAACCGTCACTGCATCAATGTGTTTCGCCTCCTTCTCCAGCATCTTGCGGAAGTCGGCATACTTTGGCGCCTTTGCATGGCGTTCAAACATATGCGCCGCCTTGCCGGAGTCGACATCGCAAAGCGTGACGATGTTCTGGCTCTCGCAGCCGTCGATGTCGACCTGGCCTTTGCCACCGGAACCGATCGCTGCGATGTTGAGTCGTTCGTTAGCGCCGAACACACGTCGTGGTAAGACCATGGGAAACGCCACGCCGGCACCAGTCAGGGCCGCTGTCTTGAAGAACGCGCGACGACGGATCGGAGAAATCTGGGGAGTTGTCATAAGCAAATTGGGTACACGCATCCTCTACCTCGCCACCCGAACCGTCAAGCCAAGCGCTTCGCCAATCGGGAATTCTTCCTGCCCGACACAATGAAAGGTTGAATCCCCAGTATAACCAAGGACAATCCCGGTGAACCGTGCGAACGTTTTTTTTCAATCCAATGCCGCTGCGCTTGGTTTGGGCTATGGGAATGACACTCGGGATTGGCCAGGCGCTTGGTCAGAATCCCCGAATCCAGATTCCGTTTGAATTGCATGATAAGTCGCTGCATTTGACGGAGTGGGCGCGGCAGCCGATGTTGCTGAATCCTGTCGCGTTAAGTTTTGATTACAAGGGACGGCTGTTTGTAGTGGAGACCGCTCGCAGGGGGACGGTGGATATCGACATCCGCGGCCACAAGGAGTGGGTCATTGATGACCTCTCGAACGAGAACATACCGGAGCTGCGGAGGATGTTTCGGACAAAAATGGCACCTGAACTCAGCGAACAAAACAAATCATGGCTTGTGGATCGGAACGGCGATGGCTGGCATGATTGGCATGACCTCATGGCCGTCAAAGAGCGGATTCATCTGCTGCAGGACACGGACGGCGATGGCAGGGCCGATGTCGCAAAAATCTTTGCTGAGGGGTTCAACGAGGAGATCAATGGTGTGATGGCCGGCGTTCTCCCATACCGGGGTGATGTGTTTGCGACGATTTACCCGGATGTCTGGAAACTGAACGACACCGACGGCGACGGGTACGCGGACAAGCGGGAGGTGTTTTTCCATGGTTTCGGTGTGCACGCCGCGCTTGACGGGCATGACCTGCATGGGCTGACGGTCGGGCCGGACGGCAAGTTGTATTTTTCCGTCGGCGACAACGGCTTCTCGGTTCGCACTCGCGAGGGCCGCCTACTGCATCACCCGAACACCGGCGGCGTGCTGCGCTGCAACTGGGACGGCAGTGACCTAGAGGTGTTTGCTACTGGGCTGCGTAACGTGCAGGAACTAGCGTTCGATGATTTTGGGAACCTGTTCTCGGTGGACAACGATGGCGACATCCGCGAGGAACGCGAGCGGTTCGTGTACATCACCGAGGGGAGCGACTCCGGCTGGAGGTTGAACTGGCAGTTCAAGAAGGGCGGCTGGCCCGGCCGCACGCAGACGCCGCAGTATTGTCCGTGGATCGACGAAAAACTTTGGCTTCCGCACTGGCCCGGGCAGGCCGCCTACATCACGCCGCCGATGAGCGAATTCTCCGTTGGCCCGGGTGGCTTCAAGTACAATCCGGGCACGGCATTGAACGACCGCTACAAGGGCGCGTTTTTCCTGTGCGAGTTTCCCGTGCAAAAGGTGACCGCCTTCAAGACCGAGCCGAAGGGTGCCTATTTCAAAATGGTCGACGAACACATCTTCCTGTTTGGGATGATGGCCAGCGCGATCAACTTCGGGCCGGACGGGTCGCTGTACGTGGCCAACTGGGATGGCAAATGGCAGCCCAATGAACTTGGCAGCATTTGGATGGTCGATGACCCGGCGATCCGGAAATCGGAACAACGCAAACAGGTTGCCGAGTTACTCCGCGGTGATTTTGCCGATCAACCCAATTCGGATCTCGTTAATCTGCTTGCCCATGCGGATCAACGGATCCGGCTAGAGGCGCAGTTTGAACTGGCTAAGCGCAATCGGTTTGACGAGTTGCTGGGATTGGCAACCAATCCCAAGGGCG
>JASMKO010000093.1 GCA_030749225.1 Verrucomicrobiota bacterium
AGCGCATCGAGACAGCCACCAAGCAAATTCGTGCTGCGGTGAAAGCTGGCGAAATAACAGAAGAACAAGGTAAGGAACGCATGGCGGCATTGAGGAAGCGAATCAGCCAGGGCCAATCCCGAAGCGGCGAAAGCGACCGAGTTCGTCAGCGTATCGAGACAGCTCGCAAGCAAATTAGTGCTGCGATGAAAGCCGGCGAAATAACAGAAGAACAAGGTAAGGAACGCATGGCGGCATTGAGGAAGCGAATCAGCCAGAGCCAATCCCGAAGTGGCAACAGTCGAGCCAACAGTGATAATAATCGTTCCAGTCGGGGGAGTGACTACCGTGCCCGCTTGGTGAAGGAGTTCGACAAGAACGGCGACGGTAAACTGGACAAGGCGGAGCGCGAAGCTGCGCGCAAGGGGCTGTCTTCCCGAAGGGGGAGAGAGGGTTCCGAGCGGGCTGACCGTGCCCGAGGGCGTGACAACGACCGCCGCGGCGACCGAGCCACTGAGCGTCGAACAAGGGGCCAGGGTGGCGAGAATGCCGAGCGCCGCCGCCGCAGCGACCGCCGTAAGAAGGATTAAGCTGTTCGATTACGGCAGAGATTCAAGTAAGGCGCCGGTTTTCCGGCGCCTTTTTTCTTTTCTACGCCGCTTGGCTAAGTGAAACTTTTCTCTTTGCAGCTTCGTACTGGAATTCTTATGCGGCGTAATTCTGTCATCCTGGCGGCGTTGTTGGCCTTTTTTGCATGTTCGCTTGGCCAAGCGCAGGACCGGGTGATCATCAGCGAATTTCTTGCAGTCAATGACAAAGGCCTGAAGGACGCCTACGGCGAGCGGTCCGACTGGATCGAGATTCACAACGCCGGCGACGCCACTGTTGACCTCGCTGGCTGGACACTTACCGATGATGCTGATGACTTGGCCAAGTGGGCGTTCCCTGCCATCAAGATTGAGGCCGGTGGATATCTACTGGTGTTCGCATCCGGCTCGAACCGAGCACGGGCGGATCGGGAATTGCACGCCAATTTCAAGCTGGGCGCGGGTGGCGAGTACCTTGGCTTGGTGCAGCCAGGCGGCCGGACAGTGGCGCATCACTATCTGATGAAGTCCAAACAGCGGGATGACATCTCCTACGGCATTCCGGCGGACTGGCAGCTGGACCCTGCCTCCAAGACTTCGCTGATCGCTGCGCCGGTTTATTTCCTTCGTCCGACACCGGGCGCGCCGAACGGGCAAACCCTTGCAGGCAGGGTGGCCAAGCTCGCCTTCAGTGAATCCCACGGATTCTATGAGCAACCATTTGAGTTGATGATCTCGTCCCAAACGCCCGGAGCCGTGGTGCGTTACACGACCGACGGCTCGGTGCCGACTGCCGAGAACGGCCTGGTGTTGGACGGCTCGTTGGCGGTTTCCCAAACCACGGTAATCCGTGCGGCGGCGTTCAAGCCGGGCCACAAGCCGACCAAGGTTGTCACGCAGACATACCTGTTCCTTAAGGATGTTGTGCGTCAGTCGCCGGACGGTCTGCCAGCGCCGGGGTTCCACTATGAGTGGGGGTCGAATCGCGTGGACTACGGAATGGATCAGCGCGTGGTCAACGACGCGCGGTATCGTGACAAGATTTTCGACGGCCTGCGGTCGATCCCAAGCTACTCGCTCGTGATGAACATGGACGACCTGTTCGGCGATGAAGAGGGCATTTACGCCAACGCCAAGGAGGACGGGCGTGCCTGGGAGCGGCCCTGCTCGCTGGAACTGATCCGGGACGGCGATAGCGACGGATTCCAGGCGAACTGCGGTGTCCGCATCCGTGGGGGGTTCAGCCGCATGACAAGCAATGCCAAGCATGCTTTCCGGTTTTTCTTCCGCAGCGAGTACGGCCCGGCCAAGTTGAAGTACCCCGTGTTCGGCAAGGCGGCCGCACGGGAGTTCGACAACATCGATCTGCGCACTTTCAGCAACTACTCGTGGAGTCTGAGCCACGATCCGCGCTGCACATTCATGCGGGATCAGTTCAACCGCGACCTGCAGTTGGCCATGGGCCAGTCCACCGCCCGGGGTTATTTCTGCCACCTCTACATCAACGGCCAATACTGGGGGCTGTTTAACGCCTGTGAACGCCCGGAGGCCTCCTTTGGCGAATCGTATTTCAAGGGCAAGGCAGACGATTTCGACGTGATCAAGATCGGGCGCGGCCGGGGCAAGGGGCAGGGCAACACCCAGTACGGGTTGTTCGCTACAGACGGCAACCTTGATGCGTGGGAACGGCTGTGGCGAACTTGCAAGGACGGGGTAGGAGGTACTGCGGCGTACCAGAAACTTTTGGGCAACGACCCCGACGGCACACGCAACCCGGATTACGAGGTGCTGCTCGCCCCGGACAACCTGATTGACTACATGCTTGTGATCTTTTACGGCGGCAACCTCGATGCGCCGATCACCTCGTTCGGCGCGAATCGTTCTGCCAACAACTGGTATGGCATCCGAAACCGCAACGGCGACGAGGGGTTTCGCTACTACATCTGGGACGCCGAGCACACGTTTCTGGAAGTTAACCAGGATCGGACCGGCCCGTATCCCGCCGGCGATGAGTATGCTCGCAGCAACCCGCAATGGATCTGGCAGCAGTGCCTGCACAACGCGGAGTTCCGCATGCGGGTGGCCGATCGAGTCCACAAACATTTCAACCACGGCGGCGTGCTGGCTCCCGAGTCCGTGGCCAGCCTTTTGAACAAACGGGTCGCCAAACTGCGCCTCGCGGTCATTGGTGAGTCGGCTCGGTGGGGCAATCCGCATAGCAGCAATTGGGCGCCTCCTTCACGCGGCGGCGGGGGCAATCGGCCCCGCACGCTCGACGATGACTGGCAGCCGGAGGTGGATCGCTGGCTCAACGAGTACATCCCGGCTCGGTCGCGAGTCGTGGTTGACCAACTCTGGAAGCATGGCCTGATTCCTGACCTTGAGCCCGCCGGCTTGGCCAAGCGCGGCGGGGTGGTCGATCCCGGTTTTGAACTGGAAATGGCCGCACCCCGTGGCGAGTTGTACTACACGCTGGACGACTCCGACCCGCGCCTGATCGGGGGGGGGATTTCACCTGCGGCACAGAAATACGGCCGCCCTGTGCGCATTACCAGAAACTGCATGATGAAAGTGCGCGTGCTGTTTAGAGATGAATGGAGCGCGCTCGACGAGCTGCCGTTCGAGGTGAAGTAGAAACAAGTTGCCAGGAATTTGAAGCCATGAAATCAACCGGATCCATCATCGCTATTCTGCTGCTGGTCTTCGCGTCCATTGCGAAGGCGGACGATCTGTCCGCCGTGTACACGGCTCTGTTGGCCAAGTATGACGCCAACAAGGATGGCCGGCTCGATACCGCCGAGCGGGAAATCATCCGCACCGACCGTCTAAAGCCTCAGTCGCGCGAGCGTTCGTCCCGCCGCCAGTTCCGCTACCCGGACGAGGTCATTGCCCGGTTCGACAAGGACGGTGACAACGAACTGGAGGGGGAGGAGTTTGAGACAGCACGACAATGGGTCGACAAGCGATTCAAGGAGATCAACGCCGAGTATGATGCTGACAAGGATGGTCGCCTGAACACCGCCGAGCGGGACGCGTTATCAAAGCAGATTGAGGCCGGCAAGTTTAAGGACATTGGCTGGTTGACACGATACCTCGTGCGCTCCCCCAGGAGCAGCCGAGGTGACCGAAACCGGGACATGCGTCGAGACGACGAGTCCGGCCAGTCGCGCGGGAGCGTCCTGCGCCGTAGCGACAAGGACGGCGACGGCCGGTTGAGCCGGGAGGAACTGACCGTTGCGCGTGCGGCATTGAAACGATTCGAGGCCGAGCTCGAGCGCGAGAGGCGCACCGGTATCCGCCGAGTCCCCAGCCGGGAACGGCGATAGGCGTGAGCCCAAGAAATCCGAATCCGGCTTAGTCCAGTTCCTTGATCTGAATCTTGCGCCAGCGCACCTCGTAAGGGCCGGTGCCCCTGCGGATGCCGTGGACCTGCAGCCCGATGAACCCATTAGGGTGGCTCTTCCACTTGGCTTCATCGGTCAGGTCGGAGATCAACTCGTCGTTGATCCATACCTTGATGTTTGCCCCTTTGGCCAGGACGCGATAACGATTCCATTTGCCGTCCTTGAAATGCTTGTGCGGTTTGCGCTTGGCAGCTGGGGTCATCCAGCCACCGGCCGCTTCGCCGTACAGGTAGCCGGCCTCGGCCCCGTTTTTCCCGCTGGCCTCAATCTCCACCTGCGGACCGTTCACGCGCCCTTTTGGGCCGCCCTTGGTTTGCGAGCGAATCTGCACGCCGGAATTAAGTCGGTCATCCACCTTGACCTCAAACACGAGGTCAAAATTGGTGTATTCCTTGTCGGAGCAGAGGAATGAATTCGGGCTGCCTTCGGTTGTTTTGCCGACGACGGCTTTTTTATCGGCCCAATAAGTGGCCGTGCCGTTGCGCTGCGTCCAGCCATCAAGCGTCTTGCCGTCGAAGATGGCCTTGTATTTTTTGTCCGCGGCGACGAGCGACGCGCTGAAAACAAGGGAGAGGATTACGGAAAAAGTGAGCTTGTTCACGGGGCGACCTTCCAACACCAGCCAAGCCGGCGTCAACGAATAAAATCAGACAACGAAACAGGGAAGCCTAGGGCCAACGCGGGCAGGTGTCAGCTCCAGATGAGCAGAATGACGATCAGCGGAACCGGCCACAGGCACAGCATCAGAGTCGATACTGCCGTTGTGAACCACGGTCTTTTTTGATCCGGTTCTGCGAAAAGAAAAAACGGTTTTTTAATTGGTTTGGACATGTCTTAACCATTACTCGGTGAGTCAACTAGGGTCGGAAACTCCAACTCGCGACCTCTGCAATCCATGTAGCGCGCTAAACAAGCCACGCCACATCCCGGCCAAGCGGCCGACATTGTATTGCCTCCCGCTTGGTTTTCAACGAAAAAATGAATCTCAAACAATTTAGCAGTGCTGTTTGTTTGTCATCACATATTAAAAGTCTTCAATTATCAGACTGAACCTTTCCCTTTTGTAATTCGAAATGTAACGGGTTTTCACTGGCGTTCATTTAATGGGGCGTTACGGATTGTGTAGTTCGACGTTGCCGGCCTGAATCCAGCCTTTTTGTCCAAGGCCGGTCTCGATCTCGAGAAAACCTCCCTTGCGGTCGTGCACGCGTAGTTCCGTCCCGTCCGGGGCCTTGAACGATTCCGGCGATTCCTCCAGCGGCCCGTTGCGAACGACCGCCATGGGCGTGATCACGAATGCGCGCCGATCGAGAAAGTGATCCGCCGCCGCTACTGCCAACAAAAACGCACCAGCCACCGCACCCACCGCCGGGAGGCGGATCCAGCCCGGCTTGCTCGCGAACACATTCGGCTTGAGTTGTCTCGCCGTCAGCAGCAGCAACAACAGGGTGATCGCTGTCGAGGCGAGTGTGGTCCACTCGCCGATTGAGAGTCGGCGCAGCCAGCGCTGGCGCAGGGTGAGCGGCGGCGGCTGGGTGTTGGCCTGCTCGCGGGCGAAGCGCAGGTTGGCCGCGGTCTCTGGGTTGCGCGGGTCAAGCCGCATCGACCGGTGGTAGGCGGCCATCGCCCAGCCCAGTTGGCCGGACTTGAAGTGGGCGTTGCCGAGGTTGAACAGCAGATTGGCGGAGACGCCGTTTGTGGTGGCGGCCCGGTACAGCGCGGCGGCCTCGGCGAATTGCCCGGTTTCATAGAGGCGGTTGGCCTTCTCGAACTGTGCTTCGCTAGCCAAGCCGGAGCCGCCGAACAAAAAGATACCGGCGAGCAGGCCAAGCGCTTGGCCAAGCCGGAGTCGGTTAGGGCGGCGGCGGTTCATTTGAGAGAGTGGATTAGATTCTTCAGCAGGTCGAGATAGGCCTTTAGTTCGCCGGTGGTTTGCGAGCCGGCGTAACTGGCCTGGTCGCTTGCAGTGAACAGCCGCCGGATGTCGTCGCGATGCGCCTCGCTGATCTGCTGGTGCGCGGCGGGGCTGTGGATGATGTCGCCGGTGATGCCCTCGGCCGGGATGTCGAGCCGCAGCCCGATCTGTTCGCGTAGCACATCTGCTAGTTCCGTGTGAAACCGGCCGGCCTCGCCGCTTTCGGCCCAGGTTTCGAGCTTGGCCAAGCTGACGCGCGTGAGCCCGGCCACCTGCCGCTCGCGGCGCAGCCTTGGGTTGGCGGCAAGCGCGTTAGCCTGCCGCCGCCACGCGAGCGCACCCAGCCAGAGTAGCAGGGGAATCGACTGCAGCAGCCAGTAGCCGGGCCGGGCGATGAGCGGGGTCGCTTGGCCAAGCGGACCGAGGTGGTGCTTGATGGTCAGGATGTCGGTTTGCGGAGGTGGCTCCGGCTCCTCGGTTTCCGGTGCCGAGCCGGCGGCAGGGGCAACCGGCTGGTCGCCGGGGTTGACCTTGAGTGGAAACGGTCCCTTGGCCAGGAGGCGGTACTGGCCCGAGACCGGGTCGAAGTAGGGGAACTCGATCCGGGGTACCTCGGCGAGAGTGTCGCTCTCCGGGATTACGACCTGCTCAAACGCCCGCGTGCCTAGCAGGCCAAGCGGGTTGTCTTTTGTCGTGGTGACGGATGGCTCGTAGCTCTTGAAGCCGGGCCAGTCGAGTTTGGTCAGGTTGAGTGACTCGATGGCGCCCTGGCCGGAGATTTGGATGTTCACCGTGACCGGGTCGCCGACCGTCACCTCCAGCGGCGACGCCTTGGCCTGCATCGTGTACCGGCCAACGGCACCGTTGAAACCGGCCGGCTGGCCTGCGGTGGGCAGCGGCTTGACGGTGATCGACTGCGCCTCCGCCTCGAGGTTGACTGACACCTGCTGGTAGCGGTCAAAAAAACCGTCGAACGGATCGTTGAACGGGCTGCGCCGGCTTTGCTGCTTGCGGAGGCGCAGCACCATGCTTTGTTTCACCGGCCCGAGTTGGAGTTCGCCCGCCTTGAGCGGCGTAGCGGCGGTTTGAAAGGTGAGCACCTGGTAGATGCGGTTGCCCTTTTGCATCCGCGACGACTTGTGCTTGGGGAAGGCGGCGACTTTGAATCCGTCGGCGGTCAGCTCCGGGAGCTGCACGTTCACGCCGTCGATGTAATGGAGTTGGATTTCCAACGGGATGACCTCGCCGACATAGGCTTCCGTCTTGCCGGGGAGCAGCCGGACGAAGGCGTATTGCGACAGGCCATCGTCGTTCTTGGGTCGCTGTCCCGCCGGCAGCACGCGGAGCGTGAGCGGCTTAGGCCTGAACAGGCGCGTGTCGTGTCGAACCTGGATCGGGGAAATGGAGTAGTTGCCCGACTTGAGCGGCGAGACCTGATAGTTGAGAGTGTACGACGAGGTTCGTTTGCCGTTGGCGAATTGGAATTGTCGGGATGTCCCGGCGCTGGCAAAGCGCAGCCCGGGAATCGACGGCAGCACCGGCTGGGACGATGGCGTAAAATCGTTGCAAACGATGGACAAATTGACGCTCTCACCGACTGATGTAGTGGAGCGGTCAAGGCTGGCGCTGACCTGTTGCCCCAGCGCGTTCGCCGCGAGCATCCACACAAAACTAAAAGCGACGCCCCGGCTCATCTCACCAGTTTTTCGTGATACCCCGTTTGTTCGCCTTGCCCTTTTGGACGGGCCGGTAGATCAGTGAGCGTTCCTGCTGCTTAAGGGTGTCGAGAAGCTGGCGCACCTGCTCGGGGGTCATTTTGCCTTCCGGCTGCGCCTGGTCGGCTTCGGATTGCTCCTGCCCTTGGCTGGGCTGGGGTTGTTCTTTTTCATCCTCACCCGCGGAGCCGCTCTGTTTTTTCTGCTCCTCTGGTTTTTTCTGGTCTTCGCCGGGTTGCTGCTGTTGCTGCTCCTTTTTCTCGTCGTCGCCTTGTTGTTGCTGTTGATTTTGTTCCTGTTGCTGCTGTTGCTCCTCCTTTTTTTTCTGGTCGCCTGACTGTTGTTGCTGTTGCTCCTCGTTCTTGTCCTGTTCCTGCTGGTCGTCGCCCTGTTGCTGTTGTTGTTTCAGTTGCTCGAGCCGTTTTTTGACGATGCCAGTGTTGAATTTGGCGTCCTCGTCTTCCCGTGTGTCCTCGAGTTGTTGGCTGAGTTCGAGTGCGCCTTCGTATTTTTTCAAGGCGTCGATCCATTGCTTGGCCTTGTCGTCCGGGTTGTCGGTGGTTTCGCCCAGCCGGAACATTGCGTTGCCAAGGTTGTAAAAAGCCTGCTGCTGTAGGGGGAGCGGAGCCTCGGGCGAGGCGAGGGTCGAGTTGAAATGGTTTCGCGCCTTTTCAAACTCCCCGGCGCCATACGCGGCAGCCCCGGCGTTGTAATGTAGCCGGGCATCCTCGGGGTGCTCTTCGAGCAATTCTTCGTAAAGTCGCAACGCCGTTCCGAAATCGTCCCGCTCCATCGCGCGCCGGGCATCCGCCGGCGTGGCCAAGGCGGCCGGTGTGAGGAGCAGCAGACCAAGCACGGAGAGGGCAGCGACCCTGTTTTTGCCCGGTTGGCGGCGGCCCTCGCCGAGCAGCATCTCACCGAGCAGCAGCAGAATGGCCAGGCCAAGCGGCCATTGGAAACGTTCGAAGTAGCGCTTGGTCATTTGGTTTTCGATCCGGTTCGGCGTCAGGCCGGCCAAGCCGGCCTCGTAGAGACGCTCCATCGTGTCGGCCCCCTGCAGTGGTAGGTAAAACGCCCCGGTGCCGGTTGAGAGTTCGCGCAGGAGCGGTTCGTTCAGGCGCGACTTGACGACGTTGCCGCTCTCATCCTTAAGGAACTTGAGTTGGGCGGTTTTCGGGTCGGGCAACTGGATGAGTTCTCCCTTTGCGGAGCCAAGGCCGATGGTGAAAATCTTCATGCCGATGTCGTTCGCTTTTTGGGCGGCATCGGTCACGCCGGCCTCGTGATCCTCGCCGTCGGTCATCAGCACGAGCACCTTGTGGTTATCCTCTTCCTTTTCAAACGTCCGCAGTGCCTCGTTGACCGCCTCGCCAATGGCGGTGCCGCCCTGTGGGATGATGTCGGTAGTGAGCGAGTTGACGTTTTGCACGAAGGCGTTGCGGTCGATCGTCAGTGGGCATTGTAGAAACGCGGTGCCGGAGAAGGCGATCAGGCCAAGCCGGTCGCGTTTGGCCAGGCGCATCAGGTCGAGCACGGCCAGCTTGGCTCGTTCGAGCCGGTTCGGGCTTTGGTCGGTGGCCAGCATACTGCGCGAGGTGTCCACGGCGACGAGGATATCGAGGCTGCGGGTTTCGGTTTTCTGCAGTTCGTAGCCACTCTTGGGTCGGGCCAGCGCGACGAAAAGCAGCAGCACGACGCCAAGCAGCAGGCCAAGCTTGGCTTTGCGCCGGGCCGTGGAGAGGCCAAGCGTGAGCTGTTCCACGAGATTGGCGTGGATGAAGCGCGCCACCCGTTCGCATCGCCGCCGCCACGCCCATCCAAGGAAGAGGCCGAGCAACGGCACGACGAGCGCCGTCAACAATAAAATCTGGAAATGTTCAAAATGCACGGGGCTGCGTTCCGAAAACGCGCGGGAACCCTACCCGCGTTGGCGGCTCTCGGCCACGCGAAAATGCACCCAACTGGCCGGGTGTCGTCGATGGCAACTGACTGCTGTTGCAGCGGTTCCGTTCAAATCCGCCGTCCTTTGTCTTGCAGTTGGCCGTCTGGACGGCTTTTCTTCCTGCCGCCGCTTTCTTGCGGCCGGACGATGAAGACCAGCTCGGAGATCAGGCAATCCTTCCTCGATTTTTTTCAGGACAAACAGCACACCATCGTGCCGTCGGCCAGTCTCATGCCGGATGCGCCCAACCTGCTGTTCACCAACGCCGGCATGAACCAGTTCGTGCCTATCTTCCTCGGCGAGCTGACTTGCCCATACACCCCCGGACGTGCCGCCGACACCCAGAAGTGCATTCGCGCCGGCGGCAAGCACAACGACCTCGATGACGTGGGACTGGACACCTACCACCACACCTTCTTCGAGATGCTCGGCAATTGGTCTTTCGGCGATTACTTCAAAAAGGAGGCGATCGAGTGGGCCTGGGAACTGCTCACTGGCGTCTGGGGTTTCCCGAAGGAACGGCTCTACGCCACTGTCTACCAGCCGGGCGAGGGAGACCCGGGCGAGTTCGACCAGGAGGCGCATGATTGCTGGGCGGCCATCTTCACCGCTGCAGGGCTGGATCCCGCCGTGCAAATCGTCAATGGTAACAAGAAGGATAACTTCTGGATGATGGGTGATACTGGCCCGTGCGGCCCGTGCAGTGAACTGCACATCGACCTCACCCCGGAAGGCGACTCCAAGGGCGACCTCGTGAATGCCGACAGCGGTCAATGCATCGAGATATGGAACCTCGTTTTCATCCAGTACAACGCCAATCCGGACGGCTCGTTCGCGCCGCTCGCCGCGAGGCACGTGGACACCGGGATGGGCTTCGAGCGGGTCGCCGCCGTCATCCAGTCGACCAACGGGTTTACCGACTTCAGCCGGACGGTCTCCAACTATGACACGGATGTGTTCCGTCCGCTCTTTGCCGAGCTGGAGAAAATGAGCGGTAAACAATACGCCTCCACGCTGCCTGCCTCCGAGCCGACTGAACAGGAGCAGGTCGACGTGGCGTTCCGAGTCATCGGCGACCACATCCGCACGCTGAGCTTCTCGATCGCCGACTGCATTCTGCCCGGCAACACCGATCGCAACTACGTCCTGCGCCGCATTCTCCGTCGCGCCGTGCGCTACGGCCGTACACTCGGGTTTCAAGAACCATTTTTTTACAGACTTGTCGATGTGCTGGTGGACTCGATGGGCGATGTGTTTCCCGAGTTGATGAAACGCCGGGAGATTGTCCGGCAAACGATCCAAACCGAGGAGGAGTCGTTCAACAAAACCCTCGACCGTGGCATCGACCTCTTCCGCGAGGAAGCCGGGAGGTTGGGGGATGAAAAAGAACTGACAGGCGCTTTTGCGTTCAAGCTTTATGACACGTACGGCTTTCCGCTGGACTTGACGGAGTTGATGGCGCGCGAGGCCGGTTTGACGGTGGACATTATCGGGTTTGACGGATTGATGGAGCAGCAGCGCGACCGCGCAAGGGCCGCGCAAAAGAAGGAGGTCATCAGTGTCTCGAGCCTTTCCTCGGATACAGCGACGGCGTTTGTCGGGTTTGAACAACTAAGCGCCACAGCCACCGTGACGGAGGTTGTCGAGGAAAAGAAACGAATCGGCGTTGTGCTGGATCGCTCGCCGTTCTATGCCGAGATGGGCGGGCAGGTCGGTGATACCGGTACGCTGGCGATCGGCGGCAAAACTTGGACGGTCAGCGATACGCAAAAAGTCGGCGATGCCTTCCTGCATGTCGTCAAGGGCGATGCCGCGCCGGAGCCAGGCAGCGAAGTCGAGGTGACGGTGGACACTGCGCGCCGGGCCGCGATCCAGCGGCACCATACGGTCACGCATCTGTTTCACTGGGCGCTGCACCAGGTTACCAGCCCGGACGCCTCACAAAAGGGCTCGTATGTTGGCCCGGAGAAATTGACGTTTGATTTCAACAGTCAAGCGTTGACGGCGCAGCAATTGGCCGACATCGAGCGGCTGGTCAACGAGCATATCTTGGAAAACGCCCCTGTGAGCTGGACCGAGGCGGACTACAGTGAGGTCAGCGGCAATGAGCGCATCCTGCAGTTTTTTGGCGACAAGTATGGCGACAAGGTGCGCGTGGTGCAGATCGGCGGCGGGGCCGGCGCGCTGGACGGTTACTCGATGGAGTTGTGCGGCGGCACGCACACGCGCGCCACGGGGGAGGTTGGGCTGTTCCGCATCAGCGCCGAGTCGGCGATAGCCGCCGGTGTGCGGCGGGTGGAAGCCGTGGCCGGTCTCGTGGCCGCGGAACAATCCAGGGCCGATGCCGAGCGGATCGCCGCCCTGGCCGAGACGCTCAACTCGCCGGTGCGCGAGATTGAAAAAAAGGTCGAAGCTTCGCTTGGCCAAGTCAAGAAGCTGGAGAAACAGTTGAAGGCGCTCAGGCAAAGCCAAGCGGCCGAGATGGCCCGGGAGTTGTTGACGAAGGCGGAGACGATCAGCGGCGTGCCGGTTGTCACGGCCCACCTTGGCCAAGCAGACGGAGATTATGCTCAGGCCGTGGCCGATGTGATGAAGGGCGAATTCGAGGGCGTTTTAGTGCTGGGCGCGGTTGAGGCCGGGCGGGTGGTGCTGTTGGCCAGCGTCGCCGATTCGCAGACGGATCGCATCCAAGCCGGGAAAATTATCCAGGCCATCGCCCCGGTCGTCGGTGGCAAGGGGGGTGGTAAGCCAACGCAGGCCCGCGGCGGCGGAAAGGATGCCTCGAAGCTGGATGCTGCCTTGGCCAAGGTGCCCGGGCTTGTGGCGGCGGAGTGATTTTACGGGCTTGCGATCTCTCCGGCATTGACGAGGCCAAGCGCTTGGTCTGAGACTTGGCCAGGCGGACGGGAGATTCCGCCACTGTTTGATTCGTGAAAAGAGGAGCATTATCCATTCGAGACTGGCTTTTGGCGTGCAGTGTCGTGGCATTTCAGGGTCAAGTCGTCGCACAATCGATTTCGTCGGTGGCCATTGATTTCCAGATCTTGACCGAGATCCGTCCGGTGGCATATCAGCCGGGCACGCTGCTGTTTGAAAGCGACCTCTTTTCGCTGCAAAACAAATACAACACGGTTACAATCCATGGGATTGGTGTGGATCTGCCCCAGGACACGTCGGAGGTCACCTGGTCGGTCGAGTTCCTGAACCTCGGCGTCGGCCGGGCCGGTTTGTTGCTATACGATCCACCGACCGTTGGCGACAGTCACGACGACTTTTGGGAAAAGGTCAACGGCGAGTGGGAATTGAAGTCAACCGAGGACGGTTCGAACTTTGCCGCGCGGCTGGCCGGGGTGCCATTGGGCAAGGAGGATCAAAAAGTGATTTATGAGAATGCAAAGACCTCCCTTGGCAAGGTGTACCTCACTTCAAAGGAGGTTGGCGACACGGTGATCCTGGACGGCGACAACAGCGAGTTAACAGCCATCCAGTTTGAGTATTACGCCGCGCTTTCACCTTTCGGCGACATTCCCAAGGGGAAGGTTCGCCTCTACCTCAACGATGGTGAGAGCCATGGCTCGGCGGAAGTGGCGGTCAATCCGCGTGGCGAGTTGACGCTGCCGCCTGACGGTTCAGTGGTGTATGACAATCCGCGCGGTGTCAAGGGCGACATCCAGATCGCCGCGAGCGAGATTGGCGACACGTTTGCCCTAGACGGCAGCCGGCGGATGATCAACCAGATTCAGTTCGAGTATTATGCCGCGCTGAACCCGTTTGAGTCCGGCCAGAAGGGCGTGCTGCGTTTTTTTGCGAACAATGTTGATACGACGGGAGAGGGTGGTGCGAAAAAGCCGGGAGATTTGCTGTTCGAGAGCGATCGCTTTTCGCTGCGAGCCGGGTACAATATGGTCACTGTCAGCGACCTCCGCGTGCTCGTTCCGGAGGAGGTCACATCGGTGACGTGGGCGTTCGATTTCAGTGGCCTGACTGGCATCGGGAAGGTGGGGTTGCTCCGGCACGACGAACCAGCCAAGGGGGAAAGCGCCAACAGCTACTGGCTCAACATCGGGACGAGCGCCAAGCCGGAGTGGCAGTTGCAGTCCCCTGCCGACGGGCGCGGTAATTTCTCAGCTCGCATCGTTGCGCAGATTCCGCCACCCGTGAGCCTTGCGATCAGCAGCGAGGTCTATAAATTCGGTTCGACGATTGAGGTCACTTACAGCAACGGCCCCGGCAATTCGAAGGACTGGATCGGAATCTACCGGCCGGATGCGATCCCTGGCTCCGCCGCCGCGTCAGCGTGGGCCTACGTGAATGGCTCGAAGACACCGGGGAAGGGGAGCAGTGACGGTATGGTGGTTTTCAATGATGCGTTGGCATCCGGCAACTACGTGGCACGTCTCTTCGAGGACGACGGCTATATGCAGTTGGCCAGCGCGACGTTCACCATCGCGGAACCGCCCGGGCTCAGCATGGGCAGCGAGACGCACCTGCCTGCGCAGCCGATCACGGTCCATTTTGCCAACGGACCCGGCAACCCGAAGGATTGGATTGCGGTCTACCGACCGGACATGGTCCCGGCCAAAACCCCGAGCCTGTTGTGGGCGTTTGTCAATGGTACCCAGATCGCCGGCGATGGGCTGACAGACGGTTCTGTTACCTTCACGACCGGGCTGCCACCCGGCGAATATGTAGCACGGTTTCTCGAGAACGACGGCTACACCCAGTTGGTCGAGGTATCGTTCAGCGTGACCGACAACACTGCGCCCGTGATCAGGCTGATCGGATCTTCGAATATCACGATTCCTGTCGGTGGTGATTATACGGATGCCGGTGCGACGGCAATTGATGATGTTGACGGGGCGGTTACAAGTTCTCTCCAAGCCACGGGTGAAGTGAACGTCAACAAGCCCGGGATTTATACGATAACGTTCAATGTGAAGGACAAGAGCGGCAACGCAGCGGCAGCGGTGATCCGTACGATTACGGTGGCGGACGTTGTTCCACCCGTGATCACGCTGATCGGATCTTCGAACATCGCGATTCCTGTCGGTGGTGATTATACGGATGCCGGGGCGACGGCATACGACAACTCGGACGGGGACATTAGCAGTTTAATTCGGGTGTCGGGTGTGATTCTCACAGGCAAACCGGGAATTTATACGATGACATTCAATGTAAAGGACAAGAGCGGTAATGCAGCTAAAAAGGTGATTCGGACGATTACAGTAGAGGATCAGACGTCACCTGTGATCACGCTGAATGGGTTTAAAGCTGTTACGGTTCAATTCGGGGATGTCTACAAGGACGCCGGAGCGACGGCTCGTGATAACGTGGACGGCAATGTCACCTCGTCGATCCAGACAACAGGGGCCGACAATGTGAACCAGCCAGGCGTGCATACAATCACGTTCAACGTCAAGGACAAGAGCGGCAACATCGCCGTACCCGTGGTCCGCACCGTCACGGTGCTGGATGACGTGCCGCCAGTAATCACACTGAACGGATCGTTGAGTGTCACGATCCATGTCGGGGATAGGTACACGGATGCGGGAGCAACGGCATGGGACAATGCGGACGGCGACATCAGCAGTTTGATCGAGGTTTCTGGGATCATCCCTACTGGCTCGCCGGGTGTTTTCACTAGGACGTATAAGGTGCGGGATAAAAGTGGCAACGCCGCTGAACCGTTGGTGAGAATCATCCGGGTCATTGAGCCAGGACCGCCGGCACTGCAGATCGCCCGGAACGCGGACGGCACCTTCACGATCCGGTTCGAGGGCCAGCTTCAGACTGCGCCAGGCGTAAATGCCTCGTGGCGGACAATTTCGTTGGAAAGCCCAGCGGTGCTGCCGGCTGATCAGGCTGCAGCATTCTTCCGTGCCAAACGCTGAGCATTCACAGCTTCGTTCTGAGAACGTCGACTTCTGATGAACTCACGGTTCAACCTGTCGAGAGTCAATCCATGGGTTTGGGTGGTCGCTTGGATGGGCGTTATTTTCTTTTTCTCAACCGACCTTTTTTCAGGCGCGCAAACCTCGCGTTTAATCGGGCCTATCCTGAAATGGTTCGTACCGGGTATCTCCCATGAGTCCATAGTCGGTGTCCAACTTGTCGTGCGCAAAATCGCGCATCTAGCCGAGTATGCGATTTTGTCGATCCTGATCTGTCGCGCCTTGGCTAGGGGCGTCGCACCAGTGCCTCTAACGTTTTCTGCGCTTAGCCAAGCGGCGCTGATCGCCGCCGCATACGCGGCGTTCGACGAGTGGCACCAGTCATGGACGGCCGAGCGTTATGGTTCGGTTCTTGACATCGGCATCGACACCGTCGGCGCGGTGCTCGGGACCGCGTTTTTCGCTTGGCTTTCACGCCGCAAAACCGCGACAACCGGCACATGAAACGGCCGATGGTCCGTTTGGCGGTGCCGTATATTTTCGGCATTGCCGTGGCCGATGCCGGTTGGCTGCCGTTCTGGCCGCTCCTCGCTGCCTGTGCCGCCACGACCGCTCTGACTGCCGTGCTGAAAGTGGCCCGGCCGATCCGGTTGTTGCCACTTCTCTTCGGCCTTGGGCTGGCCAACCAGTCGTACCACCTCTACCGGATTCCGGCTGATGACCTTCGAAAGCAACTCGACGACGGGCAGCAGATCATCACGCTGACCGGCCGCTTGGCCACCACGCCGGAACATCGCGTCAGTGAGGTCAACGGAGAGGAGTTCTGGCGCTCGATGGTGAAACTGGCTGTTAGCGAAATCGAGACGGACACCGGCCGATTGGCTGTCAGTGGCACAGTGCATGTCACCGCGCCGTTCCGCTTGGCAAAGCGCCTTTATGCTGGCCGCCAATTTGAGGTGACGGGTGTCATCCAACGGCCACCGGTCGCCGCAGCCACCGGCATGTTCTCCTACCGCGACCACCTTGCCCGGCATGGCATTCACTTTCAGCTTCGCGCCAAGACGCAGCGGGATTGTCGACTCCTCGACGAGGCCAATCCACCTGCGCCGCCGCTGTCCGTCCGTTTCCAGCGCTGGGCGCGCGACGCCTTGGCTCAGCCGCTCGGCGGGGACGGCGATGTCGTCCGCCTGCTGTGGGCGATGACGCTGGGTTGGCGCACGTCGCTTAATGGCGAAGTGGCCAAGCCATTCATGCACTCCGGCACGATGCATGTCTTCGCGATCAGCGGCCTGCACATCGCAATGATCGCAGCGATTCTTGTCCAGTTGATGCGGTTCATCCGGCTGCCGCGTGCCGCGTGCGGCCTGCTGCTGATCCCGATGCTTTGGTTTTATGTCGCCGTCACTGGCTGGCAGGAGTCGGCCGTGCGTTCGTCGGTCATGGTGACCATCGTGGCACTGGGCTGGATTCTCAAGCGCCCCGGTGATCTTGTGAATTCGCTGGCAGTTGCCGCCGTGCTGATTCTGCTATGGGAGCCACAGCAGTTGTTCCTGACCGGTTTTCAGCTCTCGTTTTGCGTCGTATTAACCATCGCGATGTTTGCCCTGCCCATCCAGGAGCGGATTCAAAACCGGCTGCAACCCGACCCGTTGCTGCCGCCGGAGTTGTGGTCGTGGGGGTCGCGTTTCATGGTTCGCATCGTGACGCCGCTGCTCGCCGTGTCCGCGGCGGCTTGGCTGGGGTCGCTGCCGTTGGCCGCATCGACGTTCAATCTATTCACGCCGGTGACGCTGCTTGTCAACGCGCTCATCGTGCCGCTCGCCGGAGTCACACTGGCCGCCAGCCTGGGCTGCCTGATTTGTGCCGTCTGGATGCCGTTCGCCTCCGGGCTGTTTGCCCACAGCGCCTGGCTGGGGATGTCCGGGATGATTTGTCTCAGCGAGGTGGCGGCAGCGTTTCCGCTGGGGCATTGGTACGTCACTGCGCCGTCCGCCTGGTTGATGTGGATTTACGTGGCGACGCTGGTCGTGTGGGCGATGCCGTTGATGTTGAAAACTAAGCGCTTGGGGACGCTGGCGTTGGTTGGCTTGGCCTTTGTCATATTTGCGGTGGAGAGCTTGGCCAAGCGCGGCGAATTCAGGCTGACCGTGCTACCACTCGACAGCGGTTCCGCGCTATATGTCGAGCCGCACGATGCCAAGCCTCTGTTGATTGACTGTGGCAGTGAGTCCGGCGGCCGCTTCGTCGTGGTGTCGTTTTTGCGGAGGAGCGGCTACGACGCCCCGCCGTGGGCCGTGGCAACGCATGGCGATCGTCATCACGTGCAGGGCTTTAGCAGCCTCGCTCCGGAGATTGGCTGGCCGGTGGTGTTCATCAACCCGACTCGGTTCAACTCGCCGTATTACAAGGCCATGTTGGATGGGTTGGAGGAATCCGGTCGGCCGCCGGTTATTGCTGCTCGAGGTAACTCCATCACTGGCTGGGAGGTGCTTCATCCAACAAGCGGTGGCCGGCTGCCTAAGGCAGACGACAACGCGACTGTGCTCGTCCGTGAAGTGCACGGCCTGCGTTTGCTATTGCTCTCCGACCTCGGGTCGGCAGGACAGGCTGATCTGGTTGGGAGTGGCTTGGATCTGCGGAGCGACATCGTTGTGGCTTCCGTGCCAGGCGTGGGCGAACCGCTTGGTCAACCGCTACTCGAGGCAGTTGATCCCAAGGCGATTATCATTAGTGCGGGAACATATCCGTACGCGGAGATCCCTTCGGCCGCGTTGCTGGATCGCTTGGCCAAGCGGGGCTTGCCGGTGTTCAACACGCTGACCGACGGTGGCATCGAACTCAAAATCCGCCGAACTGGCGAGTGGCAGATCCGGTCCATGCATGGCCGCGAAGTCACCGGGACGAAAATTGAATCCACAGACGGCGTAGATTTTCGCAGATAAAAAAACGGCGAAAAGCGCATGCACTCCAAGGCACTCCCGCAATACGGGATACTCTCTTCTTCTCTGCGGCACTCCGCGTCCTCTGCGTTTAATCTTACAGAATGACTCCGCTCAGCGGCCGAGCAGTTTGCCCATGCCGGGCATTGCGCCCATGCCGCCGCCCATCTTGGTCATCATCTTCTGGAACTTGCCCATTTTTTTCATCATCTTCTGCATTTGGGCGAACTGCTTGAGCAGGCCATTGAGCGCGGCGACGGTGGTACCGCTGCCGGCGGCGATACGGCGGCGGCGGCGCGCGTTGAGGATCGCCGGGGTTCGGCGTTCCTGCGGCGTCATGCTGCAGATCATTGCCTCCATCTGGCGGAACTCCTTCTCGCTCTTGCCGAGGTCGGCCCCCTTCATCGCATCGCCGCCGCCCGGCAGCATGTCGATGATGCCCTCGAGCGGCCCCAGCTTCTTGAGTTGGCGCAATTGCTCGAGAAAATCCTCGAGTGTGAACTGCCCCTTCTTCATCCGCTCTTCGAGTTTGAGGGCGGCTTCCTCGTCCACCGCCTCGGCGGCTTTCTCGACGAGACTCACCACGTCGCCCATCCCGAGGATGCGCGACGCCATCCGGTCGGGGTGGAATGGCTCGAAGTCATCGAGCTTTTCACCGATGCCGGCAAATTTGACCGGCTTGCCGGTGACCTCGCGGAAGCTGAGTGCGGCGCCACCGCGCGCGTCGCCGTCGAGCTTGGTCAGGATCGCGCCGGTGATGCCCAGCGCGTCGTCGAAATGCGTGGCGACACTGACCGCCTCCTGTCCGGTGGCGGCGTCGAGCACGAGCAGGATCTCGCGCGGCTGTACCCGGTCGCGCAGTTGGACGAGTTCCTGCACCAGCGGCTCGTCGATCTGCAGTCGTCCGGCGGTGTCAAAAAGGACCACGTCGATGCCGTCCGCCTTGGCCTGGGCCATCGCGCCGTCGGCGATTTTGAGCACGTCCTTCTCGCCGCGCATCAGGAAACACGGCAGGTCAAGCTGCCCGGCCAGGGTCTCGAGTTGGTCCATCGCGGCGGGGCGGTAGACATCTGCGCCGACGAGGAGCGGCTTGCGTCCCTCGGCGGCGAGTAGTCGGGCAAGCTTACCGCTGGAGGTTGTCTTTCCGGAGCCGTGCAGACCGCACAGCATCAGGCAAAGCGGCTGGGCAAACCCACGCGGCAGGTCAAGCTGGCTGCGTTCGGCACCGAGCAACGCGACCATTTCGTCGTGGATAATTTTGACGATCTGCTGCCCCGGCTGGATGCTGGCGACGACCTCCGCGCCGAGCGACTGCTCCTTCACGCGGGCGATAAACTGCTTGGCGACCTTGAAGTTGACGTCGGCGTCGAGCAGGGCCATGCGTACCTCGCGCAGAGCCTCGGCAACGTTGGTTTCACTGATCTTCCCAAGGCCTCGGAGGTTCCGGAAGGTTTTCTGGAGCTTACCGCTGAGCGCGTCAAACATGGGCGCGCACGATAGAAACCCAAACGGGGTTTGACAAGCGCGTCACAATTTGGCGTAATCCGCCGCCCTTTTCGGGGTAGGATACCGAAGCGGTCAAACGGGGCGGACTGTAAATCCGCTGGCTTAGCCTTCACAGGTTCGAATCCTGT
>JASMKO010000094.1 GCA_030749225.1 Verrucomicrobiota bacterium
CTCCAGCGCGGCGGCCGACTGATTCTCTTCGCCGAGGGGCGCATTTCCGAGACCGGCTGCCTGATGAAGCTGTTCGAGGGCACCGGTTTTCTACTCCACAAGACCGATGCTCGGCTGATCCTCTGCCATTTGCGTAACGCATACCGCTTGCCGTGGTCGCGGCAGTCTGGTTGGAAGAAATGCTTCCCCCGCATGAGCGTACACTTCAGTGATCTGCTGGAGGCGCCGGTCAAGCAATTCAGCGGCTCGAGCGATATACGCGAGGCGCTGACACGATGGCTGCGCGAGCGGATGATCGAGCAGCAGTTTTATGTGGAGATGGAGCATGGTCACGGGGATGTGCTCACAGAGATCGCCTCCAAGGCCTCCGACCGCCCCCGCACGGTGGTGCTGGAGGACTTCACCGGGCAACGGCTGAAGCATCGCATGGTGATGGTCGGCGCAGAGGTGCTCGGAGGGAGGCTTCGGCAGCGGCTCGATCCCGCGCGGGAGCGGGTCGGCGTATTGCTGCCCAACGTGAACGGTACACCGGTCACGCTGCTCGCCCTGTGGCGTATCGGTAGGATTCCCGCCGTGCTCAACTACTCCACCGGTGTGTCGCTAATGCTTTCCTGCGCGGAGTTGGCCGGGCTAAAACAGGTAGTCACTTCCCGAGCTTTCCTGACCAAGGCCAAGCTGGACGTGGCCCTGATGGAGGCGGCTGGCATCGAGTTTATCTACCTCGAAGACATCCGGAAGACCATCCCCGGATTGGCCAAGCTGGGCGTGCTGCTCAGGCACCGACTGGCGCTTGGCCAGAAGCGGTTCAACATCCCGGGCGACCGGACAGCGGTTATCCTGTTCACCAGCGGCTCGGAGGGCGTGCCCAAGGGGGTTGAGCTGACACACCGCAACATCCTCGCCAACCTGCGGCAGTTGTTCGCCGCCGTGGATGTGACAGACACCGACAGTGTCTTCAACTGTCTACCGATGTTTCACAGCTTCGGGTTGGTCGTCGGCACGCTGCTGCCGCTATGCCGGGGCATCCGCACCACGGTGTTTCCTTCGCCGCTGCAGTATCGGTTGGTCCCGACCGCCGTGTACAACTCCAACGCAACGCTGTTCCTGAGCACCAACACGTTCCTCAACGGTTACGCACGCAAGGCGCACCCATACGATTTCCGCAATGTGCGCTACCTGCTCGCCGGCGCGGAGAAAGTGCAGCAGGCCACGGCCGACAACTGGGCGCGCCGCTTCGGCGTTCGCATTACCGAGGCGTACGGTGTGACCGAGTGCGCCCCGGCGTTGTGCGCCAACACCAAGGCCGACAACCGGTTCGGCTCTGTCGGCCGCCTGTTGCCGGGGCTCGACCACCGGCTCGAGCCGGTGGACGGCGTGAAGGACGCCGGCCGCCTTTTCGTCCGCGGTCCCAACGTGATGAAGGGCTACCTCAACGCCGACGCCAATGCGGCTTTTCAGGCGCTCGATGGCTGGTATGACACAGGCGATATCATACACGTCGATGCCGATGGCTACTTCTGGGTGCGCGGCCGGGCCAAGCGCTTTGCCAAGATCAGCGGCGAGATGGTCAGCCTCACCGCCGTCGAGGACGCTCTGGCCGGGGCATTCCCGCAGCACGGCGAGGAGTGCGAGGTGGCGGTGGTGGCTGTACCAGACGCGGACAAGGGCGAGAAACTCGTCGCTGTGACCAATGAGCCGGCGCTGCAGCTGGCCGAGGTGCGCGGCGCCGTCACCGCGGCCGGGATGACCAACCTCTGCGTGCCGCGCGACCTGCGGGTGATGGAGGAGCTGCCCAAGCTCGGCACCGGCAAGCTCAACCACCGCGAGGTGCTCCAGTTCGTCGAGCCCGGCCCGGCCTAAGCCGTGTTTCGCGTTGTCAGCGGGGGCGGTATTTGGTAAGCCCGCGTGATGCGGTTTTTGTTCCGCTGGGCGTTTCGCCTGCTCATCCTGTTGCTGGTCTTGGGCATCGGCCTGTTCCTCACCAAGGACGCTTTGGCCAAGTGGTGGATCGTCAGCGAATTTCGTGAGCAGGGGATGGATGCGAAGATCGGTCGGCTCGAGATTGGTTTCCCGCTCAACTCGACCGTCGCAGCATCTGATGTCACTATCTATAACCTGCCCGAATACGGCGGCTCACCGATGCTCCGGATCGACGACCTGTTCATCGACTGCGACTTCTCGGAGTTGATGAACGTGCGTCGCAAGCTCAAGCCGCACTTCCGGCAGGTGCGCATCGGTATCATCGAGTTCAACCTTGTGGAGACCAAGGGTGGCGAGCGCAATCTCATTTCGCTGCCGGATGCTTTGGCCAAGTCGTCCGCACAACATGCGCTTGGCGAGTCGCCCCTCTACTTCACCATCGGCAACCTGAACTTTTCGTGGGAGCGGCTCAAGTTCACCCACCTCGCCGATGCCGGGCAATCCAGCGATGTTAACCTCAACATCGAAGGTTACACTGCGCAGGAAGTCGAGAAACTCAGCGACCTGCGCCCGCTCTTCGACAAGGTCGCCACCAAGATTACCTGGAAGGTCCTGCTCAACAAACTGTTCGGTCGACTCTTTGGCGGTTGAACATCGGGCTTGGCCAAGCGGCGGTTTAATCCATTCGCTTTAGGCTGCCCTCCTCGACCTGCCAGTGGTGGAGATTGCCGGCAAGGTCGCCGGACCAGTTTTCCTCGGTGCAAGTCATGAACACTTGGCCAAGTGCCTGGCCGGTGCGACTGATTAACGGCATCAGACCGGCTCGGCGTTCGGCGTCCAGTTCGCCCATCACGTCATCGATCAGCAGGATCGGGGGCGAGCCGTGGATACCGGCGAGGTAGTCGGCCTGCGCCATTTTCAGCGCGATTGCGATGGTGCGTTTCTGCCCCTCGCTGCCGAACTGCGCCGCCGCTTGGCCGTCGAGTATCAGCTTGAGCTCGTCCCGGTGTGGCCCGATCAGCGTCGTGCGGTATCGCTGTTCGCGAGCCTTCGAATTGGCCAAGTCCACCGAAAAATCGTCACGAACGCTGGGTGCGTAGGCCATGCTGGCATCTTCCGGCTTGGCCGCGATTTTCCGGTAGCCCAGCCGGACGAGCGGCGTCAGTTTTTTGACGAGATCACGCCGGGAAGCGATGAGCTTTTCGCCGTTCGAGATGAGCTCGCGTGTGAAGCTGTCGATCATCGCCAGGTCGGGGGAGTCGTGTCTGAGCAGCGCGTTTCGTGAGCGCAATGCCTCCGTGTAACGGTGCAGTAACTCGAGATAGCCGGGCTGCGTCTGGGTGAGCAACAGGTCCATAAACCGGCGGCGCGATTTGGCCGGACCGTTGACCAGCAGCGCATCCTCTGAGCAGAAAACCACGGTGCGGAGCGTGCCAAGGTAGTCGGCGACGCGGCGCATCGGCTTTTCGTTGACGGTCAGTTTGCGCTGGGCCGCCGACCAGTAATAGCGGATGTCACTCTCCGCCTGGCCAAGTGCGAGTCCACCCGCGAAGAATGCCTTTTGCCTGTTGCGAACGATCTGCGCGCTGCCGACGCCGCGGAACGAGCGCAGCGTGGCCAACAGGTAAACTGCCTCGAGCAGGTTGGTTTTTCCCTGTGCGTTGCAGCCCAGCAGCACGTGAAACCCCGGCTCAAACGCGGCTTCGAGTCGCCGAATATTCCTGAAATCACGCAGTTTGAGCTTAGTCAAGCGCACGCCGCATTGTGGGGCGGGGCGGGGCGGGGTTCGAGCGGAAAGCCCTAAAAACGGAACAGTGCCCCGATTTTCGCTACCAACTCGAGGTCCTTGATCACGAAGCCGGTCATTTCGTCAATATAGCCCTGGTTGAGCACAAGGAACATTTTCGCGCCCGGCTTGTACTCCCACTGAAGACGACTGTTGACACCCATAGAGTTCGAGATGTCATCGTACTGTAGAAGGTTCGATAGGAGCAAATCTGGTGTGAAGCTATACTGGACCGTTCCTGAGATCACATTAATGGTGGAATCTTGAAACTGTTCCCAATCGATCAGGTTCAGGGAGTAATCAACGCTTAAACGGAGCTTGGGCCAGGGGATATAACGTGTTTCGAGTTCGATCTGTTGTCTCGTACCATCGTAAAAGCCACCGACTTTGTACATAGGCCTAAGGAACAATAATCGGTTCATGCCCAAATAGCCTAACAACCGAATATCCCACCATTCGTAATTCCCGGCAGGGATGATTGAACCGTCGGAGATTTCAAAATCCTCAGCGGGCCGATCCGTCAAGTGCGACACCTTTAGCGAAATGTAGTCCTGGCTCTCGAGATAGAGTGAAATTAGATCGAACGACTGTTTGGTGTTCACAATTTTATTTTCAAGGTCGGTGTAGAGTTGCGCCTCGTAGCCATGGCGTGTGTTCCGCAACCAACTGATTTTGTCGTGATAGGTTGTGAAATCGGCCTCGACCATGTAACGACGATTTCCCCTCCGACGAACAAACCCCAGGGCCGGATTGAAAGCATCGCCGATCTCCATTGCGCTGGCTGAAAGATCGATGTTACGGTCGTACAGTTTTGTACTGGCGCCCCAGGCCGGTTCTAGTCCACCCAAGTTCTCCGAATAGGAACCAAGCGCAAATAGATTGGCCTCAAAGGTGCGTCCATCCAAAAAGTTGCTGTTTCGATACTGAAAGTCGACACCTGTGACCGAATTCATTTCATCTGAGTCGGGATCACCAATGGTGGTTAGGAACCCAACGGATGACTGCTCGAAAAGATTGCGGCTAACTCGGCTAACGAAAGCATTCCGCGGGCCGCCCTCCCCGTCGAGCACGGCATCAAGCAGGCCGATATTATAATCCTTAATACGGCCGGTAAGCTTCCCGGCAAATTGAATCGGTACGATTTGTCCTTTACTGCTCAGGCCGATTCGACGGCTGAAAAACGGCATCAGTAGTGTGTCAGACGAATCCCGTGACCGTCGTCTGGAAGACTCCCCACCGCCGAAACCGAAGATGCCGGAGTCTTCTAGGAAAAACTGACGTTTCTCGGGGAAAAACAAGGGGTAACGAGTTAAATTAACCTGACGCCTATCTATTTCCGTTTCCGCGAAATCGGTGTTGACACTGGCAAGGGCGGTTAGGCTGGGGGTGAGTCGGTAGCGGATGTCGAAACCAAAATCCCCAATCAAATCGGAGTCCTTTTTTTCGTAGTCCCTGCGGTATCTACCTGTTGCATATGGCGTAATGTCCAGAGCAAGTCCCTGCCTGAGTCCTAGCAATCCGGTCAGGTCACCGCATTCGGATACATGATAGCCTCGAATGGAAGTGCGTGAGTTGGCCCATAAAGCGCTTTCATGAGAACGTCCGATGTTACGGTATATATTGAATCCCCACGTGCTAATTGTTTCATCAAAACTGATGGTCTTGAAAGGAATGGCGATTTCAGTGCTCCATCCCCACACATGTCGTCTACTTTTTGCCATCCACGCCCCGTCCCACTCGGGACTTACGGAGGTATTATTACTGATCGTGGCATCGCCGCGCGCTCCGTTCGTATTGACCGAAAATTGATAGCCGTTCCTGCGATCCAGAAAGGTGTCGAGGGTAATCATCACCACATCCTCAAAACGCATATGACCATCCCTTTCCATGTTGAGTGCAACAAGGCGGTCAGCTTCTGTGTCGAAACACCACACGCCGATGTACAATGCATCGTCGTCGAAGAGCACCCGGAATTCCGTTTGTTGAGAGTGTGGCACATTCTCCTTGGGTTCCTTTTGAAGGAACTCACCGGCCGGCTGGGCCAAGTGCCATGGTATGTCAATGAGATGGCCGTCAATGTCGGGAGCCTCATTGACACGTACTGCTTTTACCGTGGGCCGACCACGAAATGTGCCCCGACTCTCAGGCGTAATCGCAGATCGCTTGGGAATGTTATCCGCCAACGCTTGGCCAAGGAACACGCCAAAAGCCAAGGTCAATGATCGGCAAAAGCACCTGGTTTGTGCACGAAGAAATCGCGTTTTTGTTATAAAGATGTGCCCCATCAATTATTCCACTCAATGATTAAAAACGGAACAGTCCGCCAACCTTGGCCACCACCTCAAGGTCCTTGATCACAAAGCCGGTCATCTCGTCGACGTACCCATGATTGACCACAAAGAACATTTTTGCCCCCGGTTTGTACTCCCACTGCAGCCGGCTGTTGACCCCGATTGAATTTGATATGTCGTCATACTGTATCAGGTTGAAGAGGGTCAGATCCGGGGTGAAACTGTACTGAACCCTTCCGGAAATCAGATTAATAGTTGAATTCTCAAATTGCTCCCAATCAATGAGGTTCAGGGAGTAATCCAAGATGAGTGAAATCCGTTTTGTTGGACGATAAACGAGTGTAGACGAAAGTTGTTGCCGGTTGCCGTCGTAAAACCCGCCTACGGTGTAGGAATTGGCTGCGGCAAACTTTCGGTACAAACCGGTGTTCAAAGAAAGTCTCGCATTCCACCAATCATAATTGCCTGCCGGGATTACAGTTCCATCCGAAATATCAAAGTCCTTGTTGGGTCGATCGGTGTAGTGGGAGACCGATAAGGAGAGCATCTCCTGGCTTTCGAAGGAAAGGGACGCCAGATTGAAGGTCTGCTTGGTGTTTACGACATCATTCCCAAGATCAGTGTAAAGTTCCGCCTCGTAACCGTGGTGGGTGTTTCGCAACCAACTGATTTCCTCGAAGTAGGGTGTGAAATCGGCTCCGAGCATGTAACGCCGTGTTCCTCGCCGACGTACGAAGCCCATGGCCGGGTTGAAGTCGTTACCGATCTCCATCACGCTAGCCGACAGTTCGATATTCCGGTCATATAACTTCGTGTTGGTTGCCCAGGCCGGTTCCAAGCCACCCAAATCCTCGGAGTAGGAACCTATCGCATAAAGGTTTACCTCGAAGGTGTGTCCTCCCATGAAGTCAGTGTTGCGGTACTGAAAGTCGACACCCGTCACCGAGTTCATTTCATCCGAGTTGGGATCACCTACCGTTGTCAGGAATCCGAACGACGATTGCTCGAATACATTGCGACTGACGCGACCTACGAAAGCATTGCGAGGATGGTTGTCTCCTTCCACCACCGCGTCGAGCAGGCCAATGTTGTAGTTTTTAACACGCCCCGTCACTTTTCCGGCAAAATGAATGGGGGTAATTTGTCCATTGTTGCTCAGGCCGATACGCCGACTGAAGAAAGGCATCAGCAGAGTACCCGAGCGGCGGCGGGATGATTCTCCGCCCCCGAAACCGAAGATGCCAGAGTCTTCGAGGAAAAACTGCCGTTTCTCGGGAAAGAACAGTGGGTAACGTGTGAAGTTCACCTGGCGTGTGTCGATTTCTGTTTCCGCAAAATCGGTGTTTACGCTGGCTAGGGAGGTCAGGCTGGGCGTGAGTCGATAGCGGACATCGAAACCGAAGTCCCCAAGTAGATCAGAATCCTTGGAGTCATATTCCTTACTGTATTTGCCCGTTGCATAAGGCGTTATATCCAGCCCCATCCCCTGATTTAGCCCATGCAGTCCAGTCAAGTTGCCACACTCTGAGACATAATAACTGCGATTGGGTGGACGTGAGTTGGCCCACTGACCTCGTTCTCCAAAACGACCAATATTTCGGTAGATGTTGATTCCCCAGTTGTCGTTCTTTTCGTCAAAACTCAATGACTTGAAAGGGATAGCTACTTCAATGCTCCAACCCCAGGCATGTTTTTTACTTTTCGCTTTCCACGCCCCATCCCATTCACCGTTGCGCGTAGTATTATTACTAACAGTTGCATCACTTCTGCCTCCATTAGGATTAATTGTGAATACATAGCCATTCCTGCGGTCTTGAAAGGTGTCCAGGGTGATATTCACCATGTCTTCATAACGCATCATAACATCACGTTCCATGGTGTGGGCAATAATATTGCGGGCCTCCGTATCAAAACACCACACGCCAACAAACAGGGTATCATCATTGTAGAGTACACGAAACTCGGTGCGCTGTGAGTGTGGTACATTCTGCTTCGGTTCCTTTTGGAGGAACTCGCCAGCCGGCTGTGCCAAGTTCCATGCTTCGTCGTCGAGGTGGCCATCGATGTCGGGGGCTTTGGCAACGCGCACAGCAGCGACGGTTGGGCGACCCCGGAAGGTGCCTTTGCTTTCCGGCGCGATGATGGAGTGCTCGACCGCCGAGGCCGCTTGGGCAAGTGCGGCTAGCAACGCCACACCGGCTACCCACTGCATCGCTGGGTGGTCAGATTGATTGCTCAATAAGTGGGAGGGATTAAATGTTAGCCTAGGTTGGGGAAAGCGGTACTGAGGTCGAGTGCGTCGCCGTTGGCCTGCTGCAGTTTTAGCAGCCGCTTGTACAGCCGCTTGATGAGCTTGGATTTCGACTCGTCGTCGGCGTGGTCGGTCATCTCAAGCGGATCGCGCTTGATGTTGTACAGGCGCGTCTTGGCAATTTTCGGGTAAAGGATCAGCTTCCAGTTGCCAAGCGTTACCGAGCGCTGTAGTCCGAGGTAGGCACCGTACACGGCCTTGACCTCCGACTCCTTCGTCTTGTCGTTCAACAGCGGCATCAGGCTCTGGAACTCAACCTGCGCCGGGCGCTTCGCCCCGGCGATGTCCAGCGACGTGGCCATCACATCCTGCAGGTAGATTGGCGCGTCGATCTTGTGGCTGGCCTTGATGCCGCGGCCGACCGCGATGAACGGCACGCGCGTACTGTGCTCGTACAGGTTCTGCTTCCCAAACAGGCCGTGATGCCCAACGCCCAGGCCGTGGTCAGCACTGAAAAAGATGTAGGTGTTCTCCGCTTGGCCGGAAGCGTCAAGCGCGTCGAGGATGCGGCCGATCTGCGCGTCCATGTGCTCAATGATCGCGTAGTATTCCTGTCGATGCACTTTGACGGCGTGGTGGGTGCGCGGGAATGGCCCAAGTTTCTCATCGCGCAACTTGGCGCTGTTGCCGATGGCGTCCTTGTAAGGGTACTCGTCGAGGTAGTTTTCCGGCACCTCAATACGGCTCAGCGGATAGCGGTCGATGTACTCTTTCGGGGCCTGTCGTGGATCGTGCGGCGCGTTGAATGCGATGTACATGAAGAATGGCCGCTCGTCTTGCTTGGCTTCGCCGATGTAATCGACCGCGTCATCCGCGACCACCTCACTCCAATGTTTGCCGCCTTTCCAAAAGCCGTCGAACTTTAAGTCGTACGGGCTCCACGAATCTGGCTTGCCAGGCAGAGGCCGGTTGTAGCCCTCGGGAGTCTGGTTCGGCATGCCGCCACGAATGTTTCGGGCGACTTGAAACGCCTTGTCCGCGGGGGCTTGAATATGCCATTTGCCGGTGAAAAACGTCTGGTAACCGGCGCGCCCCATGACCTGCGGCCACAGGTTGGCGTACTCCGCCTCGCGCATCGACTGCTGCGCGGGCGTCAGGTTTTTGCCTTTGCCTCGCAGCACTTGCGATGCTGTTTGAGCCCGCCAAATATGCCGACCGGTGATCAGCATATGGCGACTGGCTACGCAGACCGCGCCGCTCCATGAGCCCATGTTGTAGGCGCGGGTGAACTGCGTGCCGCGCTTGGCCAGGCGGTCGAGGTGGGGGGTGTCGATGTCGGTCAGGCCAAGGTTACTCACCGTCTCGTAGCATTGGTCATCAGCAAAGATGAACAATACGTTCGGTTTGGTTTTCGCCTGTGGCTGGCCAAGCGCGAGGAAGATCGTGCCAAGTGCCGTGAGGCGGGCAAAAAGTTGGATCCTGTTTTTCATGAATTCTTGGATTTGTCGGGCGAAAAAATTGTAGGGCTTGGCCAAGCGGAGTCGAGCCAATAAGCTGCCCCGGGTTCCGGTTTGCCCGGGCGGCATTGCTGGAATGATCACCCCCCACATGGCCTACGAATCGTATGCGCAATTTTTGGAAGCCCTCGAGCAGGCGGGCGAGTTGATTCGTATCAGCAAGCCCATCGCCACCGAACTCGAAATCACCGAGTTGGCCGATCGCGAGATGAAAAAGCCAGACGGCGGCCAAGCACTCCTCATCGAGCAACCCACCGTCAACGGGCAAGTTTCTCCGCATCCGCTCGCCATTAACACCATGGGCTCGGCCAAGCGGATGGCCATGGGACTGGGTGCCGAGAGCGTCGATACCGTGGCTGCGGAACTGGGTTCGCTGATCCAGGCCAAGCCGCCGACCGGTCTCCGCGAAACGGTCTCGCTGCTTGGCAAAGCGCTGACCTTGCGTCACGCCAAGCCGAAGCGCGCCAAGACCGGCCCGTGCAAGGAAGTCATCCACTGCTTCGACGCCCCGCCCCCGCGAACCGAGCCTTGGCCAGGTGCGCCGAACATTCTTGAGGTAGGGCGTGCTGTCCTCAGCACGCCGCGACCCGGTGAGGATACTGAGCCGTACCCGACGCTGCTTGACCTGCCGATCCTCAAGTGCTGGCCGCTCGACGGCGGGCGATTCATCACGCTGCCGTGCGTGGTCACCCGCGACCCGGACACCGGCAACCGCAATCTCGGCATGTATCGGATGCAGGTTTACGACGACTCGTCTGCCGGCATGCATTGGCAGATGCAAAAAGTCGCCGCACGCCACGGACGCCGTTACTACGATACCGGCGAGCGAATGCCGGTGGCTGTGTTCCTCGGGGGCGACCCGGTTTACCCATTCTGCGCCACCGCACCGATGCCGGACGGGCTGGACGAGTTTCTTCTGGCCGGCTACCTGCGACGCAAGTCGGTTGAGATGGTGCAGTGCGAAACCAGCGACCTTGAGGTCCCGGCCAACGCTGACATCGTCATCGAGGGCTACATCGATCCCGCCGAACCGCTTCGCGACGAGGGGCCGTTCGGTGACCACACCGGCTACTATACCCTGCCGGAGCCGTACCCGGTTTTCCACATCACAGCCATCACCCACCGCAAACAGGCGGTTTATCCGGCAACGATCGTTGGTATCCCGCCGATGGAGGACTTTTACATGGGCAGCGCCAGCGTAAAACTGTTCCTGCCCGTTTTCCGGATGACCTTCCCGGAGATCGTCGACATCGCGCTGCCGGCCGAGGGCGTGTTTCACAACCTCGTCTTTGTCAGCATAAAAAAAACCTACCCGATGCAGGCCTATAAAATCATGAACGGCTTGTGGGGCATGGGCCAGATGATGTTCACCAAATACATTGTCGTCGTGGATGATTTCGTCGACGTGCACAACACCAGCGAGGTGTTGTTTCATATTTGCGCCGACACCGATCCGAAGCGCGACGCGCTCTTCAGCAGGGGCCCGGCGGATGTCCTCGACCACGCTACAGCTGAAATTGCAATTGGAACCAAACTTGGCATCGACGCCACCCGCAAACTCCGCGGCGAAGGCCACACACGCAACTGGCCCCCCCTAATCAAAATGGACGACGCGATTAAATGCAAAGTTGACGAAATCTTTGAGAAAGGTCGGTAGTTCGAATGTGTTGCCGGGTGGCACAGGGTTCCTCAAAGGACAAAATCAAGAGGAAGGTGAAAGCCAAGGGCAAAGTGCCCGAGGTCACGCCCCGGCTCAACCTTGCGCCGACGCAGAATGCGCTGGTGGCCGTATATGGGACTGATGGCATCCGGCTGGAGGCGATGCGGTGGGGATTGATCCCGCCGTGGGCCAAGGACAAGTCGATCGGGGCCAAGCTGGCCAACGCGCGGGCGGAAACGGTCTACGAGAAGCCAAGTTTCCGAAAGCCGTTTCAGCGGCGGCGCTGTCTGTTCCCGGTGGACGGGTATTACGAGTGGGAAACGCGGCCAAGCGGCAAGCAGCCGATTTACTATTCGATGCGCGACGGCGACCTGTTTTGCCTCGCTGGACTGTGGGAGATGTGGACGACACCGGAGCGGTCCACCGAGCCGGAGTTGCCAGGCCTTGGTCAAGCGGATTCTGAGACGCTCCGCACGTTCACCGTCATTACTACGACACCCAATTGCTTGGCCAAGCGCGTGCACGACCGCATGCCGGTGCTTCTCCACCCGGACGACTACGACCAGTGGCTCTCACCTGAAAGCCAAGCGGCAGATCTGAAGTTGCTGATGAAGCCGTTCGACGCCGAAACAATGCAGGAGCATTACGTCACGCCGCACATGAACAATCCCCGTTTCGAGGACCCCGAGTGCATTCAACCGGTTTCCCTCTGATTTTGGTTGTAACTTTTTCGTGGAAATTTCCATCTCTCCTATCTGTATTATGGAACGAATGATTCGAGACATAGCAGTCGGCCTGATTTTCACCGTGGCGTTTACAATGCATGCGCAGCCTTCGGGAGGACGAGGTCCAGGTGGCGTGATTATTCCTGTTATGGCCGCTTTGGACGAAGACAAGGATGGGGTGATCTCCGCTTCAGAAATTCAGAACGCGGAGAAATCCCTGACTGCACTCGATAAGAATGGTGATGGCAAAATCGATAATAATGAACTACGCCCTAGTTTTGGGAGTCCCGGTGGTCGAAGCAGCAGTAAGGGCCGGGGCGGTAGCCGCAGGGGCGATCGCGCGGGCCGGGATGGTCGCAATGGGGAGCCCCGTATGGAGCGGATTCCGCCGGAGCAACTTGAATTTAACGATGGCGTGGGAGCGGTACCGGATTTGGCCACCTACAATAAGCTTTCCTATCAGGGGCCGCAGGTGATGGTCGACACACACTTGGCGGACTGGAAGTTCGTGAAGTTCCAGATTGAGGATGTCGGAAAGGGCGAGCCGGTTTTGTATTTCGTCAATACGAAGACCCATCGGGGCCACCCGATGTTTATGCGCAAGATCGGCATCGACCGGGGCGATGGCTCGATGCGCGGCGTGCTGGTTTATCGTCCGCTCAAGAAAGCCCCCAACGGCGAGCCGGGCATGTTCACGTTTGAGTATGAGCCGAATGACCGCTATCCGTTCGACCGCATTAAGCTTTCTTACGAGATGCTTACCCGGCACATGCCTTATCTTGAGGGACGCCTCGGCTACTATCCGATGCCGCGAGCCCGCCCGGTTTATTTCGAGGAAAAGACGCTGTACGATGCCGCCGAGTTTCCGGTTGTGCTCGATGAGGATCTCGAGAGTGACATCGGCTTTTTGCCGCTCAACGCCGCCGAGTCGTACGGCCGCCTACGCCTGATGGAATTAGGCGAATTGCCAAGCTCCCGCGACATCGTCGTGTACAAGACGCTGCCGAACGAGATGCCGCGCGTGGCCGGCGTCATCACTGCGGTTCGGCAGACGCCGCTCTCGCACGTCAACCTTCGCGCGGTGCAGGACGGCGTCCCGAACGCCTTCGTCACCGGCGCCGTGAAAAACGAGACCATCACGTCGCTGGCGGGAAAACTGGTCTACTACAAGGTGGACAAAAACGGCTACGAACTCCGCGAGGCCACCGAGGCAGAGGTCGACAAGCATTTCGCCGCCATCCGCCCGGTCAAGCCGCAGTCGCCCAAGCGTGACCTGTCCGTGGGGGAGATCCGTCCATTGGACAAAATCAGCTTTGGCGATTCGGCAGTTTTCGGGGTGAAGGCTGCCAACCTGGCCACACTTCACACCATTGATTTTCCCGAGGGCACCGTGCCAAGCGGCCATGCGGTGCCGTTTTCTTTTTACGATGCGTACATGAAACACAACGGCCTGTAC
>JASMKO010000095.1 GCA_030749225.1 Verrucomicrobiota bacterium
TTTCCTAGAAAAAATGGTGGAGGCGGGGGGAGTCGAACCCCCGTCCCGGCCGAACCAATTCAGGACGTCTACATGCTTAGTCAGGGCTGGATTGTCGGTTCCCGGATAACGGCCTGACGCGAATCCGGTCACGTAGTCGGCATGGGTTTGTTTCGGTCGAGGCACGCGCCGTCCCCGGTCTCAACCTATCCTGCTTTCGGCGCCTGTTCCCCCTAGCAGGTGTCAAGGGACAGACGTCGCGGGGTTATGCCGCGAGGGCCAATTCTTCGTTGGCAGTTATGTTTTTGGTCCGATGGTTTTACGAGGAAACGAGCCATCCTCGGCATGCAATCGAGAACGTATTCAACTGGTCGATATCCAGTACGCCCCCAGAGCGTTGTCAAAAGACGTTGTAATTTAAGCACATTCCACGCCCAGCGACAAGGGCAGGGCGGTTATTTGCCCGGGAGCGAGACGGCGGTGGCGAAGTGATCCGTGCCGAGATATCGAGCGGCCGCCTCCTGCGCCTGGCCAAGTGTGACAGCCTCGATCCGGGCCGCCTCCCCGGCGTGGTGGTCGTACCCAAGCCCGAGCAATTCGTCCATGCAGGTGGCAAAGGCGACGCTGCCCAGATCCTGCCGCGCGATCTTCTTGTGGCCGATCATTTTGGCCTTGGCCCGATGTAACTCATCCTCGGTCAAGCCGTCGCTGGCAAGGTGCGTGGCCTGGTTGAGTAATTCCGTCTCCACCTGCTCTGCAGTGTCGGCGGCGGTCCCGGCATAGAACGAAAAGCAACCGGGAACCCGACCCGTGAAATTTTGAGTGCCAACGTAGTAGGCCAAGCCCAGTTCCTCGCGGATCTTGAGGAATAGCCGGGAGCCCATGTCGTTGAGGGCCTCGGAGATCAGGTCGAGGACGCATCGGTCGGGGTCATCAAGCGTACATCCGGGGAAGCCAAGCGTGACAACCGCCTGCTCTTTACCGGTCATGTCGACGTTGCGGCGTTCCCCATCGGCCGCGCCGCTGGCCGGCAGGCCAAGCGGCGGGGCGGGGGAGTTCCAGTTGGCCAAGGCCGTCTCGATCCGTTCACGTGCCTGGCCGGCGTCGATATCGCCGAACACGGCCAGCACAGCATTGGCCGGCGCGGTGAGCGTTGAATGATGTACCTGCACCTGTCCGCGATCCAGCGACTCGACCGCCTTAGTATCGCCGAGGTTGTCCAGCCCGTATCCGGTGTCACCGAACAGCAGGCGGCGCAGTTTCTTGAGCGTGTTCCCGAGCAGGTGATCGCGCTGCTGGCTGATGGCAGCCAACTGAGCTGTGCGTTCGCGCTCCAGTTCGCCCAGTTCGAACGCAGGCGAAAGGAGCACATCGAGAAACACCGCTTGGCCAAGCGCTGCATCGCTGGAAAGAATATCGAGGCTTAAGCCGTGGCTATTGTTACCGCTGTAGGATTCGATACTGCCACCGGCGGATTCGATCTCGGAGGCAATCCCGGAAGCGGTTCGCTTGGCCGTGCCCTTGAGCATGGAGCGGCTCATCAACCGGGTGAGGCCATTGGTCGCGGGCGTTTCACAGAGCACGCCGCCCAACAGCCCTGCGCGGAAGTGCACAAACGGCAGACGATCGTCCTCCTTGAGCAGCAGTCGAAGCCCATTAGGCAGTTCGATTTTTTCAACATCTGTCGTGCGACGGTAGAGCGTCTGGGCTTTCGTCTTCGCCTGAGAGCCGGTTGGCGCAAGGGCGTAAAAGGTCTGGTTTTCCGGGGTTAAATAGCGCTTGGCCACGGTCTGCAGGGCGTCCGGCGTGAGAGCGCGAGCGGCCTCGAGTTGTTTGCGGGAAAAGTCGAGGTCGCCGGCGCTGTGCCAACTGCAGCCCAGGTCGGCCGCGCGGCCCTGCATGGTCTTTAGAGCGGACAGGTTACCGGCGGTGAACTGCTTGATCGCCTTGGCAAGTTCCGACTCGTCGGCGAGGGTGTCGTGGAAACGGTACATCTCCGCAAGCATCGCCTCGCGCGCTTCACCAAGCTTGTCCGCGTCGGCCACGGCGCTCATCCCGAACAAGCCGGTCTCCTCGCCGGTATACGTCCAGGCATCAGTGGAATGCACCAACGCCTTGGCATCGCGAACCTCGCGATAAAGCCGTGAACTTCGCCCGCCACCGAGCAGGGTGGAGAGGAGATCCAGCGCAGGGATATCGTCATGGCGGACAGCCGGCACGTGCCACGCAAAATGAAAATGCGCATGCTCAAACGGCCCTTCATCGATCGTCTCACGAGCAGCCACCTGTCTTGGTTCACCAACCAGCGGTACCGGGTACATGGGGCGTGCCGGTTGGTCGCTGTAGGCGCTGCTGATCCCATCCATGATCTCATCCGGATCGATGGCGCCGACAACAACAAAGAAACAATTGTTCGGTGCGTAACGATCCCGATAGTAATCGAGCAGGTCGGCGCGGGTCAGCTTGTCGAAAATATCCCGGTAGCCAATGACCGTGTGCCGGTACGGGCTCTTTGTGTAGGCGGTCTCAAACAAACGGCGCCCGGAGCGGCGAGACGGGTCGTCGTTGCCCATCTCCATTTCCCGTCGGATGACATCCAGTTCACCGGCCAATTCATCCTCGGGCAGGGTGGCGTGCTGCATGATGTCGCACAACACCTCGGTGGCAATCTTCGCGCCGGTATCGGGGATCGTGACATGATACACCGTACGGTCAAAAGAAGTGTAGGCGTTCATATGACCGCCTGCGTCCTGAATAGTGTGATCGATCTCGAGACCGGAACGGTGACTCGTGCCTTTAAACAGCATGTGTTCGAGCACATGGGAAATCCCCGCACCCAGCCATTTGCCTTCGTGAATGCTCCCGGTTCGGCACCAGCCTTGAACCGACACAACAGGCGCCGAATTGTCTCGCTGTACAACGACCTCCAGCCCATTGGGTAAAGTTAATAAAGAAGCCCCCAAAGCCTAGAGTTCGTTAAAAGAGAAGAAACCTACCATATAATTTAAATATAACATTTATTGTGCGAATTCTATTGGAACGCCCAACCGAATCGATTTGGTCGTATTCGGCTGTTTTGTCCTAAAAATGGCCAATAAATGAAAGATGCTTTTCCGAATATGTTCTGCGCAGGCAATGAACCCCAATCTCTTGAATCTTTGCTGCTGACCGTGTTGTCGCCCATGGCAACATATCGATTTGGGGGTACTTGGAACTCTGCGGATTCATCCATGTAAAGTGGCGAGATGATACTTTGGTATCGTAAGCCAATCTGGCTTGGATGAACGCCTTTGAGGATAGCGATTCGTTCTCGTTTCTGATGAAGGTATTCGTTAAATGCTTTCTGATTAGCATGCCCGGAAAATTGGCTGTCTCGAGCCAGTCGGGCTTGGTCTCCAACGTCGAAGGAGTACACGTACTCAAACGGATGATGGGATGCGTCGAGTCGTTCGCCTTCAGGCCATGTGTCATTCTTTACGATTAAATGGCGGTCGTCGCCAATTGCCAATGTGTCGCCCGGCATCCCTGTCAGGCGTTTGATGTAAAACAAATCCTGCTTGATACCATCGATGGTTTTGGTCTCGAATACGATAATCTCTCCACGTTTCGGTCTGCGTAAGTTGAATGTGACGCGGTTCACCAAAAGATGATCACCAGATTCCCGGCGCATCTTGATGACATCTTCACCCGGCTTGTAAGTGTAGTTCCGGTTGGGGTTGAGGATGTGGTCGCTCAAGACGCCATTCAATGCCCTGCCTTGGCCGAGCATAGATTCCCCACTATTCATGGGCGGGTTGATATCCATTGCCACCTCGTTGTTGGTGTCGAGATCCCGGAAAACGAGTCGTTGCTTGTTGAAAAAAAGAAACATTTTCCGAGGTGGTTCAATCCGTATCAATTGCCAGTTGCCTTCCGAGACTAGATGGTAATGTGATACCCCTGCCAACAGGCGCTCTACCCATGAATTGATCCCGGTTGGCATCGGTTCTGCTTGGTCAAGGTTGCCCTCGGTGATGCCGTACAGCGTGGGTTGCATCGAGCCGGTCGGGATTCCCATCGGCTGAAAAAAGAAGGTGCGAATACTCATCGCAATGGCTACGGCAAAGAGCAGAACCTCCACGTTCTCGCGCAAGCCGGGATTGCGGTACGGGATCAGCTTGTGGCTGCCAGCCTGTTCCAGGTTGGTAATCCCCTGCTCCAACTTGGCTCGGTCGTAACCGGAATGCATGATGGTCCGCAGATCCGTTATGGCTTCCCTGAAATCAGCAACTGCCTCAGGCGACAGAAGATCTTTCTGGTGGTTAAGCAACTTGGCGGCCTGGTGGCAAAGCTCTGCTGCCATTCGGAATCGCCTGAATAAAAGCCAACGAAAAAAATACATACTATGCCTTAAGCACCTCGATGAATGCCTGTTGCGGGATATTCACGGAGCCGATTGATTTCATGCGCTTTTTACCCTCCTTCTGCTTCTCGAGGAGTTTTCGTTTGCGAGTGACATCCCCACCGTAACATTTTGCTGTGACGTCCTTTCGGAGCGCACTCACGGTTTCGCGCGCGATCACCTTGCCGCCAACGGCTGCCTGTATGGCCACCTTGTATTGCTGCGCAGGAATTACCTCCTTGAGCTTGGCCGCCAGCGCCCTGCCCCGCTGCTCAGCCTTGTCTCTGTGCGTGATCAGAGAAAAGGCATCCACGGGGTCGCCGTTCACCAGCATGTCAAGCTTGGCCATCTTCGCTGGCTCGTACCCGTCATGCTCGTAATCCAGCGAGCCGTAACCTCGGGTAATGCTTTTGATTCGGTCGTGGAAATCGATGAGGATTTCGTTAAGTGGGATGCGCCCGATCAGGATGACGCGGCCGGAGTCGAGCGTCTCGGTTTCCTGGATGACGCCGCGCTTTTCCCCAGTAAGGTTCATCATGTCGCCAATGTACTCGTTGGGGCACATGAGGTACGCCTTGACCATCGGCTCGGAGATGGTGGCGATAAAGTTTGGTTCAGGGAGATGGACAGGGTTGTCAATTTCCGTTTCTTCGCCCCGGACGGTGACCACTTTGTAGACTACGCTAGGATAGGTGGCGATGATGTCCATGTTGAACTCGCGCCGCAACCGCTCCTGGATTATCTCAAGGTGCAGCAGTCCGAGAAACCCGCAACGAAAGCCGAAGCCAAGCGCGACTGAGCTTTCCGCCTGGTAAAAGAACGCCGAGTCGTTGAGTTGCAGTTTGGCCAAGTTGGACTTGAGGTGCTCGTAGTCCGCCGGATTGATCGGGTAGATGCCGCTGAACACCATCGGCTTCAACTCCTTGAAACCCGGCAGGGATGGCGAGGGATTTCGCGACTCGGTCAGCGTGTCGCCGATCTTTACATCGGTTGGCGATTTGATATTGGCGCTGAGGTAGCCGGTTTCTCCTGCAACCAATGCATCGCGCTTGTACGGCTTAGGGTTGAAGCTGCCGACCTCCTTTACCTCAACTACCTTGTTTGAGTGCATCATCTTGACGTTCATCCCGGCGCGAATATTGCCGTTGAACACCCGGATCATTGCCACCACGCCGCGGTAAGAGTCGAAATAGGAATCAAACACAAGCGCCTGCAGGGATGGGGCATCCGTCTTTTTTGGGGGCGGAACATGCCGGACGACTGCCTCGAGTACCTCCTCCGTGCCTATACCTTCCTTAGCGCTGGCCAGCACGGCCTCATCTGCCGGGATTGCGAGAATTTCCTCGAGTTGCCTCTTCACCCCGTCGACATCGGCGTGCGGCAGGTCGATCTTATTTATCACGGGGATGATGGCCAGGTTCTGGTTATGCGCCAAGTTGACGTTGGCCACCGTCTGTGCCTCCACGCCTTGCGCAGCGTCGACTATTAGCAGCGCCCCCTCGCAGGCGCTCAGGCTTCGTGACACCTCGTACGAAAAATCGACGTGCCCCGGCGTGTCAATCAGGTTGAGTTCGTATTCCAACCCATCGGCCGCCGTGTAATACATTGTGACCGGGTGTGCCTTAATGGTGATTCCGCGTTCCTTCTCGAGATCCATTGAGTCGAGTAGTTGATTCTCCATTTCCCGGTCAGTGATGGTACCGGTCCGGTGCAGTAACCGGTCGGAAAGCGTCGTCTTTCCGTGGTCGATGTGCGCAATAATGCTGAAATTACGGATTCGCTCGATGTCCATGTGCACTCCAGTGCCCGGCTGACTGTGAATCACTTCCCCACCCTGCCGCGGCGCGGGAGAATGCTAAAAAAAAAAGAAAATTGCGAACTTTTTGGATCTTGCCCTACCCGCGGGCAAGTCGAGCATCATCCCAGAATATTCAGGGAGTATTGCTGAAGATCACTTGCCGCCTGAACCAAGTTGGCTGCGATTTCGGACTCACTGCTGGCGGCCATCATGTCGACGGGAGGCTCGATGCCCATCTCAGTCTTGGCCAATTGGTGTGCAGCATCCGCCAACCGGGTGGTGGCTGCGTCCCACATCATCATGCCGGTTGCATCTGTGTCCAAAGTCTCCATTTTCGGAGTGGATTCTCCTGCTGCAAGGCGCCGGTGTCAACGCTAATGCGCGAATGTTTTTTTGTTTACCTAAGCGCAACCTACTTGGTTTTCGCTTGCTTAATGTCTTGTTTAGGCGTAGCCTACGGCCCGTTGCGTCAGTTGGCTTTCCCTGCTGCTGCGCGTGGTTTTGCAACTGTCCCTGGACCTTAGTTCTAATGGGTAAGGAACCAGCACTCGGGTTGTGACCGACAGGCCTTTGCTGGAAGTCGCGATCTACGACGAGCCGGATCCACTTGCACCTTCCGTTCATCGGATTCGTTCAACACGGCAACGGCGGGGTTTCATAAAATCCGCGGCCTTAGGGTCGCGGGTTTTTTCTTTTGGGGCGGCTCCGTCGGTTGCTACCCTGCCTTGGCGTGAGTGGCGACCTTTTTTCTCAATACCAAGCTAAGCCGGGGTCGGAAGGAGACTCAGGCAGTGAGTCGCCGCAAGGCCGGGCGTATCAGCCCTTGGCCGCGCGGATGCGACCGCTCACGCTGGATGAGTACGTCGGCCAGGGGCATATCCTCGCGCCAGGCAAGCTGCTGCGCCGCGCCATCGAGGCGGATCGCATTCAGTCTTTGATTTTCTTCGGCCCGCCGGGTACAGGGAAAACCAGTCTGGCTCAGATCATTGCCAAGCAGACCAAGAGCCGTTTCGAGCGACTCAGTGGCGTTGAGTCGAACGTCGCGGATATGCGCCGCGTATTGGCAGGCGCGACCAATCGTCTTGCCAATTCAGGGGCAAGCACGCTGCTTTTTATCGACGAGATTCACCGGTTTAACAAGTCGCAGCAGGATATCCTACTGCCTGACGTTGAGAATGGCACTGTGCGTCTAATCGGCGCGACCACGCACAATCCGTTTTTCTTCGTGAACTCGCCGCTTGTATCGAGGTCGCAAATATTCGAGCTCGAGCCTATTTCGGGAGAAGCGATTGCTTGCTTGATCGAGCGCGCACTTGGGGACGAGGAGCGCGGGTTAGGACACTTGAAATGCGAGGTGGAACCGGGGGCGCTTGAGCATCTGGCAAGAGTTTCAGACGGCGATGCGCGCAAGGCGCTGAACTCGATTGAGATTGCCGCGTTGACAACGCCGCCGGATTCCGACGGGGTGGTTCGCATCACGCTGCAAGTGGCGGAGGAGTGTATTCAGAAAAAAGCTGTGGTGTACGACGGCGACGAGGACGCGCACTACGACACTATTTCCGCGTTCATCAAGTCGATGCGTGGCAGTGATGTTGACGCGACGCTCTATTGGCTGGCGAAGATGATTCATGCAGGAGAAGACCCGCGCTTCATCGCTCGCCGCATCGTCATTCACGCCGCCGAGGACGTCGGTTTGGCTGACCCGATGGCGTTGGTGTTGGCCAACGCGGCATTCCAGGCCGCCGAGTTCATCGGCTGGCCGGAGGCGCGCATCCCGATCGCCGAGGCGGCCATCTACATCGCCGGTGCGAACAAGAGCAACAGTGTCATCAAGGCGATCGACGCTGCGCTGTTGGATGTCCGCTCTGGCAAAACCATCCCAGTGCCAAGCCATCTTAAGGATTCGCATTATGCTGGAGCAAAAAAACTGGGCCACGGCAAGGGGTATCAGTACGCGCATGATTTCCCAGGACACTTCGTCGCGCAGGTTTACCTCGGGGCGAAGCGTCGTTTTTATGAACCAACCGAGCAAGGTGTGGAAAAAAAGATCAAGGCTCGGGTCGATTATTGGCGGGAGCATTTCGCGAAGTTGAACGATGACCAAACCGGAGCCGAACAGTGACACACAGGAGGCCAAGCGCTTGGTTCGCCAGGAGGTGCGTTTGACTTCGGGATGCTTAAACCTTAGCCAAGCGGAGATGGCTTCTGAGGTTGTGTGCCGCCTGATTCTCCAGTCGGATGTTTGGCGGGAGGCGGACCAGGTCATGCTTTACATGGCAATTCCGGGTGAATTAGATCTCAGCCATTTGCTCGCTATTGGGCTGGAAACAGGGAAAAAGATCGCCCTTCCCCGTTATTCGCCGGAAAAGAGGGCTTATGAAGCTTGCGCGTTGGTCGTCTTGAGTGACCTTGTCCCGGGCAAATTCGGCATTCTCGAACCTCCGGAAGACAGTCAAATAATGGACACAAAGCAACTGGACTTGGCCATTGTCAGCGGGGTAGCCTTCGACGGCTCTGGCGGCAGACTGGGCCGAGGCGGAGGTTATTTCGACCGGCTCCTGGCTGGTATTCCAGCCTTGAAATGCGGCGTGTGCCTTGATGGGCAAGTACGCCCCGATGTGCCGCTGGAGAGGCACGATGTCAAAATGGACATGATCGCCACACCAAGCGGCTGGCTGATCCCCCCGCCAGCTTAAAGTATCAATGCAATTCCTGGCAACAGCAGAGCATTGGTTATTGGCCCTTTTGGTCGTGGTCGTGATCGTTGCCCTGGTCTGGATACGAAAAGATCAAAAGCGGCAGATTCGCCGCGCGCTGCAAAGCACGGAATCGTCCCTCAAGAAGCATTCCCGCCGCGAGGCCGAGGTGCTCACCCGCAGCGCGCGGATGTTGACCCGGGAAGAAACTGACCGCCTGCGCGGCGAGATCGAGAACGCGATTGGCGCAGAGAGCGAGGAAATCCGCCTGAGGGAAAAACGGCTGGAGGAACGGGAGTCGCTGCTCGATAGGCAGCTCCAGTCGCTGCTCGAAAATGAAAAGCAACTGAACGATAAACAGTCCGCTCTTAACCAGATTGAATCCGACCTTGAGGAAAAACAGGGAACCGCGGCGCAATTAATTGAAAAGCACAAGAAGGAACTTGGAGAACTTGCCGGCCTGGGGCAGGATGAAGCCAGAGATCGACTTTTTGAAATCATCGGCGACGAGACCAAGATGGAGGCGGGGCAGATCTCTAGGGCCATTGTCGATGGCGCGAAGGATCACGCGGAGGAAAAGGCGCGGCGGATCATCGGGCTTGCGATCCAGCGCTATGCGGGCGAGCACACGTACGAGGCCACCACGGCCACGATCACGCTGAATGGAGATGAGGAAATCAAGGGGCGCATCATCGGCCGGGAGGGACGCAACGTACGCGCCTTCGAGTTGGCCACTGGCGTCACGGTGCTGATTGACGACACCCCTAATACTGTCGTGCTTTCCGGGTTCGACCCCATCAAGCGCGAGATCGCTCGGGAATCGATGGTGCGCCTGGTCAAGGACGGCAGGATTCACCCCACCCGCATTGAGGAGGTCGTGAACAAGGTTACAGAGGAGAACAACTACAACCTTGCCAATGTCGGCGAAGAGGCAGCTGAAAAGGCCGGCGTTCGCACGCTCAGTCAGGAGGTGCTCTCCGTGCTCGGTAAACTTCGTTATCGCAGCAGTTACTCACAGAATGTACTCGCACACTCCGTCGAGGTTGCGCACCTGATGGGGTTGCTGGCGAGCGAAATGGGGCTGGACATCAGCAAAGCCAAGCGAATCGGGTTGCTGCACGACATCGGCAAGGCGATGTCGGAGGAGGCTGAGGGACCGCACGCCATTGTCGGGGCGGATTTCCTGAAGCGCAACAATGAGCCAGAGGATGTCCTTAACGGGGTCGCCTCTCATCACGGCGAGGTGCCGCACGACTTCATCTGGGGGATTCTAGTCAGTGCCGCTGATGCCATCAGCGCCTCCCGCCCTGGCGCACGATCCGAGACGATGGCATCTTACCTGCAGCGGTTTAAGAACCTGGAGCGGATCGGGGCGTCATTCGATGGGGTGGAGAAATGCTACGCGGTGCAGGCCGGGCGTGAACTCCGCATTATCGTGAATCCGAAGAAAATCAGCGATGAGGAAAGCTACGACCTCGCCCGCAAGGTGGCGCGCAAGATCGAGGACGAACTCCAGTACCCAGGCCACATTCGCGTGACCATGGTCCGGGAAAACCGGTTCGTGGAATATGCCAAGTAGATACATTAAATTCAGTGAATAATCACGACGGATGATTCGTCATGGGAATCAGTGCCGATGAAGCAAGGTGTGCCAGTTTGCCGCGTTGTACGGATGGGATTCATGGCCACACTGCTTGGCATTGGGCGACTGCCAGGAGCGGAGCCATTGCCGGATGGCGGCGAACTGGCAAGAGGTATTCGTGAACTGGCCCCGGAGAAGAGCGTTGAAATCTCCGCTACCATGGAGGTGATTGAGCGCGTGCGGAAGCGGCACAAGATCCCCGTCGTTATCCGGATTGAGAAGACAGGCCAAGCGCGGTGGTCCTTCACATGCTTGGCAAAGCGCGACGGTAAGGCCAATGAACAGTGGCGCGTGCATCATGAGCTTGGCCAAGCCAACCGGTACGAGCACAACAGTCGCCCAGTCGACGGGGCGAAAATCCACACCGACTTGGCTGGCTCCTCGTTTACGATTGCGGACCTTGGGTTGGAGTTTCTCCATTGGCCAAGCCAGGTTGTCCTGAAAACCCAGCGCCGCAAAAGCCGGTTGTGCGACGTGCTCGAGAGCAGGAACCCCAAGCCGGCGAAGGGCGAGTATCAGCGTGTGCTCTCTTGGATCGACAAGAAAACGGGCGGCATCCTGCTTGCCGACATTTACACCGATGAAGCCAAGCCGGTGAAGCAGTTCTCTGTCAGGGGGATCAGCAAAAAGGAAGGTCGCTGGCAGGTGGATGAGATGGAAATGCGCGACACCAAAACCCGAGTACGGAGCCGCCTGCATTTTCACCTAAAATGACCTTACTGCTACAATCCACGACAGGCCGCCTATACTGGGCGTTCCTGGTGTACGGGGTTTTGCTGGCTGTGGTTGTTTACGTTATACTAAAGCAAGTAAAGAACCCGGATAACGATCCTTTTAAGGTAATCGTAAAATGGGTTGTCACGCTGGCGCTTGTCACCTTCATGATCTACGCCACTGTCACGGCGAATGATCGTGGCGCGTTGCTAGTTGTTTTTATTTTCCTATTACTTCCTGCCTCGATGTTTCTTGCGTTATGGTGGGTTCCAGACATAAGCGAATGGATTGCATCTCCGATCACAAATGCGCTGACGGGAGACTCCAGGAAATCGTACAACAAGCCAGAATATGGTGTTGCCAATGCGAGATTCAAGCGGGGTCAATATTTCGAAGCGGTCGAGGCTGTTGACGAGCAGTTGGAAAAACATCCAGGCGACTTCGACGGGCTAATGCTTAAGGCGACTATTCAGGCTGAAAACCTTGGTGATTTAGCCGCTGCTGCAGCAACCCTTCAGCAGGCCATCAATGATCCAAAACAGTTGGATTACAGGCTTCCTGTGGCGCTGAACAAGATGGCAGACTGGCAGTTGACAATTGCCGGAGACCCTGAGGCAGCTCGCCGGACATTGCACCAAATTCGAGTGGAAATACCCCACTCGCAAGCGGCCCAACTAGCCTCGCAACGACTCGCGAGTCTTGATTCCTCGGAAGAAAGTGAAGCCGCCGTTGTGGATTTTAACGAGTCGTATCAGAAGTTGGTCGAGGAGTCTGCGCTGAAGGATGACTTCACTAGCCCGCTTGAGTTGCCCAAGGCTATCGAGTCGAATCAGCATCAGGCAGCTCAGGAGGCCCTGGAAAGCTGTCTGCGCCGCGTTGAGGTGCATCCCGACTCAGTCAGTAACCGCGAGGATTTGGCGGCGTTGTATCTCGATCATTCGAAGAATCCTGCAAAGGCGATTGAACAATACGACCACCTGCTGGCTCTGCCCGGGGCGACCATCCACCAAAAGGCAGCTTGGCTTAATAAACTCGCGGACATTCAGGTCAAGAGCGCAGAGTCGCATGAGACTGTCCGCTCGACACTGGAGCGGATCATTGCGCTGGATCCCAAGTCGGCTCCGGCGGCAAGAGCGCAGCAACGAATTTCATACCTCGGAATTGAGTTGCGTGGTGCGAACCGGAAAAACACCAAGTTACAGCTCGGTAGTTACGGTGAAGATATCGGCTTGAAAGGCTGATCAGGGGGTGACGACCAGTCCGAGGGCAATTTGCTTGTCAATCTCCGCGGCCATGGCTTGGTCGGCGGTTCCCCGCGACGAACGGACGCGAACCTTGACCTCTGTTACCAGCGGCTCCACCTCGGCAACTGTCACCCAGACACTGCGGTTGTTGATCTTGGCCGAAACGGCGTTGTTTACAACGTCGTCACCGGTTAAAGTCCCGGTACGCGAGAGGACTTCTCGGGCGGAATTGAGAACCTGGTCCAACGGGCGCTCGTAACGGCTGATCACGGTGTCGCGGACACCGGGTACTCCGAAATGTTTCCCCTGGGGTGTGCTGATGCAACCCACCGAAGCGGCTGCCATTGAAGACACCACACACAGCAAAATCAGACGAAAAGTCATGGGCGTCATTCGAAGCAAAACCGGCTCAAGCGTCAAGTCAATTGCTCAATTTGTGGATAAGTCATTCCCGGGCTGGCGCCAGCTCAGGATGAACATCTTGCCGGGAGGTTCTGTCGAAGGTGTTTTTTATGTCGATTCTTGATAAGAACTGTAAAATCGGGGTGGCCGTTGGGCTGACTCTGTGTTTTGCCACGCTTGGGCAAGCGGACGATTCACCTCGCCATGACAAAGTGGTCGTGGCAGTTGGGCAGGTTATGCCAAGCGTGGTCAATATCGCCACCAAGACGCGGGTGCAGCGGGTTCGTTACTACTACGACTGGTGGCGTGACAACTGGGCACCATACGCGCAGGAACTGCCGCCGGAGGAGAGCGCCGGGTCGGGTGTTGTGGTGGATTCGTCCGGCTATGTGCTGACTAACGTCCATGTCGTCAAGGATGCGGACGAAATATGGGTCAAGATCAGCGACGGCTCCGGCGAAGCCAATTTGTATCGGGCGGAAGCCGTCGCCGGAAGTCTGGCCACGGACATTGCTCTGCTGAAAATCATCCCTAAGAACACGGGTGAACACTTCACCGCGGCTGCTTTTGCCGGGGATGACGACCTGCTGCTTGGCGAAACAGTGCTGGCGCTGGGTAACCCTTTCGGCTTGGGAGGTTCGGTCAGCCGCGGCATTCTCAGTTCGAAGAGCCGGCGCGCCAAGTCGGGCGGCAGCAAGCTGGACATCCCGGACTGGCTCCAGACCGATGCCTCCATCAACCCGGGCAACAGTGGCGGTCCGCTGATCAACCTAGACGGGGAAATCATCGGCATCAACGTCGCAGTACTAAGGGAGGGTCAGGGGATCGGTTTTGCCATCCCCATCAAGCGGGTTAACGAGTCGCTCGCGCGCATTTTCACACCGGAGTTTCTCGAGGGAAACTGGTTTGGGGCAGCCATTCACCCAGGCAGCCGCCCATTGACGGTAGCGTCCGTTGAGCCGGACAGCCCAGCCGCCAAGGCCGGTTTGCTTCCTGGTGACCGTGTTGAAACAATCAACCAGCATCCACCCGGGAGTTTCATGGAGTTTGCAAGCCGACTGCTCAATCTTGGGCGCGACCGGACTGTCTCACTGCAGGTAGAGCGTGAGGGGAAACTTGTCAACAGCCGCGTGACGCTGATTCCAGAAAGCGCCTATTTCAACGCCGGGCTGATTCGAGAAAAAACCGGGGCCACACTCGAAGAATTGACACCGGAGGTGGCGAGGGCGCTTGGCCACAACTCCACTGAGGGGTTGGTAGTGTCTCAAGTGGATGACGACTCGCCCGCTGGCGTGGCTGGACTCACGACGGGCGTCGTGGTGCTCGCGGTGGATGGGCAGGAGGTAAGTGACATCGTAAGCGCAGCAAGGTGTCTCCATGGTTGTAAGGAAGGGGCCCAGGTCAAGCTGGACGTGCTGCAGGTGCGGCGCAGCGGCCTTTTCCTGCGCCGGCGCACCGCGCGGTTCACGCTGCAACTGCGCTGACTATTCACTCGACACCGCCCACCCTCCCATTACGATCGCCGAGGTGCACCGCGCACAGCATGACCTCCTCCGCCCTCTGGAAATCGCTAAAAAAACAGGAACGACTTTTCCTGATCTCCGGGCCGTGCGTGATTGAATCCGAGGCGGTTTGCATCAAGATTGCCCGCTCACTCAAGCGCAGTTGCGCCGCGCTTGGCATCACCTACGTGTTCAAGGCGAGCTTCGACAAGGCCAACCGCACCTCCCCCAATGCCAAACGAGGACCTGGGGTAGATGCCGGCCTTGGAATCTTGGCGGCTGTTCGCGACAAGGTCGGCGTACCGTTGGTCACCGACGTTCACACTGAGCAGCAGGCGGAGCAGGCCGCGGCAGTGGTTGATGTGTTGCAAATTCCGGCCTTCCTTTGCCGCCAAACTGACCTTGTCACTGCCGCCGCGAGTACTGGCAAAATCGTGAACATCAAGAAAGGCCAGTTCCTTTCGCCGAACGAGATGCAGCAGGTCTCAGTCAAGGCTACCAATTCCGGGAACAAAAAAATCATTCTCACCGAGCGAGGCTCAAGTTTTGGCTACAACAACCTTGTCGCGGATATGCGTTCCATACCGATCATGCAGTCGTTCGGCTATCCGGTCGTGTTCGACGCCACCCACTCGGTGCAGTTGCCCGGCGCCGGGGGCGACCGCTCGTCGGGCGAGGGTGAGTTTGCCCCGGTGCTGGCGAAGGCGGCTCTGGCGGCGGGGGTCAACGGTCTGTTTATCGAGACCCACCCGGAGCCGTCCAAGTCCCCAAGCGATGGTGCCAACATGATCCCGCTTGCCCGGATGAGAGCGACCCTCAAGCGTCTGGTCAAGGTGTTCGACGCGGTTCGCTGACCTTATTGCTTGGGCAAGGTGAGGCGGAAGATCGTTCCGTTTTCGTCTGACTTGAGTAAGGTCAAATCAGCGCCCACCGCCGCGGCTAACTGGCCGCTGATCGCAAGCCCTAGCCCGCTCCCCTGCTCCTTTGAAGTATTCCCGGGTTGAAACAGCGACTCTTTCACTGCCTCCGGCAGGCCGCGTCCGTTGTCGCTCACCTCAAACGTAGTGAATCCGTCCGTCTCTGCACCACGGACGCCAACTTCTCCTCCGCGGTCGACGGCCTCGATAGCGTTTTGCACGAGATTCTCAAGTATCAACAGAATTAGGTTGGATTCCCGGTTGTCCAGTTCTCTTCCTTTCCCCCCTCTAATGGCCAGTCGCACTCCTTGCTCGTCGGCGATTGGTTCAACTCGTGACTGGAAAATCTCGAGTAGTTCCTCGGTACTCAACTTGTAAGTGACACCGCTTGCGTTCTCCCCAAGCGTTCGGACGATGTTGTCAATCATCCCTTCCATCCGCATGGCCGCAGTCTTGGCCGCAGCCAACTCCCCTTTCTCTGACGAGTCGTCATCAAGGTAGGCCTGCAGTCCGGCGAGCGGGTTTCGCAGCCCGTGAATCAGGTGCGACGCCACGCCTCCCACTGCGCTGGTCCGGTTCGAGAGCGCCAGTTCCTGGTTGGCCCGCTTTAGCGCGAAAGTGCGCCTGGCAAGCGAACCGTGGATGCGGTAAATACGGATGTACGAGATTGCCAAGAGGAGTGAAATCACACTGCCACCCACGGCAAAAATGAAGAGCCCCTGACGAAAGAGGCCGGAATCCAACTCCGCGATGTCTGCCAGCGCGTCGGAGCCGTCAAAAAGAAATTGCGCCACACCGAGCAGAGCATCTTCATCAGCCACATGAACAGGCAGCACAACTCCGCGAACGGCCAGCGGTTCGTTGGCAGCTTTCCCTTCGAGTAAAGGTTCCCAAAAGACCCTCTCGGCGGTGGCCGCCTCATTCATCGTGCCCACTGGGGCAAGCAATGCGGCCGAATGAAGATACTCGCCGCCAAGAAGACCGTCGGAGATGTTTTCCGGTGAGGAAATAAGAAACTCGCCGTCCGACGCGTACAACCGCACGCCCAGCGCGCCGCTCAACTCTGCCACTGCCCCATAGAGGCTCAATTGGTCGCCGATGTCATCAAGAAAAAAAACCTCACCCGACTCCGCCATTGTCACCTGGTGAATCAGCGAAATGGCATACAATTCCTGGGCGTACCTGGCTAGCACTTGTTCGCGGATGCGCTTGCCCATTTGCTCCTTGGCCAGCCAGATTCCTCCGCCGAACACAAGCAGTGTTGAGATGACCACCATCACCTGCCGGCTGGTTTTCAGGCTGTTGTCCTCGCTCCCCATTAAAACCTCACGCGATACGCGCGGGGCAAAGGGTCGAGGTTCTGGCCTCAAGATTCAAGCAGGGACATGCAACTTGTCGCATGTCCTGCATGTTCGATGCATGTTTCTTCGCGTACACCTTACCAGCCGGCAACGGCAAGTCGGGGCAAGTCCATTTGTCCCGCACCTGTAAAATCAACGTTGCCAAGTGGGGTTCTGTGATGGAGGATGCGGCATGCCATTGGTGGTCAACGGGCAGTCGATTGACGATGCTGTCATTGAGCAGGAATTCTCCTCTATTAAGGCCCATTACGAGAGCCTAGGCTCGATCTCCTGCTGCGAGCGGGATGAAGAGTTTCGCGGCTACGCGCGCGAAAACATCACCTTCAGGGCATTGCTAACGCAGGAGGCGCAGCGGACGATACCAGAGCCGGAGACGGAGGAACTCTCGCGAGCTTTCGACAAGTTGAAAGAGGAGCTCGGTGGCGACGACCAGTTTTACGCGAGCATGGGCCTGTCTCCGGAACAGGACGATTTGATTCGACGCGACCTCAGCGTCAACCTGCAGGTCGAGTCGCTGCGCGCCAGCGCGTGCGAATCGCTCACGACGCCGTCCGTGGACGATTGCCGCGCGTATTACGAGGACAACATTAAGCAGTTCAGCGATGAGGACGAGGTGCGCGCTTCGCACATTTTTAAGTCGGTTCGCGAAACGGAAAAACGGGAGGCGATTTTCAAGGCACTCTGTGATGTGCGGCTTCGGCTATTCGACGGCGCAGACTTCACCGAGTTGGCCCGGGAACATTCCGACAAGCCGGCGGATGAGATCGATCTTGGCTACTTCAAGCGCGGCGAGTTGATGGATGAATTTGAAATTGTAACCTTCTCGATGCAGGCGGGCGAAGTCAGCCCGATTTTTGCCACCACGCACGGTTTCCATCTGGCCAAGGTTACGGAACGCAAGCCGGGATTGCCCAAGCCGTTCGACTCGGTGCGAGCCGACATCGAGGCTGAACTGACAGCGCAGCGACAGGATGCCAAGTTGCAGGAATTGGTCGATGAACTAAAGAAGACCGCTGCAATTGAGTACACCGAACCCGATGGCGGGCTCGGTGATCATTCACACGATTGACTGCTGCTTGACTTCACTGCTTAAAAAAGTCACCGGTTTTTTAAAGGGGCCAAGCGGACCTAAATGCCCTGAGTGCAGTTCTGTGCTAATTGATGAAGCCTGCCCAAACTTGGATTGCCCGATCAAGGTTGCTGAGTGGCTTCTCCGATGGTGTTCGTCGGAGGGTGTCGATATTCCGGCTCTTGGCCAAGCGGAAGCGGCGCAGCTTGCCGGGCTTCGACTGGTGCTCCATCCGGGCGAGTTATACGAGCTTGGCCCGGGCGACTGGGAGCGTCTGGAAGGCGTGACATCTGAGCAGTTGGAGGATATCCGCCGGCAAATCGCTGGCAGCAAGTCAGCAAATCCAAGCGCAGTGCTTTACGGGTTGTATTTGCCGAAAATTGATGAGTTCTTGGCCAAGCGGCTCGTTGTTGCATTTGGTGATATTGACGCGCTGCGGGAAGCCGAGCCGGAGCTGCTTCAGGCAATTGATGGCGTCGACGAACCGCTGGCGCTTGAGATCCGTCACTGGTTTCGCGACTCGGTAAACAGGAAGGCGTTAAAAATGCTCGAGGAGAACGGCTTCAGTTTCGCGGGTTAAAGCTTGGCCACTTCCTCGGCAATTTGTACGGTATTGAGCGCGGCGCCCTTCAGTAGTTGATCGCCTGCCACCCAGAAGCTCAAGCCGTTATCGAATGCGCAATCTTTTCGGATACGCCCCACTTGGCAGTTGTCCTTTCCGGTCAAATCCAGGGGAAGAGGGTAACCGTTGCTCGCGATGTCGTCGTTCAGATCGATCCCCGGCGCGGTGATGATTGCCTTGCGGGCCTCCTCGACTGAGACCTGCTTTTCAAACTCAGCACTTACGGCGATCGAGTGGGCGCGATAGACCGGCACACGCACGCAGGTCACGCTCGCCTTGAATTCAGGCAGATCCATGATTTTGCGAGACTCGTGCACCATCTTCATTTCCTCCTTCGTGTAGCCGTCGTCCAGGAACACATCGACGTGCGGGAGTACGTTGAACGCGATCTGGTGAGGGTACACCTCCCGGGTTGCCTCTTGGTTGGCGGCGATTTCACCAACTTGGCGTTCAAGTTCCACGATGCCCATCGCGCCCGATCCGGATACCGCCTGATAGGTGGAGGCAAAAATCCGTTTAACGCCGAAAGCCTGATGTAGCGGGTTTAAAGCCATGACCGTGACGATTGTCGAACAGTTTGGATTGGCGATTATGCCGTTGTTTTTGCCAACAGCGGCGGCGTTGATTTCCGGCACCACCAGAGGCACTGAGTCATCCATTCGAAACGCGCTGGAATTATCGACCACCACCGCCCCGGCTTCCACCGCAACCGGAGCAAATTCAGCGGAGGTGCCGCCACCGGCACTAAAAAGCGCAATATCCACGCCCGCGAACGAATCCCTGGTCAACTCCTGCACAGCGACATTCTCTCCTCGGAATGGAAGCGTTTTGCCGGCGGAACGCGCCGAGGCGAGCGGCACGAGTTGGCTCGCGGGAAAGTTTCGCCTCTCCAGCGTCTTGATCATCTCAACGCCCACTGCTCCGGTTGCGCCAACGATCGCAATATGCAAATCCTCTCTCATAAAGGGCAGCAGACTGTACTGCAGAATCGCATTGTGTCAATTGCGCGCGCGGTCACTCCGCTGGGGGCTGTTTGGATGGGAGCGTCTCGGCCCAGTTTTTCACGCCGATGATCGGTAGCGCAAACTGGAACGCATCAGGCCAACCGGGAGTATCAGCCCTGCGGAACACCTCGTAAACGATCCGTTCACCGCCGCCACGCTGACTCCGCAAGCCGAGGCGCAAGCCGCCCTCCCCCGGATGGTCAATGTGCCGGTGCAGGATGAAGGCGTCGATGCCGTCGGTGTGTCGCACCCGGGTGTACGCGTAGGCGTAGGCCGCCGCCTGGTCTCGTTCACCGGTCGCACCGTCCGCCGAGTGGAAACCTTGCTCTGACAAGATTACCCGGCGGGATTCGCCCTTATATAGGAATCTCTCTTGGCGCAGAAATGCGGGCAGGATTTGGATATTCTTGAAGGTGATTTTTTTCGTTTCGAACGAATCCGTTGCTGCGATATCCTCCCAGGTCCTCGGGTTGAACAGGTTTTCCGGGTAGGGGTGGAATGCCACGTGCCAATCGAAGTTACCGCCAGTTGTGGCAAGGGTGTTCAGCGTCTCGATGAAATATCTGCCAGGCATCCCGCGGAGGGGATTGCTGCCCATTTGCGCCGACCAGTGATGGTCTAATGAGATGTACAGCTGAATTCCGGGATGGATGCTATGCGCGGCCAAGTGGGCCAGCCTCAATGCGTTGTGATATTCCTCGACGACCTCCCGTCGGGGCATCTCGCCCAGGTTATACCAGTGCCAGTGCGATTGTATTTCGTTCCCGATGATAAAGCGCTGGGCCAATCCATGTTCGCCCTGGGGGCTGGAGTAGCGTTCCGCGAGAAACTCGATCGCGGCTCGGTACATCCGAACGCCGTCCACCGTTGCTAGATTGAACGCGCCCACCCGGAAAGGCGACTTGGCCAGATCGGTGCTTGGGTGAACCAAGGGGCTCCCGTCGCGTGATCCCGGAATCCGGTTGTAAATGATCAGTGAATTGACAACCCCGGCATCGGTGAGGCGTTTGAGTTGTGAGTCGATGTGCGCAACATACGCCGCATGAAAACAAACCATCCCGCCGTTGACCTGCCGCGAAAACTCCCCCGAATCAGCTCTCCAATCGACCAGTTGATCCAGGGTGACGTTGAGTGCTGCCTGCTTGATCCCGAGGCGCAAGGCGTCGTCGATGTCCTCGATGCATTGCAGCCCCTTTATGCCCTGGGCAGCCGGAAAGGCGTTTGTGCGCCGGGCAGACGACTGGATATTGGTGACCCAACGAGCTTGGCCAAGTGGCCTGCCACCTCGTTTGTCGAGAAGTTGAAACCGGCAGAAGGCATTGTCCCTGCGACCCTCGAGTCGCGGCATCCACGCCCCGGCAACCCCGTCGGCCCAGTTCCACTCGCACTTGACCAAGATCCCCTGCCCTTCTGGTTCGTGCACTTCGCTTAGCAGCAGGGCCGGCTCTGTGTTGCGGGTAAATTGGGCCTCCACTCGAATCCGCCGTTGGTCGAGATGAACACGAACGACACCGGGTGCGGCCTCGCCAAGAGCGACTGCGGCGAAAAAGATCAGCGGCAGGCATTTAAAAGTGGGCATTGTTATGTGAGTTGTGGCTGGGACATCTCCTTGGCGTAGGCTTCACCGGACATTCTGGATTGTCAATACAGAGCAACCCCGTGGGCAGCACTTAGGAAAGGGCTTGCCTCGGGGCGGCTGTTCTGATTCGATCCTGTCCCGCTCATTTCGAGCGATCTCCCTTTGGGATGCCAGAGTAGCTCAGTGGTAGAGCAGAGGACTCATAACTCAAATTATTATTTTCCTCTAGTTTCATCACACATCATCTGACCTTATAATTAAAGGGGTTTATCATTGTTTCGATCTTTTCGACTTCCTCCTCAGTCACCAGTATTTGTCACATTTCACAGGGGGTGGGTTACATTAAGGGTTACATTTTGAATTCCGCCACTTCTATTGGTGTAGGCGAATCTAACGAGATTTATAAACCAGCTATAACAAAGGCTACTCCGCCACCCTGACCCTGTAATAAATCTGTGGAAATACCTGATCCCTCTCCTCCTCAAACCTGATCCGGTTGCCTGTCCCATTGTAGGACTTGACCACTCCCCACTTCTTCAAATCATCGGTTGCCTCCACAACATAATTGCGGCCCATTTGACTCTCAAATTCAAACCCAAATGGCTCCCGAGCATATCCCACGATCCTAATCGTACTGTCGCTACCTGACGCCACCCC
>JASMKO010000096.1 GCA_030749225.1 Verrucomicrobiota bacterium
CACTGAGTCCCCGGAGAGCAGCCCGGAGAGGTCGCTGGTTGAGGTGCCACCGCTGGCGGTCAGGCTGATTTGCGGGTAGAGCGATGCCTTGGCTCGGGAGAGGGTCGCGCCGGTGGCGAAGAGTCGCTGCTCGGCGGCGACAAGATCGGGCCGCCGGGAAAGAATCCGCGCCGGCACGCCGGCCGGGATGGACGGGGGCAACAGGGGAAGTGCTTCCGGGATCGCCAGTTTGTTGGCTGGATATTGGCCTAGCAACACCTCCAGACGCCGGATCGATTGGGCGGCAACAGACTCAAGCTCAGCGTGTTGCGCCTCCGATCCGGCAAGGTTCGCCTTGGCCAAGCGCAGATCCAGCGCCGACAAGATGCCCTGCTCAAACCGGGCTTGAACCTGCGCCACCGTCGTTTCGTGGGTGGAGAGAGCAAACTGGGCTAGGCGCATTTGCTGCCGCGTCTCGATGGCCAGCATCCACGCCTTGGCCACCTGGCCGGCGAGAGAATGGCGCGCCCCGGCAAACTCTGCCGCCCGGCCAAGCGCGTTGGCTCGTGCCAGGCGTTTGCCGGCGCGTATGCGGCCCCATAGGTCGATTTCCCACTGGGCACCAAGCATGAGCTCATGACTTTGGCTGAGAAAGGAGTCGGGCATGTTTGGAATCTTCACGCCAAATTTCGCCAAGTTGGTTTGTCTTTCCGACAAGCCGCCGCTGAGTCCGATCTGTGGCAACTGGTCCGCGCCGGCGATATTCGCTTCCGCCCATGCGGCCTCGAGCCGGGCGGCGGCACTCCAGACATCCGGGTTGGCAGCGAGGGCATGGCCGATCGCCTCGCTCAGCTGGTTATCGCGGAACGTGTGCCACCAATACGCTGGCGTCTGGCCTGTACCTTCGTACGGGGTCGTCCATTGGGTTGGCAGTTCAGCGGCAAAATCACGTGCTGTCCGGGGGGAGTCGGTGGCGCAACCGGCGAGCAGAAGGCCCGCCGCGGTGATGGAGAGTGGGCGGCGCATTTACGTCCTTTTGGGCTTCCGCTTGGCCCGGGCATTTTTCGGAGGCGGACTGACCCTGGCGCGGAAGCCGGCAGCGGTGAAGTCGATCAACCGTCGCACTGTTGACTCGTAGTCGGAGGCGTCGGCATCGGTGCCGGTGAAGCGGGCAAGCAGATCTGCGTTACAAAGTGTGTGAGCCATCGCGCCGGCCATGAAGTGAGAGCGCCAGTCGGCCTCCTCCCTGGGCAGGCCCGGCAGCGCGGCCTCGAATGCGGTTCTGAACTGGATAATCACCTCGGCCAACTCGCTCATCATGAACTTGTGCAGCCCTACGTTGCGTTCGCCCATCACGCGCCCGACCAGCCGACCGAACGTGGGTCCGGCCTTAGGGTCAGCCTGCACGCGGAACAACGGCCGGAACAGGCAGTCGAGCACATGCTCGAGTTGCAGTGGCCGGCGGCCGGCCTTGGCGCGGGCCTCTGCCAGCTTGGCCAGGCGCTCCTCGTTGATGGGGCGGAGACGCCGGGCGATCACCGCGTGAACCAGCGCCTGCTTCGATCCGAAATGGTAATGCACCGCCGCAAGGTTAACCTTGGCTGCGGCGATGATGTTGCGCAGCGACACAGCATCAAACCCACTCCGGGCGAACAGCCGTTCGGCGGTGTCGAGGATGCGCGACTTAGTGTCTCTTTTTGCCATTTAATTCAAACGACTGTTTGAAACAGGCGTTTGTTTTAAGCTGGGCCGAGCCGGGTGTCAAGGGGGTTTTAGTAGGTTATATGAGCCTTGCGGCCGGGATTTGCGCTTGGCCAAGTGCATGGCCGCGGGCACTCTCCGCGGATCATGTGTTTCCACGATAAGAGGAGCGTTTGTCTTGTTGCCGCTGTGTTGCTGGCGGGTGTCGCTGATGTCGCTGCTGAGGTGGGGTTTCGGCCACTGTTCAATGGGAGGAACTTGAACGGTTGGGTGCCGGTGAACACCGCGCCGTCGACCTGGTCGGTGCGTGACGGGATGATCATCTGTTCTGGGAAACCGATTGGCGAGTTGCGCACGGAGCGGATGTATCAGAACTTCATTATGGAGGTGGAGTGGCGGCACATGAAGCCTCGCGGCAACGCTGGCATCTTCGTCTGGGCGGACGATATCACGGCGCGGGGGCAACCGTTTCATCGCAGTGTCGAGGTGCAGGTGTTGGAGAACGCCTACGGCAACACGCGCGGCTACACGACGCATGGGGATATTTTCCCGATTCACGGCGCCAAGATGACGCCGGTCAACGGCCGGGGCGGCAGTCGGGCGTTCCCGACGGAAAACCGGTCCAAGCCGTCGCCGAACTGGAATCATTACCGGATCGAGTGCAACGATGGGAACATCTCCTTGGCGGTGAACGGCAAGGTGGTCACGAGGGGGCGGGAGGCCAGTCCGCGCAAGGGTTACATCTGCCTCGAGTCGGAGGGAGGCATCGTGCATTACAGGAACCTGCGCATCCGGGAACTGCCGGCTACGCTGCTTGAGCCGGGGCATGTGGCCATTGCGAATCGCGGCTACCGTTGCCTGTACACGGGCGTCGATTTTTCTGGGTGGCGAGTGACCGGGGAGTGGCAGTCGCGCGACTGGGTGTTCCGTTACAACGGCCAGTCGGACGCGCATGGCCAACCGATCGAGACCACCGAGTCGTTCGGCGACTACGGGTTCATCTTTGATGTTCGTGTCTCGGCAAAAACCAAGCCGTGCGCAATTCAACTTCGGGGTGCGGAGGCAGGGGCGATCCCCGTTGCACCGTCGTTGTACGACGGCATCCTGGCTTTAAAGGGGCGAAATTGGAATCGGTTCGAGGGCGAGTTGCGCGGCGACCGGTTGAGCCTGAGCCTCAACGGCAAGCCGGTGTTCACCGGCAAAAAACTGGAAGGGTTGCCGGCCAAGGGTCCATTGAAAATCGTGCCGACCGGCCCGGTTGATTTTGCAAATGTGTACGTTCGCGACTTGGCCAAGCGCTGACATTCCCGCGGAACGATGGCTCAGTCGTTCTCCATGAACTCCATCCAGTGTTCGGCGTTCTCGCCGTAGTGGAGCTTCAGCTTTTTGCCGTCAACCTCGAAGCCCTTGGACGACTGAAGCGATTTGAAAAACTCGAAGTCGAGTGAACCCGGCATGCACAGCATCAACGTGGAGCCGAAGCCTTTCCCGAATTTCAGCCAGTTGCCCTTCTCCAGTTTGAAGGAGCCGAAGTAGCGGTTGCAGTCATTCCAGCCGGTAATCTTGCCGTTGCGGTCCAAGTTCAGGGTGTGCTTGCGCCCCGTCTTGGGCCGGATGATCTCGTCTGCTTCATGGAAGGCGATCAGTTTCCATTCCCGGTCAAGCAGTCCATCCGGAAATGGTTGCGAGCTTGTAACCACCCGGTAAAAGTGGGCTTTCCCCAGTTGGCCACGGAGATCGTTGAATTTGGCCGGTTTTCCGTTGCCCGGATATTGGCCCACGGTTACCCATTTTTGCAGATTCCAGCTTGCCTGTACCAAGTGGTAGTCTCCATCTGAGGATGAGAATCCAAGTGAGACAGGGGCTGCCTCTAAAGAATGAATCCTCGATGCCTCCTGCCCCAAGGCTGGGGCGGCGAGGGCGAGGGCGAGTAGGCAGACTGCCTCGCAGGCTAAATCCGTGAAATGGAATTTCAGAACCACGCGCACAAGTTTCAACTTCCACTGGCATAACTTCAAGCCGGTTTTGGGGTGGCCAAGCGCTTTGCGTGCCTGGTGTAAATCCGTGGGGGACTCACTCATGGCTTGCGCTTGGACATGGGCTTCACGACACTTGGGCGCTGGCGCGACACTTGTAGGCCGCTTAAAGCCTGAACCCTACAGACATGGGAAAGACAATACTCGTTGTTGATGGATCGCCGACATGGCGGAAGATGGTTCAGGTGACGCTGACTGCGGCCGGCCACGAGGTGCACGAGGCGGAGGATGGGGCGCAGGGACTGGAACTCGCTGAGACTGAACCTGTGGATCTCATTTTTTTCGGTTGCCAACTGCCTGACATGGATGGGCCGAATTTCACCCGTAAGATACACTCCCTGCCGGGGCACAAGGAAACGCCGTTGATCGCTATTTCAGATAGCCCGGACGACGAACTGAAAGAGGCTGCGAAATCGGCGGGGGTAATGGGATGGATGGTGCAGCCGGTGATGCCCGAGAAATTGATCGAGGCGGCAGTTAGGTTGGGCGCACGAAACGACTTGCTCGAGGCCAAGGCCAAAAAGAAAGCCGAATCAAAGAATAAAAAGAACGAGACCTCTGCCGGTTAAGGTGAAAACCGGGTTGCTCCGGCTCAGGGCAGGAACAGGAACTCGTTGGCATTGAAGAGAGCCCGGCAGAAGGCTTCCAGTGAGTGTTCGGCCACGAGCTGACCCGCGTCGGAGAGTTCCTCTTGGGTGGGTTCGCGGCCAAGCGCGATCCGGCAGGCGCGCGCCACCTGCGCGGCTGGGTTGGTGCCCGCCTCGCGCCGGAGCCGCTTGGCCAACAGCCCAGCCTGTTGAAGCACGAACGGGCTGTTGAGCAGGCTCAACGATTGTAGCGGAGTGGTCGAGCGACTGCGGCTCGGGACGGTCTGGTTGAAGTCCGGGCAGTCGAACACGCCAAACGTCGGCTCGCGTTCCTGCCGTACCTTGGTCATGTAAAGCATTCGCCGCCAATCGGCCGGGCCGTAGGTTTCCTTGGGGTGATAGTGACGGACATTTTCCGCCTCAACCTTGAAGCCGCTGAAGCCCGGCCCGCCCATACGCGACTCCAGCACGCCGCTGGCCAGCAGGATATTGTCGCGGATCACTTCGGCCTCAAGCCGGCGCGGCGGGAATCGCCACAGCAACCAGCTGCCGCCGTCCGCGGCGAGCGCCGCTTTGCGCGACTGGCTCGATTGCCGCCACGTGCGGGAGGTGAGGATCAGCCGGTGAATCTGCTTGAGCGACCAGCCGGATGAAACCAGTTCCGCTGCCAGCCAGTCGAGCAGTTCTGGATGGGTGGGGCGGACACCGTTTACGCCGAGGTCGTTGAGGGTTGTGGCGAGGCCGGTGCCGAAGTGGTGCTTCCACAGCCGGTTGACAATCACCCGCGCCGTGAGTGGGTTGTCCGGTGTTGTGATCCACTGTGCCAGCTTCAGGCGGCGTTGCTGCTCGGGTGCGCCGGCGTCGAGGCCAAGCGCGCCGCCAAGCGCGCTGATGCCGTTCGGCCCGACTTCGTCCCGTTTGGACAAGGGATCGCCACGGTACAGCACGTGGGTCGGCTCCGGTTGGCGGAAGGTGCCGGCGTAAACCGTGCGCCGGATGGCGGCTTGGAGTTGGCCAAGTTGCTGCTCGTCCCCGGCTAGGCGCTTGGCCAGTTCCCCGGCTCGCGCCGCCGCCTCGCCTTTCAGGTGGGCCAACAGGTGGTCGAGCTTGGTTTGTGTCTCGTTGCCGGTTGCCGGTCGGTCGACTGAGCGGGCCACGGTGCGCCAATGGCCAGGCTCCGTCGCGATGTCAAACGAGTATTCAGTGGCCAGCCGGTCGTCGAAGTGCCCCTCGCGGTCGCGCGCCCATTTGATGCGGTGGATGAGTGTCGGCGCGCCCAGCTCGATCTGCACCCAGGCGTTGATGCGGTTTTTCGCGATCCAGCTTCGCGAGTTTCCGTGCCGGCCATCGTTGACGAACGCGAGTTGATGGATGGGATTGCCGCCGTCGAGGTACACGCCGGAGGCGCTTGCCTTGGCACCTTGGGTGGCCAGCGCGACGTTTTCATCGTCAGCCGCCGAGAAAATCTCGAGTTCATCGACGCACGGCTCGGCTCGATTGGCGCGTGCGATGTTGAATCGGACAAATCGCGCCTGCACTGGCTCGAAAACCTCCTCGTTGCCCCGCGCATTAACCGGCGGCTTGAAACGGGGAACCTGCGCCTCGAGCCGCGCCAGTTCTTTCCTTGCCGACTCGATCCGCCCTCTGAGCTTGGCCTGTTTCCGCGCGAGCGCGGGATTGCTTGGTTGTTTAACGATCCGTTCCTCGTGGTTGACCCCGGCGAAAATGGCCTGCAGCGAGTAGTAGTCGCGCATGGTTACCGGGTCGAATTTATGGTCGTGACAGCGGGCGCAGCCCAGCGTCAGTCCTAGGAACGTCGTGCCGGTGGTGCTGATCATTCCGTCGAGTTCATTCTGGCGCTGCATCAGCGTGAGGTTGATGTCCTGGCTCTTGACGAGATCGTACGGTCCCGCGACAAGGAAGCCGGTGCCGGTGCCGCTGCCGAGGGCGTCCCCTGCCAGTTGCTCGCGCACGAACCGGTCGTACGGCAGGTCGCCGTTGAAGGCATTCACTACCCAGTCGCGGAAAGGCCAGGCGTTGGGACGCTCGCGGTTGGTCTCGAAGCCGTGCGTCTCGGCGTAGCGAATGATGTCGAGCCAATGTTGCGCCCAGCGTTCGCCCAACCGGGGGTCGTCCAGCACGCGATCGACCAGCCGTTCCCAGGCGTTCGGCCGGGAATCGTTCGCGAACTCAGAGGCTTCGGCAGGCGAGGGGTGCATCCCCAGCATGACAACATAAAGGCGGCGAACGAGCGCCGACCGCTTGGCCAAGCGGGACGGGCTGAGCCCGGCCTCGTCGAGCTTTGCGAATACGAAGGAATCAACGGCGTTGGCTGGTCGCTCCGCTTGGCCAAGCGCCGGGATAGAAGACCGGCGTACCGGCTCCAACGACCAATGCCCCGCCCTAGCCGCGAGTGGAAAAAACAATATCCATGCCAGCCAGAGTCTCATATTAACCCTCTACGCGAGCACGCCTTGGATAACTTCGCCGGCCACGTCGGTCAACCGGCGCTCGAGGCCGTTGTGATAAAAAGTGAGCCGTTCATGCTCCAGCCCGAGCAGGTGCAGGACGGTTGCGTGCAGGTCGTGCACCGTGGCGACATCCTGCACCGCCTTGTAGCTGAATTCATCCGTGGCACCGTGGGTGTGGCCGCGCTTCACCCCAGCCCCGGCAAGCCATGCAGTGAAGCCGTCCGGGTTGTGGTCGCGCCCGCTTGCCCCTGCCTGGAAGGTCGGCATTCGGCCGAACTCCGTGCACCACACGACGAGCGTCTGTTCCAGCAGGCCGCGCTGTTTCATGTCGGCCAGCAGGGCGGCTACTGGTTGGTCGAGCACCGGTCCGTGCTTGGTGTACTGCTCCTTCAGCACCTTGTGGCCGTCCCAGTTGCTCACCCCTTCACCCCCTGTCTGGTAGGCGCCGTTGAAGAGTTGCACGAAGCGTACGCCCTGTTCGACCAGCCGCCGCGCAAGGATGCAGTTTTGGGCAAAGGTGGCCTTGAGCGGATTCCGCGAATCGTCCGCGCCGTACGATCGCAGCACATGCGCCGGCTCGGCGGAGATGTTGCTGACCTCCGGCACGCTCAACTGCATGCGCGCAGCCAGTTCGTGGCTCGCGATGCGCGCAGCCAGTTCCGACTCGCCGGGGTAACGCCGGAGATGCCGCCGGTTCATTCGCCCGAGAAAACCGCGAGTTGCTGCGTCGGTGCCGGGGGAGATGTTTTCCGGCCGGGCGAGGTTTTGGATCGGCTTTGCTGCGTTGAAGGCCGTTCCCTGAAACGCCGCCGGCAAAAAACCGGCTCCCCAGCAGTTGACGCTCGACTGCGGCGTGCCGCGTGGGTCGGGGATGGCGACGTACGCCGGCAGATTGTCGTTCTCACTGCCCAGCGCATAGGTCGTCCACGCCCCCACGCTTGGGAATCCCTCCAGCGTGTAGCCTGTGCACATGTAGTTTTCGCCGGGACCATGTGTGTTTGTCTTGCCGGTGAGTGAGTGGATGAAGCACAGCTCATCCGCCATCTGCCCGATCTGTGGAACGAGATCGGAGATATATTTGCCGCTTTGCCCGTGCGGCCTGAATTTCCACGGACTCTGGTTCAGACTTCCTTGTTTGCCCTGGAAGGTGATAAGGCCGTCAGTTCCCGGCAGCGGCTGGCCGTGGCGGCGGATGAGTTCCGGCTTGTAGTCAAAGGTGTCAATCTGGCTGCACGCCCCGGAGCAGAAGATCACCAATACCTGCTGCGCCTTGGGTCGGTGTTCTGCGTGCCGGGCCGCGTACGGCCGGGCCGGGGTGATGCCGGGCCGGAATGCGGGCTTGGCTGCCCGGGCGCCGAGCAGTTGGCCAAGCGCGATCCCGCCCAGCCCCATGCCGGAGTTTACCAAAAAATTACGCCGGTCCAGCGGTCGTTGTATTTGACTTGATACCTCGTGTCCCAACACTTCTCGGCTAACTAACATGATTAACGCCTTTTCGCAACTGACGCCTTGCCCGACATGTAAACCATGTCCTTGTTGTGGGCTGAGGAAACAACCAATGGGATGGATTTGTTCGTTACGGGTGGTGTTGTCCGTTCATCGAGCCACTTGTGAGTTTCCGCGTGACCGTCAGCAAAGGAAATCGTGCCTGCCCCGTTGTGGTTGCTGGCGGGGTAATCGATGATGTAAATGCGCGTGGGTGCAACACCATCATTCATCGCCACAGCCAGGTCACCAAAATTGATGCTGTCGGGGTGTTCGTTAATGAAGTTATAGGCGTTGGAGTGCCCCATGACGTTGATGTCGGATAATTTTCGGAAGACATGGTACGGCCGCTTGGTGATGAAACTCAGCCAGTCGTCACGGGAATTCATCGCCTGACTAAGCGACACACTTCGCACCCTGGGCATAATTTTTCCACGAGTTTTCACCGTGCTTTTGTCTGATGGGCAACGGTAGATACCAGGCGACTGGGTGTAAGGCGCCAGCTTCGCGTACTTCGGGTCCATCAAGCCCTTGAGGTTCGTGTTGTGTGGGTTGCCGGGGTTGTAGTCGATGATGCCGCGCACCCACCCGCTGCCGTTTGGTGTCAGGTCGTTCCACACCAGATTGTCATCAAAATCGCCGGCATAAAGAAGCCAGGCCAAGTCAAGTTGCTTGAGGTTGGACAGGCAGACCGTGTGCTGCCCCTTACTTTTTGCCCTTGCCAAAGCCGGTAAAAGCAATCCCGCAAGAATCGCAATGATCGCGATGACCACGAGCAGTTCAATAAGGGTAAATCCTCGGGTTGTTGCCTGACTGCACGTTACATTTACCTTCATCCCAATGGGTCACTCGTAGCACTCAATCTTGTTCTGGGTTTTACTTGCAATGAACCGCACATACTACTGGGGAAGTTTCATGTTTCCAACACCATTACAAGCATGGGGCTGGGATAGTTAAGGGCTAATAAAGACTATGTCAGAGGCATGTGCGAAACGGAAAGTCAGCTAAGCAGAAAGCGACGCGAAAAGCTCGCAGAAATTTTTGTTGTAGGAGTCACAAAACGCTCTTAAACCAGTTAAAAAATTGGGTCAAATGCTCATCACGGAAACCTTTAACTATGCCAATCCCTTAGTTTTTCTTGGTAATCGCATTTGCGCTTAGGGTCGGATTCTGACATCGTTGGGCCTACAAAATGCGTATCACTCATCTATTCTCATTCAGTTGCCGATGGGCCCCACGCCTTAGCCTGCTTGGTCTGAGTATGGGCATATCGTTCACTACGGCACAGGAAGCCTTGCCGCTTCTGCCGAAGTGGACCCGTTTCCAAGGCGAGTTGGTAAGTCTCAAGACGTACGACAACCCGATACAGGACGTGCAAGTCAAGGCTGTGTTCAATTCTCCCGCCGGCGAGGAATATGAGGTCGACGGTTTCTGGGATGGCGGCAACGACTGGAAGGTGCGTTTTCTGCCGGACCTTGCGGGTAAATGGACGTTTCACATTACCTGTTCAGACGAGGAAAACCGTGGCTTGCACAACCTCTCTGGCGCGTTCCGTTGCACCGCGCCGCTGGGCCGCAGCGCGTTAACCCGTAGTGGCCCGGTTCGTGTGTCTCGCGACCGCACGCATTTTGTCCACGAGGACGGCTCACCGTTTTTCTGGATGGCCGACACCGCGTGGAATGGCCCGCTCAAGTCGAACGAGTTCGACTGGAAACATTACTTGGCTGAGCGTAGGAGGCAGGGTTTCACCGCTGTGCAATGGGTTGCCACGAGTTGGCGCGGTGCGCCGGACGGCGATGACGACGGTAATCGGGCGTTCGAGGGCAAAGAAAATATCCGCATCAACCCGGCATTTTTTCAGCGTCTTGACCGCCGGGTTGAATCGATCAATGATGCCGGGCTGCTCAGTGTGCCGGTGCTGTTGTGGGCTATTCGCGGTGCTGAGAACCCGGTGAATGTCCTGCCGGACGACCAGGTAGTCATGCTTGCGCGTTACATGGTCGCGCGTTGGGGTGCGACGTACGGCGCTTGGTTTTTTGGTGGCGACGGCGACTACTCCGGCTCAAACGCCGCCCGTTGGCGCGATCTGGGTCAAGCGGTGTTCGGCGGCAAACGGCAGTTCCCCGTTTTCATGTACCCCAAGGGCAAGAGCTGGGTGTTCGAGGAGTTCCGCGACGAAAAATGGATGACCGCGCTGGGCTATCAAAGCGGCCACGACATCGACGACGCCACCAACAACTGGATCCACCACGGCCCGGCCTCGCGCGACTGGGCTAAGCTCCCGCACCGGCCGGTCGTGAACATTGAGCCGGCTTACGAGGGAATTCCCAGCTACAGCAAAAAGCAGCCGATCACCGCGCATGAGGTCCGCCGCGCGCTGTACTGGAGCCTGCTCAACGCACCGACCGCCGGCGTGAGTTACGGCGCGGCTGGTGTCTGGGACTGGGGTGACGGCGACGCTCCGACCCCGGGCCATCCCCACGCCGGCACACCGCCCGACTGGCGCGATGCGCTGCATTTTGAGGCCGGGGAACAGATCGCGCACCTGTCGGCTTTGTTTCAATCGATCGAGTTTCAGAAACTTCGCCCCGACAACGGCGTGCTGGCTGAGCAACCCGGCGATGACGCCATCTCCGAGTACGCTGCCGCGGCCAGTTCCGGTGACAGGCTATTGGTGCTTGTTTACACGCCGGTCGAGAAACGTCTCAAGATCAACATCGCCAGGCTGCCCACGCCGCTGATTGCCGCGTGGATCAATCCCCGCACCGGCGAGCGTTCCAGCGTGTTGGCGGTGTTGCGCGGCGCGGCTCTTGAGTGCCCGGCCCCCGGCCCGGGCGACTGGTTGCTGCTACTCCGCTCCAAACCGCCGGAGCCGGTGCTTACCGAAAACTGATTCATGCATCCGCTCGCCGAGAGAGTGGGCGACATCATCCGGGTGCAACACTTTTTCCCGGGGGGCGGCGGCATCGTCGTGGCCGTGTCAGGCGGCATCGATTCGATGGTGCTGCTGAATCTACTCGCCACCCCTGCGCTGGGCCTGCGGGATCGCCTCATTGTCGCGCACTTCGATCATCAACTCCGCAGCACGGAGAGCGAAGCTGACGCGGCGCTGGTCTCGCAGGCAGCCGAGCGGCTTGGCCTGCCGTTCGAGTCCGGCAGCGACAACACACGGCAACTCGCTGCCGAGACGGGCGTCGGCATTGAGGCGGCCGCCCGTCAACTACGCCACGGTTTTTTCGCCCGCTTGGCCAAGCGTCTGGATGCAGTCATTGCCCTGGCTCATCACGCCGGCGACCAGGTCGAGACGTTTTTCCTGCGGCTGCTTCGCGGCGCGGGTGACCGGGGCCTGTCCGGCATGAAAGCGGTTGCGCGATCGCCAGCCGATCCTTGTGTGACGTTGGTTCGTCCGTTGCTCGGCATCTGTCGTGATGAGATTACCGCATTCGCCATCGGGGAGGGAATCGCGTACCGCGAAGACGCAACCAACACCGACACCCGGTTCATCAGAAACCGCATCCGCCACGAACTGTTGCCGCGACTGGCTGAACAGTTTGGCGCGTCGGTGAGCCGCCAGGTGTTGAAGGCGATGCAGCTTGCCGGCGACGCGGCTGACTGCATCGACCATCTTGCCGCCGACTGGTCGGGCGAGCCGCCGTTCGGGCAATTGCCGGTGGCCGTTCAGCGTCAGGTCGTGCAGCAGCAACTGTTCGCGCTTGGCGACGAGCCGTCATTCGACTTGGTGGAGACGTTGCGGCTCGAGGCCGGCCGCGTCATTGAGGTTGCTCCCGGCAGGCGGCTGCAACGGAACGCCGACGGCCGACTGGAGGCCGCCGCTGCCGAGCCGGAATTCCTGCTGGCCGAGTGCGACGTCAGCCTCGAGGGCCAAGCCGACGAGATTGAGTTCGCCGGCCTTAAAATCCGCTGGGAACGGCTGGCAGGCGGCTTGGCCGAATGGCGCGACCTTGCTCAAGCCAAGAATTGTGAAGTCTTTGATTCCGAGTCACTTGGCCGAGCGATCACCCTGCGTCATTGGCGGCCTGGCGATCGTTACCAACCAATCGGCCAAGTTGGCACCACCAAACTTCAAGATTTGTTCGTGAACCAAAAAATCCCCAAGGCCAAGCGCCGCCAACTCGTCGTTGCCGAGGCCGCCGATGGCCGGTTGTTGTGGGTGCAGCAACTCCGCATCGCCGATGGCGGCAAGGTCACCCAGTCCACCCGCGAACTGCTATTGTTCAATTGGTAAGGATGGCGGCATCCCAATCTTTCCAGACCGGTTCGTAGCCGAGGCGGGTGACAGTTGCAGCGACGGCGCATGCCTCGCGTTCGTCGGCGATGTCGAACTGCCCGGTGGCGGCCCATTCGCTGGCATCCTCGGCCAACTCCTGGATTCGTCCGCGCTTGGTGTAGTGGAGGTTGTCCTGACCGGCACCGGTGTAGCCGCCTGGCTTGGTGTGGCTTCCGGCGCTCATCATCGTAACTCCGAGCGGGATCAGCCGGTCGCGCAGGCGGGCCGGTTCGCGGGTGGAGAGCACGATTCCGGCGTCCGGCAAAAACAGGCGCAGCGCACAGGTGGCCTGGACGAGGGCGCGGTCGTCGAAATCGGCCAGCGGCTCGAACTCCCCGGCGCAGGGGCGGAGCCGCGGCAATGAAAGGGTGAGTTGCGATTTCCAGCAATGCCGCAGCAGGTACCGCGCGTGCACGGCAAGGCAGAGGATCTCGCTCCGCCAGTCGCCCAGCCCAAACAGCGCCCCGATGCCCAGCCGTCGGAAGCCGGCTTCGTGGGCGCGCTCCGGCGTCTCGAGCCGCCAGTCGAAGTCCCGTTTCGGGCCGGAGGTGTGCATGTCCGAGTAAATGCCGCGGTCATAGGTTTCCTGATAAACAACAAGCCCCTCCGAGCCTGCCTCGACGAGCGGCTTGTATTCCTTCGTCTCCATCGGGCCGATCTCGAGCGAGATCGACGGCACGGCATCGCGCAGCGCCGCGACGCAGTCGGCGAGGTAGCCGCAGGAGACGAACTTGGGATGCTCACCGGCGACGAGCAGGATATTGCGAAAGCCGTGCCTGGCGAGCGCCTTGGCCTCGCGCACGACTTCGTCGACCGTGAGCGTGACGCGCAGGATCGGGTTGTCTCGCGAGAAGCCGCAATATTGGCAGTTGTTGACGCATTCGTTGGAGAGGTAAAGCGGCGCAAAGAGGCGGATGACTTTGCCGAACCGTTGTTGCGTGAGCTGATGGGCGCGCTTGGCTAGCGGTTCAATCGGGGCGGCGGGGGAGAGCAGGGCGGCGAGGTCGGCCAGCCCGAGGTCGCGCTTGGCCAAGGCGGCCGACGCCTCCGCCGCGGAGGCGTCGCGGGCGCGGTGCCCTAGAGCGTCGATGGGTAGTTGGTTGAAATGGCCGACAAAGCTCACGGAGCCAAGCTAGCGGAGGACTTGAGATTGGCCAAGCGTGGTTGTCAATTGGCGGCGGGATGATTAGGATTCTCCGCGTTGCGCATAATGCAGGAGGCCGGATGTTTGGGTTGAGAAGAAAAAAGCCGAAGGATGGCGATGAGGAGCATCGCTATTATCTGCTCCCCGGCATGGGGCGTTCCAACCGGCGGTACCGGAATAAGATTCAGTTGTGGAGTATCATCGCCGGGATCATCGGCTCCGCGTTGATTGGCACCGCGCTTTGGCTGCTCAATCGGTGACTCGCAAAAACAAGACACGGATTTCACGGATTACCCAAAAAATCCGTGTAATACATGTTCCTGCTTCAAGCCCCGTTTTTTAGTGCGGCCAATTCCTCTCGTAACAGCCTGGCTATGGGGGCGACGGTTTCGCGGCTGAAATCGAGTCGGGTGTTGCAGCGCTCGAACAGTTCAGGCAACGGCCTTGATCCGCCGAGCGCGAGCGCGGCCTTGTAGTCGGCGAGCGCCCGGGCGCGATCCTGTTTGCTGTTGGCCCAGACCTGCAGCGCGCCGAGCTGTGCGATGCCGTACTCGACGTAATAAAACGGGTGCAGGAAAATGTGCAGTTGCCGGTGCCACAGCTTGGCCCGGGCGCTCTCGTGGCCGCTCCAGTCGACACTGCCGCCGAAGCGTTCCATTAAGCTGTCCCATGCCGCGTCGCGCTTGGTGACCGAGTGGCCGGGATTCAGGTATAGCCAATGCTGGAAGGCATCGACCGTTGCGATCCATGGAAACACAAACACGATGCCTTCGAGGTGGGTGATGCGCGCGCGGCGCACTTCCTCCTTGTCGTAAAACTCACCGAGATATTCGCCGCCAAGCAGCTCCATCGTCATCGAGGCGACCTCGCAAAACTCGATCGGCGCGTGGCGGTACGAGTGTAGTGGTTCCTCTTGGCTGGCCATAGTGTGAAAGGCGTGCCCGGCCTCGTGCAGCAGGGTCTCGACGTCGCGCTGTACGCCGATCGAATTCATGAAAATGAACGGCAACCGGGCCTCGGCCAATGAATCCTGATAGCCGCCTGGGGCCTTGCCCTTGCGGTTGGCCAGGTCAAGCAGGTCGAGTTTCTGCATGGTTCTAAACCAGTCAGCGAGGTCGCCGTCGAGTTGGTCGAAGATTGCCTGCGTGCGGCTGATCAACTGGGACACCTCGTTGAACGGCTTGAGCGGCGGACGGCCGTGTGGGTCGGTCGCCGTGTCCCACGGCCGCACCGACTCGATGCCCAGCGCGGCCCGGCGTTCATCGTGCAGTTCGGTGAGCAGCGGCACCATCTCCTGCTCGATGGCATCATGAAAGGCGAGGCAGTCGTCCGGCGTGTAGTCGAATCGGCCCTTGTGCCGGTGGGCGTAGTCGCGGTAGTTCGGGAAGCTGGCGTTGGCGCTCATCTGGTTTCGCCGTTTGGCCAAGTCGTCGAGTTGTGCGTCGATGTTCTCGGCCTCCTCGAGCCGACGATTGGCAACCAGCTCCCATGCCTCCTGCCTCCGGGCGCGGTCGGTCTCCTCGAGGTAACGGCCCATCTGCACGAGGGTGCGTTCCTTGCCATCGAACGTCACGGTCAGGCCGCCGATGAGTTTTTGGTATTGCTGGCCAAGCTTGGCCGTCTCGGTCTCTAGCGGAACGTTATCGGGGCGGAATAGCTCGACCTCGAGCGCGGCGTCGCGGGTGAACACCTCGTATCGTTTGGCCGGGAGGCCGTCGCGATGCGGATGGCTGGAGAGCGCCTTGGCCAGGTGGAAGCTGCGTTTTTTTACCTCGGGCTCGATCGTCTCGATGAAATCGAGATGGGCCTGCTCGGCGGGTTGGTCGTCCGTCTGGCAGGTCATCGCGATGTACCGCTTGGAGCTTTCCTCGGCGATGGCGGCCGAGATTTCCTCCCAGTTGAGGATGGCCTGCTCGAGCTGCGTGGCATCGGTGGCGTTGGACAATTGTCCCTCGAGTTGGTCGAATAGGGGCTTTAGAGAGGGCCAGTCGCCGGGGTTCAATTCCACCGGCACGAATTGGCGCGTTGTGTGGTGAATGATCTTTTCAAACATGCAATTTTAGTGAGACTGGTTTTTGAGGACGAACAGCAGGGTGCCTTGCCGGTCGGAACTGACGCTGCAAAGGTGGACGTCATATTTTGGGCGGAGTTCCTCGGAGAGGTATTTGCGGACGGCGATGGCGTGGTACTCGACGAAGATGTTTTGGATGGGCACATCCGGGGCATTCGTGAGCACCTCGTGGAGAATCTCCGGCTCGGCGGACTCGGCGTCCACTTTGAGCAGATCGACCGAGGTGAGTTCCAGTCGCCTGATTTCATTGCTGAGTTTTTTGGTGGTGATGTCTTCGCCGCCGAGATCGTCCGGCCACCCGTGCCAGGGCAGCAGGGTGGATGACCCGGAATGTCCCCCGGGGGCGTGGTGCAGCCGGTGGGTGCCTTCTTGGTTCCAGATGCCGCAGGGGTGGGTCTCAATGCCGTCAATCGTGCCGACGTTGGCCGACAGCAACTTGTAGGTGGACGCGCTTGGCTCGTAGCAGATGACCCGCGCATCGGGAAAGTGGGACTTGAAATAGAGTGCCGCCGCGCCGCAGTTGCTACCAATGTCGAGAATCACCGGCGAGTCGCCATCGAGTCGCGTCTTGGCCAAAGGATAGTCCCGGCCCTCGAGTAAGGAGAGGATCATCGCCTCCTCGGCCTTGGGATAGCGGAACGCGTGTTTGCGGTCGCCGAGCCGGATTTCATGTGTGTTGAGCGCCATTGGCCAAGCGGAGTCGGGTGCTCATCCGCTGCCGGTGAGTAAATGAAACTGCACCCTGCACGGTCGAGACAAATCAACCGGAGCGGTCGCCGGGGTGTTTTTTCTCGTAACACCTTGGGGCCGTCACTAATATTTCGCCCCCATTTGAGCAGTGGAAAATCCAGAGGAAAATCAAGTCAAACCGTCCGACGCCATTGTTGGTGAATCCGCCGGCCCGGTGGACATTCCGGAGTCCTCCCAACCGCGGAAGTCAGCCAAGCGGAGCGAGCCTGACTCGAGCTTTAACTACCCGATATTCGGTGAGGCCTCCGCATCGGCAGACACTCAACAGGAAGAGTCCGGTGGGCCGGATGACGCTGTGAAGCAGAATGAAAATGAAGAGCCGGTTCAGGAACGGCGCGGCTTCATCAAGTTTCTCTGTGTGCTCCTTGGCTCGTTGATTAGTTTGGTTCCGTTCGGGGCTGGCTTGAGGTCGTATTTCGATCCCTTGGCCAGGCGCAACAAGGGCGGAGGAGGGGACGGCTTCGTCCGGGTTACCTCTCTTGATGCGATCCCCGCAGACGGCACGCCGGCCAAGTTTGCAGTTGTAGCCGACAAGGTCGATGCTTGGAACCGTTTCCAGAATGTCAGTGTCGGCGCGGTGTACCTGCGTCTCGTCAATGGGGAGCCGGAGGCACTGCACACTGTCTGTCCGCACTTGGGATGCTTTGTCGATTACCGGCCGGGCAACGGCGATTTTTTCTGCCCGTGCCACAACAGCAACTTCAACCTGAATGGTGTAAGAGTCAAAGGCGTCAGCCCGCGAGCGATGGATGTGCTCAAGATTGAGGTTCGTAACGAGACGGAGGTGTGGGTGAAATTCCAGAATTTTCAACCCGGCCATAGCCACCCGGTTCCCGTGTGATGAAATCACTGCTGGACTGGCTCGACCACCGAACCGGCATCCGCCGGCTGACGTGCGAGGCGTTGTTCGAGAATATCCCGGGCGGTTCACGGTGGCGCTATGTCTGGGGTAGTACACTGACGTTCACAATCTTCGTCCAGTTCATCACGGGCGTATTCCTGTGGATGGGCTACAGCGCCAGCTCGGGTGACGCGTGGGAGTCGGTCAACTATATCCAGAATGAAATGACTGGTGGCTGGCTGCTGCGCGGCATTCACCACTGGACGGCGCAATTCATGCCGGTGCTGTTGCTGCTGCACCTGATGCAGGTTGTCGTGGACGGCGCGTACAAGGCGCCCCGCGAGGTGAACTACTGGTTCGGCGTCCTGCTGTTGCTGCTCGTGCTGGCCCTGTCGCTGACCGGCTACTTGCTGCCTTGGGACCAAAAGGGGTTTTGGGCCACGAAGGTTGCCACCAACCTGATCAACCTCGTGCCGTTCATCGGGCCGGAACTGCAGCAGCTAGTGATCGGCGGCACCGATTACGGGCACCACACGCTGACGCGTTTCTTCGCGTTGCACGCCGGTGTGCTGCCGGGCCTGTTGGTGTTGCTGATCGTCGGGCATGTCTACCTGTTCCGCCGCCACGGCATCACGCCGGCCGAGCCGGTCACCAAGCGAGACGCCTATTTCTGGCCGGACCAGGTGTTCAAGGATGTCGTCGCCTGCCTTGCGGTCACGGTGGCGGTGCTGGCTGTGGTGCTCTGGTCTCATGGCGCGCATCTGGGCTCGCCGGCCGACCCGTCCGAGCCGTACTCCGCCGCGCGGCCGGACTGGTATTTCCTTTTCCTGTTCCAGTTCCTCAAGCTACCGTTTTTTGCCGGGGAGAATGAGGTGTGGGGCGCGATCTACATCCCCGGCATGGCCGTCGCGCTGAT
>JASMKO010000097.1 GCA_030749225.1 Verrucomicrobiota bacterium
TCCACATCCAGACGTAGTCGCCGTTGGCGTCCTTGAATTTCTCATCCTCGGATGCCGAGGTCACGCCGTTGAACTTCTGGCGCACCAGCATGCCGCCACTCCAGCCGCCCTGGTCGCCGTCACCCACCTCGCCCTCGGTGCCGCGCCACACGTCGATCGCCGGGGCTTCGCCGCCGCCGCTGTCCCATGTGTCAAAACAAATCCGGATGCCCGAACCGGAGCCTTCCTCGGCCAGGCCAATCGTGTCCGGCAGGTCGTTGCCGATGTTGATGCTCATGCCGTCGGCCGGACGGTGTCCCGCGGTGGTATCATCGCCGCTGCCGCAGCAGGTGCTGTCGCTCATGTGCAGACGGAAACTCATCTCAAAATCGGTGAAGACCGCCCCGTCCGAGAAATCCTCGACGGTGAAGGCACCATTCTGACCGTTCGTGGCGTCGGTGATGTGCAGGAACTCGTCGCCCACCGCCGTCACGCCGGACATAAAGGTGCCTTCCGGCTCCACGTCGCCAGCCCAGTCGGCGGTGAAAGTGCCGACAACCCTGCGACCTGACGACTCCGGCACCAATTGAATCGCATTGAGCGGTGCTCGGATGGCACCCCTCCCGGCAGCAGCCCAGCCAAGACCATCCTCGGTGGAAGCCTTGACCACGATGCTTCCAGCATTCACGCCTTTCAGTATAACGTAATTGCCAAAATCGGTATGATCGACACCCGGATCCTCGATATACTCGCTTGAATTCTCGTTTGAGTCGCCAATCAGCACATCGGTCAGCACATTGCCGTCCGCATCCTCAACCCAGTAACCGCCACCCTTCTCCGGGACACCGCCCATCAGGTAACAGACCACGCTGTAACCGGCATCCTGCAGTTCCTGCGGAATGCCGGTGATGGTGACCGAGGTGGTGGTGGCGGCACCCGTGTCGAGGTAGCCCGTGAACAACAACCTGTCTCCTCCATCCTCAAACTCGTTGTTTTCCTCGCCACGCCCGGTGGAGGCCCAACTGTTGTTGGAAACCCATTCCACGCTGATACTGGTTGCCACGGAAGCACCTCCATCGTCCGCGACAATGTCGGATGCACTGCCCGTGCCACCCGCCAGGTTGTTCCAGTTCGTCTGCGGCACCAAACCTGCCGCCACAGCTGCGTCAACGGAGCTGTCCCCCTCATCAACCGCAAAATTAAGTCCGACCTTCAGTTGAGTGCCCAAGGCGCTCGAGATGCTGTTCCCGCCCAAAAACGCTATCTCGTCCTCGGTCAAGGGTCGGTTCCAGATGCCGACATCGTCGATGATGCCCGACCAGGTCCGGTTCCGCGCGTCGGGGTTCTCACCGATCATCATCGGGTTGTCGTTACTCTGGATGGCCGGAGCGCCACCGGTTGACACCAACTCACCGTCACTGTAGAGGCGCACCTCGCCGTTCTCCGGGTCGCTGACCAGCACAAGGTGGTGGAATGCATCATCGGTGATGTCCCCGGTACCACCCGGGACATCCCCAAGACCTCCGTTACCGGTAAGCTGCGTCTCGGCGTCGCGCCGGTGAATCCGCCAACGGTTGCCTTCACCCTTGGCGATCAGGGCCTGCCAGCTCTTGGTAAATTCCCCAACCTTGTACCAGGCAGAGATTGAGAAGCCGGTGCCGTCCTGAAAATCAAACATCTCCTCATTGTCGACCGGTGTCTGAACAAACTGGTCGACACCGTCGAGATCGATGCCTTGGCCGAACTTGCCAGAGCCGTAAGCGATATCTTCGGATCCCATGCCTTCACCATGACTGTCACCGACGGTGTCCTGAAGATTCCCGTCGAACGGCCAGTAGGCAATCAGGCCGTCGTGTAGTGGGTTGTATCGTGCTATGGGATAAATCTGCTTTGCCGCAAGGCTCTTGATTTGATCCTCGCTCAAGGCGACATTCCAAACAGCCACATCATCCAAAGACCCCAAGAACCAGTTGCCCGTGCCATCATAAATACCTGAGCCTCCCATGTTAAAATTGAAGGTTGAACTGACGGGCCCTCCGCCAGCTGCAGTACCGATCTGTTCGCCATTGGAATAAACATGCATACCTTCATCATTCACAACAACTGCAACATGGGTCCACTCCTCAAGCGTCGGCCCAAAATCCACATTAATGCTCCCCGCAGGGGTCCAGTACTGCATCGTCGTCGGATTGATCATCCCATACTCAACAGCGTCGTTCTGGCCAATCAGACCGACCCGATTGCCAGGCTGCTGCTCAGGCATGAGCATCCAAAAGGAGAGGGTCAACTCTTCGAGTTCATTCAGCAGGCTCACTTCAGTTGTCACCGAATCGTCCGATCCATCAAACTGAATCGCATAGTCCCCTGCACCACCACTGGCACCAGCAACAATCTCCGGCTCACCATTGATCGTGCCGTGATTCTCGCCACTGGAAAGATCCGGCGTCGATTCAGGATTACTTAGGTCATCAAATGGCCAGTAACCTATGAGGCCTTCCTCCAGGCCTTGGGCATTAACACTGGCGGCACCAATGATCGCCATTGCTGATATGATTCCTGCCGCAATGAAACGGCGGACCGACTTTAGTATTTTGGTCATAACTTTGGTTTGGGGTTTGTTCAAAATTTGATGATTATACAGCTTAACGCACAGCACATTCTGCAAAATGTCCAAAGATAAAAATTAGATTCTGTAATAAACTAAGATGGAGCAACACTTTACGTATTCCGGTTCCCAAAAAATTGGGAACGCGTCATTACAAAAAACCACAAACCAGTTCAAGTGCTTTGAAGAAAAAGTTATTCACATGTTGTTCGCAAATTTCGGTTGAAATTTGTTGCCCACGGAAAAATGGCTCCCAATTTAGCGTCGATCTCGCCTCAAACAGGATACTGAAGAACGATTTTTTCCATAATTCGAACAAAAAAACCCCGTTTTATCGCCAAAACGACCCGTTCCCGGCACTTCGATCAGGTCGATTTTCAGGTTTCCGTGGTTGAAATCTGGTTTTCATTGATCGGTCGAAGCATTCTTACATTGCCTCGCCGCACCGTTACCCCATCACGATCCATTTTTTCCAGTAGTGGGATCACAATACGCCTCGTGCTATCCATCGCCATCCGCAATTCACTCGCTGTGGCCTGCCCTTGTTCACGCAGGTGCTGCTTGACCAATAATCGATAACGATGGAACTGAGCCACCCCGAGCACCAAATCCGGGCTCACATCGACCACTTCACCTGCATTGATGAGAAACTGCATTGCCTGGCGCCCTGTTGAATTTTCAGTGAAGTGTTTGCGGGCCGGCGGATCGGGCATTTGCATTGCTTGTCGAATTTTTTCCCCATCATCCCTTAAATGCGCCGGAAGAACCGGCTTGTGACCATTGCGTGCAACATAGTTTTGCCGACGATTAAAGCCATTACGGCAGAGATCCGCAATGAGTTCAGGAAAAGGATCATGCCCAGCAAAAGCCTGTTCCATCACCGGATGCAGCTGTTCCAAGGAGAGTCCGGGCAATTCGGGGTGGCGGACATGCTCAGCATCCACGCGTTTAGATATTTCGGCAATTGTCGATTGCCAGCGGCCCATGTCAGCGATCGAATCGCCCGCCTGGAACGCCTTGCCCTGGTCCAATAACCGCGTTACCGCCTTGTCGATTTCTGCAGGCGAGAAAGATGAGGGACGCAAAAGGGTGTTTCGCTTAACGATACCATCCCGTGTCAGTTGTGCCTCAATCCACGTTTGCGGATGATTAGGGGCAGCGATCCGTGCCTCAAGCAGTTGTATTCTGGCCGGGGCGCGCATTTTTCTTCGATCTCCATTCACATCGAGCACAAGGCCACCCGCCAGTGTCACTGTTTCCTGCCAATTGCGGATGACGACACGATCCCCCGGCCAAATGCATATCGGCTTTTCAAGGCGCAACTGGGCCAGTCGGTTTTGGCCCGGCTCGATGCCCCCGCCGCCCGGCAAAACCAGTCTGGCCGACCCATGCCCGGTGCCATGATGCACGCGCACACGCAGGTCATTACGCAAAGGCGAAGTTTCAGAGGGAAGTCGTGGCGAACGCTCCAAACAAACATCGAGTGTCTCTGTGGTTTGAGCCAACTCGGGCAAGGTGATCGTCGAGCCGCGCCGCAAGGCATCCCGGGACAGGTCGACAAGATTGATCGCTGTGCGCGTCCCGGGCTGAGCCACTTGCTGCTCACGGTTGTGAGATTGCAGACCGCGAATACGAGTTTCACTGCCTGGGGGATGGGCAAAGACGATTTGACCCTGTTGTAACTGGCCGCCGGTGAGTGTGCCGGTTACCACAGTGCCAATGCCCTGCACCGTGAAAATGCGATCCGCCGCAAGACGGGGTTGCTTGTGATCTTCATGAGCCGGTATCTGATCCGCGAGAGCGGACAGTGCTGTTTTTAAATCAGCCAATCCAGCGCCAGTCTGTGTGGAAAGAGGGATAATGTCGGCCCCGGCAAACGGACTGTTGCGAAGCTGATACCGTATTTCTTCCACCCGCATATCGGTGTCCTGAACAAGATCAGCCTTGGCAAGGGCCACCACGCCGCGCGTGACACCCAGGTAAGCAAGGATTTGCAAATGTTCCTCCGTCTGGGGCATCCAGCCGTCATCAGCAGCCACCACGACCAGAGCCAGATCCACCGCACCCACCCCTGCCACCATGTTTTTCACAAAATCCTGGTGTCCCGGTACGTCCACAATGCCTAGGCTGAGATCAGGCAATTCCAGATGTGCAAAACCGAGATCAATGGTCATGCCACGCGCTTTTTCCTCCGGCAACCGATCCGGATCCGTGCCGGAAAGCGCCTTAACCAAGGAACTTTTGCCGTGATCTATGTGGCCGGCGGTGGCGAGGATGGCGTGTCGCTGGCTCATTTTTTTGTCCCGACAAAGCTTTGAGTTCAGCAGCGCCCGATGCGAGGGATGTGACAGGGATAGCGGTACATTTTCATTTTGAGACAAGGTTTTGCCTGATGGAATTCATGAGTGATTTTTCCTGATCTGGAAGAATGGTTCGCAAATCGAGACGGAAACGACGGCCGCTAATGACACCGATCACCGGAGGCGTGGCCCGTCGCAGCCGTGCCGCGAAATCAGTCAGTCGGATATCATTCGGCACAATATCCAGCGTCACGGTAGGGAGCGGCACTTGAGGAAGGGCTCCCCCCCCAACCTGGGAGTGGCCCGGAGTCACGCATACTTTAGCCGGCATCCCCTTTAGTGCCCTGGCCAATTTGCGTGTGCGTCGCTGGATTGAGGCAAGATCAGCCCTCAGCATCCGGTGCAAAGGCAGTGTGCCGCCCTGATTGTGAAGATAATGCTCAGCTGTCGATTGGAGCGCACTCAACACCAGTTTGTCACAACGAAGCGCTCGAAAAAAGGGGTGCTTCTTCAATGCCTGCACATGGCGTGCCCTACCGGCAATGATGCCCGACTGGGGTCCGCCCATCAACTTGTCGCCACTGAAACATACAATATCGGCACCCTCCTTTAGGACCTCGCTCGGCATCGGTTCATGATGCCCTTCAGCCCAATCCCCGGTTGGAAGCAACACGCCACTGCCAAGGTCCTCCACAAACGGCACGCGTTTTTTCCGCGCGAGTGCTGTCAGTTCACGGCGTTTGGGCGCAGCCACAAAACCGTCCATGAAAAAATTGCTCCGATGGACCTTCAGAATCAGGCCAGTTTGTGAACCGATGGCACCGGCATAGTCGTTCAAGGTGGTGTGGTTGGTGGCACCGATCTCGCGCAGTTTTGCACCACTCGATTCGAGAATATCCGGAAGGCGAAACCCGCCTCCGATTTGCACCAATTCGCCGCGCGAAACAATGACCTCTTTTTTTTTCACCGTGAGATGGCGCAGGTTGAGCACCAGGGCGGCAGCACAGTTGTTGACAACCATCGCAGCCTCGGCACCGCACAACTCGGCAAGGCATCGCTCCAGATAGCCGGCGCGTCCGCCGCGACGACCGGTCACCAGATCCATTTCAAGGTTCACGAATCCTGCGGTGACCAACGGGTTGATGGGTGAACGGCCCAGGTTGGTATGCACGACCACCCCGGTGCCGTTGATTACCGACTGCAGACGGGATAACGCCAGGTCGCCGAGACGCTCGCGGATGGTCGCAGTGATTTTTTCGAGGCCGGGAATGCACGTGGACTTACGAAGCATCTGCAACTCAGCTCGGATCACCGCAACGACAAGGGGACGGGGCAACGAACAATCGGTCACGGCTTCAAGTATCGTGTCGACGCCGGGGATGGCCCGCAGATTGTTCCTCGGTCCCGCCATTAGTTCACGGTGATCAACGGTTCGGTGGCCTCGATAATTTGGCCGAAGGATTCAAGGCCCAGTTCGGCGTTCACTTCCTCGAAAGCCGTGAGGCCATCAGGAGACACCGCGACGAGCAAGCCGCCGCTGGTTTGAGGGTCGCATAGCAACGCCCTTTGGCGCTTGGTCAAGGGTCCGATTTTTTGTCCGTAACTGTCGAAATTGCGATCGGTGCCGCCAGAAGTGCATCCATCATCAATATAGCGGTCGATATTCTCGAGGCGCGGCACACGTATGCCGTCCAGGGTGGCACTCACGCCGCTGCCTTCGCACATCTCCGTCAGGTGCCCCAACAGGCCGAAACCGGACACATCCGTCATCGCCTTCACCCCGGTCAGTCGGCCCAAAGATGCGCCCAAGTTGTTGAGCGTTGTCATCTGTTTAACGGCACGCTGAAAGTCGGCTTGATCGGATAGGCCACGCTTTTGCGCAGTGGCAACGAGGCCGACACCAAGGGGCTTTGTCAGGAACAGCTTGCACCCAGGCACAGCACGGTCATTGCGTTTCAAATTCTCAATCGAAACCTGTCCGGTGACAGCGAGTCCAAACATTGGCTCAGTCGAGTCGATGCTATGGCCACCAGCAAGGGGAATACCGGCCTGGGCACAGGCTGCACGACCGCCTTCAAGCACCCGAGCGGCCACCTCAGGGAGCAGTTTGTCCAGAGGCCAGCCGAGCACGGCGACGGCCATCAACGGCTCACCGCCCATGGCATAAACGTCACTGATTGCATTCACAGAGGCGATCTGGCCGAATTCAAACGGGTCATCGACAATGGGCATGAAAAAATCAGTCGTACTGATGATGGCCTGACCATTGCCAAGGTCGAACACGGCCGCGTCATCCCTTGAATTATTCCCCACCAAGAGTCGGAGGCCGGGCTCGACCGCGCCATCCAGTGACAGGATTTCCTCAAGCATCCTTGGTGCGATCTTACACCCGCAACCAGCACTGCGACAGTATTGCGTGAGCCGCACCGTGTCATTCATGGAGCGAAGTGAAATTGGCGGAGAGGGTAGGAATCGAACCTACCTCGGCCCGTTGACGAACCGACAACGGTTTTGAAGACCGCGAGGAGCACCAGCCACCTTTCACTCTCCTGTTTTGTGTGTTTTTTGGTAAAAACAACTCAATCATAATTTTCGTTGCCTTTAAAACGCCTCAGCATCTTAAAGTGTGATTTTTGAGCGCAATTTGGGGTGAATTGTTCTTTTGAAGAAGAACAGTTTTTATTCACGCCAAACTGACGCCCTTGGCAAAACCGAAAAAGCCAAGTGTCTCCACCACGAAAGTCGGGCTGGTTAAGGTTCAAATCAAAACCACCGTTGACAGTCACACCGGTGAGACACCCGCAAGCTACAGAATTTGCTGCACAATGGCAAGGCGTGCTGTTTTTTACTTACTGTTTGTCGGTGAAGAGGTTAAGGCGAGAACGAGTGGCGTTGGCGGCGGGATTATTCGATTTTTCCCAGATTTGAAGTGCTTGTCGGGCAGAGACGGCGGCAGCCTCAAAGTTCTTGTTCGCAGCATAGGCAATGGAAAGGGTGTCCAGGAACTCGGGGTTCTTGTTTTGGGTGATCTTGCAAAGGCGCCCAGCCAATGCAAGCGCTTCGGCCGGACTTCGGAGTGCTTCGTTCGGTGTCGTCGCCAGGAGCAAGGAAAGTTGATTGGCGGCGTCAAGTTGTTTGGTGTCGTTGCGGAGGGCATCTTGATAGTTGGCAATGGCTTCGGAGATTTGACCATCGTCGCGGAGAGAGTTGGCGAAATTGAAATGGGCCTTTGCAAGGACCCGCTTGAGTTGAACGTCGGTGGCATTAATTTTTCGGGCGTCATTCAGGCGAGTGAGTGCCTCTTCATAGCGGGCCAAATTGAGCAGGATGGACCCAAGTTCGAAGTGAATTCGAAAATCCTTCGGATTCATTGCCTGTGCTTTCTCAAACGCCTCAAGTGCAGCTTCAGTCTGCTTGCGTTCCTGCAGAATGATTCCGATGACAAAATGAATGTCGGCGAGATCCTTCGGACTGGTCCCGGGGATTGTTTCCGCAACTGCAACATGTCGCTGTAGATAGTTCAGACCTTCGGCAATCTCATTGTGATCGACGAACTGGCTATTGACTCCTAGTGGATCGATATCTGGAGGAGGCCCAACCCATTGCCCGGAAAAAGGCACGGAATGGTCTCTCCAAAGGTTCGGTTCGGCATCAAGCAGATCGATATCGGCAAGGAGTTGATCGACAGTGACCGGGCCCTTGTAGACAACAGCCACGCGTCCATAGCGATCAAGGAGGAAACTGCCAGGGACCGGCATGGGCAGCCATCGGTCAAGAAGGGAGCGCTGAAAGAGATCAAGGTTGCGAACGGTTTGGGAGGTCGTGTTATCGGCGTCAAAAGGGAATTTCAGTTTGGCCAATGCCCGCCTGGCAGCAACAGTATTATCGGGGTCAGCGTGAAGGACGTGTATACGCAGACCCTTTGACCGAATTCTGGACTCGGCCGCTGTCCATTCACGAAGCTCTGAGATGCAGGGGGCACACCAACTCGCCCAGAGATTGATAAGCAAGGGTCCCTTTAATCGATCAGCCGGGAGTTCGGATATATTGTTTCCGGATTGAACATAGATCGGTGGGGGTGACAGCCTTGCAGAGAGCACAATCCGCGCAGTGGATTCAGGATCAGGAAATACGGGTTGGGAGGGAGAGAGGCTCTTGCGGTTGGGTGGAGGACTCCATGTTTTTGCAGCGGCAACTCCCTGAGTTACGAGGTAACGCTTGCCTGGTTCGATTCCTGAAATTGATTCTTGTGTTCCTCCCGGCCAACGAACCAATAACTTTTCAATGCTCGCATTTGGTCCAAGCCCAAAGTGAAGCCAACCAGTGGATTGCGAGAGGAACGCATCGCCGGCGTGCACAGTCCGGATCAGGGGTTGCTGCTCGTTCTCAAGGTAGAGTTGGACACGCGCACCCACGGCATCACGGTTGGTTGATTTGCCGTTGCCAGACAACTTGACAGCAACCCAGTCGGCGTTGGCAGCTGTGTCGTTCCTCAAAAACCGCAGGCGCGGAGCGGTTCGGGCTGTCATCCAGAGATCGAGATCGCCGTCAAAATCCCAGTCAACGGCAGTGACAGCCCTGGAGTCATCGGGGAAATCAAATCCGGAGACCGATGAGATGTCGGCAAAACCGGTGCCACGGCAATTGAGGAAGGCGCAATTACGCTCGTTACCACTAAAGGATCGATCCTCGTGTAGAAGCCTGTTGAGCGCCTTCCATCCCTGCCGGTAACGCATGGTGTTTTCCGGAGTAATCTTCCCGATCGGTGATTGCGACACGACCTGCCGCCAATAGACACTTCACAAATCGCCGGTGTCTTCCGTGCTGATGAAACCGTTCGCAACAACAAGATCCTCCCAGCCGTCGTTGTTTAGATCCACGAAACGGGAACCCCACGCCCATCGGCCCATGGTCACCCCCTGCTCAACGCTGACATCGCTGAACCCGCCTCCATCCGGACCAGCCTGGAAGAGTGAGTTGCCCCGGGCGTGACGCTGATATTGGGCAACCATTGTTTCGGATGCGCCGGGTTTAAACTGGCGCTGAAAGGTGATTCGATTGCCGGCAGCAGAAAACATGTTGCTGATGTAGATATCAAGACGACCATCCCTGTTGAAGTCAGCCCAACTGGCTGACATTCCGGCTGACATGTCCTCGATGCCCAGCTCAGCGGCGACATCAACAAACCTGCCTCCGGTATTTTTATACAGGTTGTTTCGTCCATAATCGTTTGCAACATAGAGATCAGGATCACCGTCGTCGTCGTAATCCTCCCATGCAGCAGCAAAGCTGAACCGGTTGTTGTTATGGCCAAGACCGACGGTTTCGGTGACGTCATTGAACTGCCACCCGCCATCGTTTCGAAGAAGCATGTTTTTTCCACCGTTTTGGGCGTCGTGATAAGGGAGCGGTTCGCCGAGCGCTCCGGAACGTACCCGGTCGGCCGATGGGTTGTAGCCGCAGGCGTAGATGTCGAGATCACCGTCGAGATCGAAATCGGCGGCATTAATTGAAAAGGTTTGTGCGTGAGTAGAGGAGCCGAAACTGAGTTCGAAGCGGCCGAAACCGTCGTTTTCCATCAGGAGCAGCTTGAAGTCCTGCGAGACAACCAGGTCGCAATCACCGTCATTATCAAGGTCGACGATCAACGCGCTGGCACAGTAGTCGAGCCAGTCTGCCCCGCTTTGGGCCGTGTGGTCGGTAAGGGTTCCATCGGGGTTTTGGAGGAAAAGGCGGTTGGGCAATCCGCCCTGCTGGCAGAGGTATAGATCATCCAGTCCGTCACCGTTCACGTCACCTAATGCCATTCCGTGGTTGGCAACGACATCAAGACCCAGATTGACGGGCAGGCGCGCACGCCAGTGGTCGGTGGAACGGAGCAACTGTTCCTGGTAAGCCTGATTGTGCCCAAGAAGGTCGGCGGTGCAGTCTTTCAGGAGAGAGGATTTATTTTTGGCAAGTCGTGTGGATTCCTCGTAGGAAAGGAGATCGATCCCCTTGATATGCGGTGTTTCGATGTCTGCTGTCCAACGGCAAAGCCACTCTGTGTTGATTTGTTTTTGTCCCTCGGCGGATTGGCCAGCGGCGTTGAACAGAACATGGCTTGTGAAATCATTTTGGACCATGTCCACCCTGTAGAGTTTAACTTCAGTTTGAAGTGTGTTGGTCGACTGAATGGAGGACAGGAGAGATTGGAAGGCAACGAGTGGATCAACATGTGAGGGGGCGGATTCAGGGTCACCATGTTGAATAAGGAATTCAGCGGCGCGGTAGAACTCTGATAATCTGGCCGGCTTGAGTTGCAGATTCAAGGTGGTGTCCCGGGCAAACAAGTTGGCAATGGAATCATCGGACAGTTTCGATGGAACAGACAGAATTTTTGCTAACAGTTTGAGTTGTTTGGTCGCGGCAGCGCTGAATGCTTCACTATCCCATCCATCCTCGGTCGGATCGATGCGATTGTAAGCGTCCGTTAGAGGCGCGATAAAGGTGGCTTGTTCGAGTCCTGGCGCGGTTTGGATACCCCGGACAACAGGAGTTGCTGCACTCGGTTCAGTTGAAGGTGGATCAAGGTTGGACTCTTCCGGAATCGTATTCTGGGAGCAACCGACCCACATGAGACAGAGGGCAAGACTTAGAATCCGAAACAATTGGAGGAGTCTGAGCCAATCCTCACTTTTCTTCCGATCTGCCTTCACGGGGTAGGAAAAATAGGTGTGAGATTGCAGAATGTCGATTAACAAGTACCATGAGCCGCTACTCAATGCCGCCCCGACCTCACCGGATTTATACCAACGACTGTTTTTCCTTCATCAAGTCGGCGGACCCGCCTTCGCACTTCTTATAAAGAACATTAATTGTTGGCAATGAGCTGAATAAGACCGAGTTAATATGCGTCTCTCAAATAAGTTATTCACAGTTTGCTCACATCGTCTTCTTTTTGAAATGATCGAGTGTTGGTTTCGTGAAAGTCGATTGACAAATCCGGGTTGTTAATCTGAGGAATTCCTCTGCCGATGAACTGTTTCAGCCTCATCTCCGGATTGTGTCTGCTGTTTTTTGCAGCGGGCTGCGATCGCGCTCCCCGCTCGAACGTTGAGTCAGAGCCGCTGCGCCAACGCCCGCCCCGGGCTGAAGGGGCGCCGTTGTTTGAAAAGCTGGCCCCGGCGCGGACAGGCGTGGCGTTTTCGCACCGGATGGCGATGGATCATCCTCTCAGTCGGCTCAACAGTTCCGGTTTCGTCTGTGGCGGGGTCTGTGTCGGTGACTTCAACGGTGATGGGCGAGCGGACCTGTTTTTGGCCAACGGCCCCGACGAGAACGGTCTGTTCCTGCAGCGGGATGAGTTTCGATTTGACGACGTCACCGACCAGGCCGGGGTCGGCGGCGGCAATGCCTGGGCATCGGGCGCGGCAGAGTCCACCCTGACCATTTCCAAGCGCCTCCTGTCCAACGCGGCACATTAAACAAGCTGTCCGCGGATTCAATGCATCCGGTCCAGCGGGCCGGGTGGACGAGGAACCTTCCAATACGACCCGGCGACGGACGGCCACCGACGCATCTGAAGCAAATCCTTCCCGAACAACCGGAGCGCGAGGCCAAGCGGCAGCAGCAGAAAAAAGAACAGCAGCAACAGGAACAGCGTACCGAACACCCGGCCCATGACGTGGCCCAGCGCCATCCCCGCCCGATGAATGCGCCGCCCCGCGGCCTCCCAGGCCAAGCCCACGCAAAACAGCGCCGCGACCGCACCCCACGCCGCCCAGGCGCCTGGCCAAGCGAGGATCGACCGCCACAACAACACCGCCACCACGAGGGCGAGCATGATCGACAACGACAGTAGAAACTTCCGCCGCTCGCCCGGGGTCTCCTTGAATCGAGCGCGCATCAGTCCGGGACAGGGTCGAAGGTCGGTTGCGGTTTCTCCACCGGCTGGCGTTCGCGGCTGAGCAGGAACGGCCCGATCGCCAGCCAGTCGATGGCGGTGTTGACAAAGCAGCGGTAGGCGTCGTCCGGCGTGCAAACCACCGGTTCGCCGCGCACGTTGAACGACGTGTTCAGCAGCACGCCGCACCCGGTGCGCTGCTCGAACTGCTTGAGCAACCGCCAGAAAAGCGGATGCCGTTCGCGGCCCACTGTCTGTACGCGCGCCGAGCCGTCCACGTGCGTCACGGCCGGGATCGTCGAGCGCGGTTGTTTCAACCGCTCAAAGCCAGGCGGCTCGGTCGCCGGCTTGGCCAGGCACTGGCCCTCCGCCACGTCGGCCACCAGCAGCATGTACGGCGACTTGGCCGCGAGGTCGAAGTAGTCGCCCACGCGTTCCTCGAGCACCGCCGGGGCGAACGGCCGAAACGACTCGCGGAACTTCACCTTCTGATTGATGTCGGACTGCATCGAGGCCAAGCGGGCGTCGCCGAGGATCGAGCGGCTCCCCAATGCGCGCGGCCCGAACTCCATCCGGCCCTGAAACCAGCCGATGATCGCGCCGTCGGCCAAAAGGGCGGCGACGCGCTCGAGCATCGCCGCCTCGTCGAGTGACTCGAACACTGCACCGTGCATCTCGAGTGCCTGGCGGATTTCCGTCTCCGAAAACTCCGGGCCAAGCAGGCTGCCGCGCATCGCGTCGCCACCCCCGCTTGGCGAAGCGGGTTTGCCCTCCCCTTTCGGCTGGCTGTTTATGTGTTGCCGCCACGCCTCGAGGGCAGTGCCGAGCGCGCCGCCGGCATCCCCTGCGGCAGGCTGAATCCAAAGGTCATCAAACACCCCAGCGCGCTGCAGTTTGCCGTTGGCAACACAGTTGAGCGCCACGCCGCCGGCGAGGCAAAGGCGGTTTTCGCCGGTCACCTCTCGGGCCTGCCGGGCCAAACGCAACATCACCTCGTCAACAACCGACTGCACCGAGGCGGCGACGTCCATGTGCCGCTGCTCGAACGGCGCCCCGGGCGTGCGAGGCGGCCCGCCCATCAGCCGCTCGAACAGCCGGTTGGTCATGTTGCGGCCGCGTAGAAAGCCGAAGCATTCCATGTTCAGCCGAAAAGAGCCGTCCGGTTTCAGGTCAATCATTTGGCCGTAAATCGCGTCGGCAAAACGTGGCTCGCCGTACGGCGCAAGCCCCATCAGCTTGTACTCGCCGGAGTTCACGCGAAACCCGCAGTACGCCGTGAACGCCGAGTAGAGCAGACCAAGCGAATGCGGAAAGTGAAGCTCACGCAGCATCTCGATGGAGCCGTCCGCACCCCGGCTGATCGTCGTCGTCGCCCACTCCCCCACGCCATCCACTGTCAGGATGGCAGCGCGGTCGAACGGCGACGGATAAAACGCGCTGGCCGCGTGGGCGACGTGGTGCTCGGTGAACAAAACCGGGCAGTCAACGACCAGGCCGCTCAGTTCGTCGCGGATGGTTTGGCGCAGGTTGAGTTTCTCCGGGAGCCAGCCAGGCAGCACCCGCAGCCACGCAGGCAACCCGGCCGGGGTGATCGCCAAAAAGCTCTCGAGCATCCTCGTGAACTTCACGACCGGCTTGTCATAAAACACCACGGCGTCGAGATCGCCCGGCGCGAGGCCACCCTGTTTCAAACAAAACCGGACCGCATGTTCCGGAAATCGCTCGTCGTTCTTGCGGCGCGAAAAGCGTTCCTCCTGCGCGGCGGCCACGATCTGCCCGTCCACCAACAGCGCGGCAGCCGAATCGTGGTAGTAGGCAGAGATGCCGATGAGATTTCGCATGCGCCCGGGCTTACATGAAGGGGTACATGAACGGCGCGAGTGCCGAGCCGGTGCTGAACAGGATGAGCGCGGCCAGTAGCACCAGCACCACGATCAGCGGGATCAACCACCACTTTTTTTCCCGCCAAGCGAAGGAGAGGCATTCCTTGAAAAGCCGCCACATGACCGCCGGGTTTTAGCCGAAGCCCCCAGCGGCGGCAATTGAATTGGGGAGCGCGTCCCGCTCTTCACTGCTCAGCATCCGCAACCTCGCCGAGTTTGGCGCGGGTGAACTCGAGGTAGCGCTGCACTTGGATGTCATCCGGGTTCCCGGCGGCCAATGCCTCAAGGTGGCTGAGCGCGTCGCGGTACCGCTCCAGCTTAAGCAGGCCAGTGACAAGGTTGAAGCGCGCCTGCGGCAGGCTTGGCTTGAGCGCCACCGCGCGCTCGAAACCGGCCGTCGCCTCGGCGATCCGGCCCAATTCCACATGACACGCCCCAACCTGGAAATGCGCCTCGGCAAAGGAGTCGTCGAGCCGCGCCGCCTTCTTGAACAATTCCAGCGCCCCTGCCGCATCACCACGAGCACGCGCCGTTTCGCCGAGGAGATACTGGATGCCGGCGCGCGCCCGGACCAGTTGGCTGGTGGCCTCGGGGAAGTCCGGCTGCAGCGCCAGCGCCCGACCAAGTGACTTCGCCGCGTCGGCGTACTGCCCGGCCTTGTTCCGCGCCGCGCCAAGCTGGTAATGGAGAATCCGGCTCCACGGCGTTCGTTCGACCGCGAGCTTGAGCGACTCGGCCGCCTCGTCGTGCCGACCGGCGGAGGAAAGCAGCAGCCCGCGCCGCTGGAGCAACCGCCAGTCGTCCTGACGGCGTTTAAGTGCATTGTCGTAAATCGCCAGCGCCGCCGTGCGATCAAGTCGCTTGGCCAGGCGCTGCGCCTCGTCACGCAGTTGGCCCAGCGCCTCATCGCTGTTGAGCCGATGATTGAACGGTGGCTGCTGCAGCCGGCGAATGACCGTGCCAAGCACCACTCCGCGATCCCAGTCGGTGTAGGCCAGGCGCTCGGCGCACTCAGCGGCGCTCAGCCACGGGCCGCTTGGCTTATCGCCACCCGACGCGAGTTGCGCCGCAATCCCGTCGGCGAACCGCCTGGCCAAGCGGTGGTTCCCCTCGAACGTGAAGTGAACATGCTCGTAAAACATCCCGCGCCCGGCGATGCCGTCCCGACTTGGCGCATCGAGCGCTGCCTGCCCGTCAATGAACGTCACGGAACCGACATCCGCTTGGCCAAGCGCACGGGTGATCGCGTTCAGTTTTGTGTCGGCGCGGAAGCGCAGCGCATCAAGGTCGCGCGCGCGAATGTACCGGCTCCGCATCTCGTCGGCATTGCCCTGTGCCTCGAGTGAGCGGGCCTGTTGGAACAGCGCCACCGCATCGTCCCCGGCAAACGGCGCGGAGTCGCGAAGGTTGGATGCCGCAGTGGCCAGCACGACGTGTGTGCCGGCAGACCGTCCCGCCGCAAGGATATCCGACAAGTTTTGTTCGTACGCCTCGTAAACCCAGTTAAGCGCCGGATCGTTGGCTTGGATTTGCTGCTCAAGGAACATGCCCATCCCCTTCCATTCGCCGCCGAAGCCGCCCGAGCCACCGAAGCCGGCAATCCACTGCCCGAGACGGAGCCTCTTGAGGCCTAGGCCAAGCCGCAACGCGGCCAAAGGCGGGGTTTTTTGGCCAAAAACCGTCCCGGCGCCGAACGACCCCATCACCTCGTTGTGCCCGATGTAAAGCGCCCAGAAGTCGCCGTCAAGCCCGGCGCACTCGCGGGCGATCGGCAGAATGGCGTGGGAATTGATGGCGGTGACGGCGGCGTTGACAACCTCGAAATCGCGCCCGCGAAACCGCTCCTCGAGCAGCACCTCAAGCAGGCGCGGCAGGCCAAACGCCGGCTCGGGATCGCCCTCCGCCGCCGACTCGCCGAAGACGAACACGCGGGTAGTGCCAGGTGCCTTTTTGGGATGAAGCCGTGTCGGCTGCGAAGCGCGGGCGAGAGTCGGCGGAAGGAAACGCCACGCGAACTTGTCGTTCTCAATCAGCGTGCCGTCGTCGTGGTGCGGCGACACGACAAAGAACGACGTCGGGTGCCCGTAACCACCGAGGCGCAGCAAGCCCTCGGCGATCCCAAGCAGCAGCGCCGGCACACCCACCATCAGCGCAAGGCGCAGCAGCCAAACGCGCACACGGCGGGGCTTCAGCTTTTTGGCGCGGCGAGACTCCATGCGGCAGCACTCGGATTATTCCGGCTTCTTTTGCGGCGACGACGCGGCCGACTCCGGTTTGACCTTGGCGATGGTGCCAAACATGTGGCCGCCGACCTTGCCGTGCGCCCAGGTGCCGGCATACTTGTCGCCGTCGATCACCACGTGCGCGCTGAAGGTACCCAACCCGGGGAGGGTCAGGTTGTCGAGCGAGATGACCGGCGTGTCGCCAGCCCACTTGACCGGGATCGGGATCGGCAGGGTCACGTCGCGCTTGCCGTACTTGATGCGCGCGGTGAACAGCCAGTAGTCGCCTTGAGCCATTTTTTTGACCGAGCGAATGGTGTACGACTCTTCGCTCGGCGGCGTCTGCTTGCCGGTGATGGTGAACTTGCCGATCAGCACCGTGTTGGTCAGCGTCGATTCAAATGCCTTGAAAAACCGCGCCTGCCGTGCCTCCGGAGTCTCCGGCTTGGCAGCCCGCTCCCCGGCGATGCCGTTGACCAAACCGGCGGCCAACACGGCGACGCCCAGCCATCCGCGAATCTGGTTTGCGCGCATGCAGCGACTTTCCGCCTGCCCAAGCGCCAACGCAAGCCGGAAGGTAACGGGGCGTTTTGTTTGTTGCGTCACGATGTTGAAGTGTTACCCTCAAGCCGAACCGAAGTGGTTTTGGTGAATAGCCGGTTGGCACCGGGAGTCTGTATAAATTAGCCGATTATGGCGTAAACCGTCTGGAATAATGAAGTGGAACATTCATAACCTGATGGCCGGCAGCCTGGCGCTGACCGTGGTATTGGCCGCCGGATGTGAGCGGAAGTCGAAAGGCCCGCGCGTTTACAATCATCCCCCCGCAACTGTGGGGCCGCCGGCCAACCTTGCGCAGTTTGACGCCCCACCGCCAGCGGAGGCCGAGCCGGCACCGGCCCCGCAGATTGTCGCCCCCACGCCAGCCCCCGCTGTGGAGGAGATGCACCCCGAGGTGGCCGGCGTGGTGGAGATGGCCAAGCGTGGCGTCGGTGACGAGGCGATCCTGGCGTATGTGGAACAAAACCGGCTCACGCATCGCATGGCGCCGGAGACGATCATCTTTCTCAACGACATAGGGGTCGCCGAGAACGTGGTCGCACTGATGATTCGACAGGGCGACGACGAAACGACGGAAAGCAACGGGAAAACCGCACCGGAACCAGCCAAGACCGCGGGAGAACCGGTGGCGGCCACACCGCCACCCGCGATACCCGCCCCGCCAGCGGACGCCCCGCCGGTGGTCAATAACTACTATTACGGTTCACTCGACCCGTACGGTGACTGGATTTACGACAGTTCACACGGCTGGGTGTGGCGTCCGACCGTGGCAATGGTCGATGTCAGTTGGCGGCCGTACCGGCAGGGCGGACGATGGATTTACAGCGACGTCGGCTGGTATTGGCACTCGTATTACAGCTGGGGGTGGGCCCCATTCCATTACGGGCGCTGGCACCGCTCCGGCCTGCATGGCTGGTGCTGGGTGCCCGGCTACACGTGGAGCCCGGCCTGGGTAATGTGGCGTTACAACGACCTGCACTGCGGCTGGGCACCACTGCCACCGGGCTGCGACTACGTATTCGGAGTTGGTTACATGTGGCACGGCTCCCGCGTGAGCCTCGGGTTCCATTTCGGCCTGGGCCACAGCCATTACACCTACTGTGACTACGCCTATTTGCGGCACCGTCGGCTGCACCGCCACCACGTGCCAGACACCAACATCGCTGTCATCCACAACGAGACCACGGTCGTCAACAACTACGTGACCGAGAATAACAACACGATCATCAACAACGGCATCCCGCCGGAGCTGGTCGCCAACAAGACACGCGAACCGGTGCAGAAAATGCGCATTCGCGAACTCGACCTTGAGTTGGAAAGCATCGCCCGGGTAGGGCAGATCGACGCCAACGGCAAAACGATGGCCATCTACCGTCCAAACGTGCCCGCCCCGCCGGACACACCCGGCGAAAAACCAAGCGGCCGCACGCCGATCACGAAGACCCCGCCCTCCGACGACACCAGCTCGGACAAGCCGGAGGCCGACCGGAACCTGTTGAAGCAATACGGGAAAGGTAACGCCTTGGCCGACCGGGGCAAAATCACCGGCAGGCTCACCCCCGGAACCCTCACACGACCGCTTGGCCGCAATTACAGCGGGGCGCAAAGCAGCCGGTCCGCGGCGGCATCGCCCGGCCGCTCCAGCCGGTCGGCGGCGGCATCGCCCAGCCTCTCCGCCCCGGCCCAGTCAGGTCGTGGTGCCAGCGCAGCAGCCAAGCCAGGCGTGAGTAGCAGCCAGACCATCGGCTCAACCCTCGGTGCGCCGGGCAAAAGCCGCACCACCCCGTCGAGACCGAGTGCGCGCAAGTCGTACAGCAGAACGTCGCCGAGGGTGAGTGTCACCCACAAACCCGGCCGCTCGGCCAACTCGCGCCTGCTGGCACCGTCGAGCCGGAGCTCAGCCAGTCCAAACCGCGGATGGCAGCAGCGCCCATCAACCTCCTATAGCACACCCCGCGCTACCCCGAGACCGTCCGCACGATCATCCCGGTTGCCCAGCACACGGCCGGCACCGAGTTACAAACCGCCGTCCCGCAGTTACACGGCACCGAGCACAACGCGCTCAGCCCCATCCCGAAGTTACCGACAGCCGGCAGCGTCCCGTCCGGCACCTTCACGATCCTACAGTCCGCCGGCGCGCTCGGCCCCAAGCCGCTCCTATTCCGCCCCAAGCCGCTCCTATTCCGCCCCATCCCGAAGTTATTCGGCACCGAGCCGTAGCTATTCACCGCCGCCGTCTTCATCCAGTTCCTCCGACTCTTCCGGCGGCGGAAGCAAAAACCCGCGATGAGGACGGCTTGAGCAGCGGCCAGGATGAGGGGCAACAGTGAACGGGTCATCGCCGCCTTCTGGCTTGCCTTATCGATTGGCCAACCAGCGACCGCACTTTGCCAAGCACGGACGGTTTACCACACCGGCTTCGAGGCAAAGCAGGATTTCGACATCGAGTTCACCCTGATGGGCCAAGGCGGCTGGCAGGGAGAAGGCACCGGCGGCAACGGCCTGGTGGAAGACAACTTCGAAGGCATGGGTCAGCAGGCCTACCTCGGTTATTGGCCCGCTGAAGAGGTCGACGAGACGTACACTAGCCTCTGGCAGCCGGTCAAAGGCATCGGGCCGGAGGAAACGCGGATCACCGTCACGGTGCTCCTGATGTTCGTCGACTCCACAAACGGCCACCGGGACGACTTTCGCTGGACGCTATACAACGACAACGTGCAGCGGTTGGTGACACTTGACTTCGACAACGTCACCCGGAACATCAATTACGCGCTCGACGACGACCTCTTTTTGCCAACGGGATACAGCTTCGAGTACGAGGCCCTGTACGACTTGAAGTTCGTGATGGATTTCGCCGCCAACACCTGGACAGTCTCCGTCGGGGATGAGGACATCGTCAGCAAAAAGAAGTTGACCACCAAGGGGTCGAGCCTCGCCTTTGGCGACATTGGCCCCACCTGGGTCTATCGCGACCCCGAGAACCCGGGCAACAATTACCTGGTGTTTGACGATTACCAGGTCATGACCGAACGCAGCACCCCCTTGCCCCCGTCACCCCCCACGCTCGAGTGGACCGGGTGGGTGGAGGACGGCGGCGCACTGCTGCGACTGGACGGCAGCGATGAAAGCGGCTACATCGTCGAGTACTCCGGCGACCTCGTGAACTGGCACATACTCGAGGCGGCCAAGCCGGGGGACACCGGCGCGGAAATCGAGGACATCGATGCGCCGGATGACGAGCAGCGCTTTTACCGCGCCCGCACCGCGGACTGACCCGGCCTGGCGGGCTGCTTGAATAAGGTCGTGCCATCGTGCGTTCAACGCGGCACCGTTTGACTTGGCGCCCCAGCTTCTGTAAAACCCCCGGCCCCGCCGTCGAGCGGGGAATCACACGGTTTTTTTACCATGCTCAGATACATTGCCGCATTCATGCTCATAGGTGGGTTTGCCGCCTCGCAACACGCGAACGCCGAGCCCGTGGAGATCGACGACCTGAAGGACAACATGGCCAAGCTGGCGGCCAAGCTGCCGGCCCCCGCCAAAAAGCAGGTCAGCTACAAGAAGGACATCGAGCCGTTGTTCAAGAAGTCATGCGTCAATTGCCACGGGCCGGACAAGCGTCCCAAGGGCAAGTTCCGTATCGACACCCGCGCGCTGGCGCTCAAGGGCGGCTCCGAGGGCGTATCGATCATCCCGGCCAAGAGCAAAAAAAGTCCGTTCATCTACTACATTACGGACCAGGTAATTGACTATGAGATGCCCCCAACCGCCAAACGAGAAAAATACCCCAAGCTGACCAAGGAGCAGATCGGCCTCGTTCTTGCCTGGATTGATCAAGGCGCCAAGTACGACAATTGAGTCGCCGCCGAGAGATGGCGCGCCGCAAAAAAATCCTGATCATCACCGATGACGCCGGGGAATCGTACGAGATTCTCCATGCGAAACACCGGTTCGAGGAAGAGGGATGGACGGCACACATCGGGGCCACAAAAAAGAAACGGCTGCACGGTGTAATTCATGATTTCGAGCCCGGCTGGAACACCTACATCGAACGCCCCGGTTATCTAATTCAGGCAGACATCACCGTTGCCCAAGCGAAGGCCTCCGACTACGACACCGTGCTGCTGATCGGAGGGCGGGCACCGGAATTTCTCCGGCACAACACCAAGCTGCTTAAGCTGGTTCGGACCTTCGACAAGCAGGGCAAATGGATTTTCTCCATCTGTCACGGCATCCAGATTCTGATCGCCGCCGGCATCGTCGGAGGCCGCAGGCTAACCAGCTACTGCAACATCCGGTACGAGGTCGAGCAGGCCGGTGCCAAGTGGGTGAACAAACAAAGCGTGGTCGATGGCAACTTCATCACCGCGCAAACATGGGAGAGTCACCCCGATTTTTACCGAAATATCTTCACACAACTCCGCAAGGGCTGAATCGACACGGCTCTTTTCATGCACCCCGGTCTCGACTTTCGAGCCGGGGTTTCTTATTGCACAGCCAGTGGGCATCACGTCGCAACAACTCGCTGCCATGCAACAGCGCATCGCCAGCGGCAAGGACGCCGCTCAAGCCGAGCCAACCGGGGCGCGCAGCCCACAGGTCATCCTAGGCATCGACCCCTCGCTGCGCGGCACCGGCTTCGGTGTCATCGACACTGCCCCAACCACGCCCTCCACCCTCAGCCAAGGCACCCTCCGCTGCCCCACCGACTGGCCTCTCTCCCGCTGCCTGCGGCTCATCTCCGAATCGCTCGAGGCCATCGTCCGGGAAACCCATCCCACCATCGCCGCCGTGGAGGGTCTGTTCCACGCGCAGAACGTCCGCACCGCACTGGTCATGAGCCAGGCGCGCGGTGCCGCCCTCGCCGTCCTGGCCCGAGCCGGGCTGGACGTGTTCGAGATCTCGCCGCGGAAGGTCAAGCAGGCCATCGTCGGCTACGGCGCCGCACAAAAGGAAGCGGTCGCCAAGATGGTGCAGACCCGCCTGTCACTGCCCGAACTACCGGAGCCCGATGCCGCCGATGCATTGGCCATCGCCCTCACTTGCGCCCAATCCCTCGACTCCCCCATCCCCGACAAGGCCGTCAAGCCGGTGTAGACCGGACCTTGGCCAAGCGCGAAGAGGAATCCTGACAGTCTTTCAAGGTTGTCCGCAGTTTGCACCCCCTGTAGTTTTTCCCACCGAGTGCTACTTAACTTTCATTCGCCATTTGTCGGCATATTGGCACGGATTACCCTTGTGCTCCTTGGATGCGCATGCCTGCCTGGTTGCGGTCCCGGCGAACGACCCAGGAAGCAAACCACCGAGTCTCCCGTTGAACAGTCGCCAAGAAAAATCGCACCAGCCAAACCGAAACAAACGCCGCGACCGACCGACGCCCAGAATCCACTCTCTGGAAACAATCCCCAGTTTCGAGGGGCTGCCCAAACCATGCAGAGGGAGCGGATTCGCCTTGACCGGACAGTTTACCGGCACGAAATGGAGGCTCAGGCCTACGGGAGCACCTTTGTTGCGCTGTGGGATCGCCTGCGATCAACCGAACCATTCAAGGTGCTGCGGCAATTCCCATTCGGCCGACTGGAATACCAACCACCAACAGAGTGGAAACCGTTAAACTTGGGCATGGCCGGCATTCGGCAGACGATGCTCAACAGCAAGCCGGTCTCGCTTAATCACGCCGGTTACCTTGCAAAGTTAAAAGAACTGGAAGAGACCGGTTGGAAGATCATTCAGACGGAGTGGCACCATTCCGAGTTTCGCCCAAACAAAAACGGGCGGGCGCCGCAGTCTGTTATCTCGTTCGAGATCCATTCGGCAAAGGCGAACGCCCAACGACGATGCATCATCAAGGGCCAGCTTGAAGTCACTTGGACGCTGCACAAGACCAACTCCGGTCTACGCATTCCAGACACGATCAAGGTTCAGGATGCATCAATTACAGACTATATCGGCAAACCTGCATTCGCTGAGTTGCTGCAGATTGATCCCAAGAAGGTGGATGCCCGCCTCTTTCCGCGGGTAAGTCCTCTGATGGTTTACGACCTCAACAAGGACGGCCTACCGGAAATTGTTCTCGCCGGCTGCAACCTCATTTACTGGAACCGAGGGAACGGCAAGTTCCTGCATAAACCGATGCTCGAATACCCCATCATGCCACTCGGCGAGGCAGGCATCCTTTCCGACTTCAACGGCGACGGCCATGTGGACTTTGTTTCATCCGGAAAAAGAGACGGCCTGTTAAAACTCTGGACAGGCTCCGCCGGAGGCCGATTCACCGCCGAACCCGATGCGTGTTTCCAGACGAGGCTACAGGACCCGCACGCGATGACAGCCGGGGACATCGACCTTGATGGCGACCTCGATCTATTCGTCGGCCAATGGAAACAGCCGTACCTTGCCGGCTCAATGCCGACACCCTACTACGATGCCCGGGACGGCTACCCCGACTACCTCCTGTTAAACGATGGCTCCGGCCGGTTCAGTGACGTCACCGAGTCGGCTGGACTCAGTTCGAACCAGAACCGGCGAACCTTCAGCGCCTCCCTTGCCGACCTGGACGGTGATCTCGATCTGGACCTGTTGGCTGTTTGCGATTATGCCGGCATTGATCTTTACCGCAATAACGGGAAAGGACAATTTGAAGATATGTCGGACCAGTGGGTCGACAAACGGCACGGGTTCGGGATGGCTCATGCCATCAACGACTTCGACGGGGACGGCATTCTTGACATCTACATGGTCGGCATGAGTTCCACCACCGTCGGGCGCCTCGACAAGCTAGGTTTGGGCCGGAAGGGTTTTGAAAAAATCGACGCCATGCGCACGCCGATGACCTACGGCAACCGGTTGCTTCTCCACAAAGACAACCGCTTTCAGCAATCGATCTATAGCGACGAGACGGCAAGAACCGACTGGTCATGGGGCTGCGGAGCGTCTGACTTTGACAACGACGGCGACGTGGACCTCTACATCGCCAACGGGCAACTAAGTGGCAACTCGGCTCTCGATTACGACCCCCGTTTTTGGTGCCACGACGTGTATACCGGCAACTCCCAGCCGGACAGGACACTCGAAACATTCTACTCCGTCACCCTTCAAGGGCTTGGTTCCGACTTTTCATGGGCCGGCTTCTTGCACAATCATCTGTTCCTAAACAGAAATAATAAAGGATTCCAGAACGTGGCCTTTCTCCTTGGCACAGCCTTTGAGTTTGACTCCAGAGCGGTCGTCGCAGCGGATGTGAACATTGACGGGCGACCGGACCTGCTCGTCGTGCAGTATGATGCAAAGGAACATCAGCAAAGGTTATTTGTTATGCGCAACCAGATCCAAAACAAAGGCAACTGGATTGGCCTCCACATTCCCGATCAACCCGGACTGCCAGCCAACGGGGCAACCATTCAACTGCACACCGGCAACCGCAGTGATGTGCGTCAACTCGTCACCGGCGACTCGTTCACCGCGCAGCATCCGACAACGGCCCACTTTGGCCTGGGAGAAAACCAGGTGGTTGATAAATTGGTAATCCGTTGGCCAAACGGCAAGACTGTCACCCTGACGCAGCCGGCCGTCGGCCAATATCACCGACTGAAAATTTAGCTGGATGAACCGGCAGCCTCCTGCCGCTTCAAGTCCTCCTCGAGGAACCGGGTGACCTCCTTGAACTTGGCCTCGTTCCCCGTGTTGGTGTCGATAAGCGTCCGGTGCGCCTCGAGGCTGGTACGGGTCAACTCGGTTTTGTCCGCCATCCCGCCGGCCTCCACCGGTTCGGCGTCCTCAGCTTGACCAAGCGAATCGGCCGTGCTGAACAACTCGAGGATGCCGAGGTTGTCGAGCAGAACGCGAACCGGCTCCGTTGGTTGGTAGAGTGAAAACCCGCCAGATCTGTCCGCATCGGCAAGCGAGCGGTTCAGCCCAACCAACACCCCGAGGAACGTGCTGTCCATGAGTTGGCAGTCGCTCAGGTCGAGCGTGAAGCCCCTTCGCCCACGCTCAATGAGGCCGTTGACGACCTCCTTGAACGGCACGCTGGACAGGCAGTTCGCACGGCCCGAAATGCGCAGCACAACCTGCTTCCCAAGATCTGCCACGTAAAGTTTTGCCGGTGCGAGTCCCAAAACCAACTCCGTGGGCAACTTCCGCCAGTTTTTGCCTCCTGTCAAGAACCGCAAAAGAGAGTTGCAAAAACAGCATAGCAGGTTAAAACTCAACCAAGCACTAAAATGAACATGAACGCTCCACACGAACGAAAGTCGGGTTTCACGCTTATTGAGCTGCTGGTCGTCATTGCCATAATCGCCATTCTTGCTTCATTGCTGCTCCCAGCCTTGGCCAAGGCGAAGGAACAGGCACATCGAACCAACTGCATGAACAACATGAAGCAAATTAGCATTGCCTCGGCCATGTACCAGAACGATGCCGAAGACTACATGCCCTACCCGGGTTGGTGTTCCGGCACAATCGGGTTGCCCAACTGGGCCTACACCCGGCGCGCCAACGGTCGTCCGGCGCGCGATCTGGTTCACGAAAGCCAGCTGTGGAACTACCATAACAACAGCAACATCCTGAAATGCTCGATGGACTACATCGTTAAAAATCGGACGCATCGCAATTTCAAGCAGAGGGAAAACCAAGTCACCAGTTACATCATGAACGGCGCCTTCTGCGAGTACACATGTAACCTAGGCCGCAAGCCGGGAATGACTTATAAGGCGAATCAATTTGAACCGGGTGACATGGTATACTGGGAGGCACACAGCGACGACGCCGGTGCCTATGACAACGCCACGAGCCGCGCGAGCGAACCAGTAGCCAAACGCCACAAAGAGGGGTTCGTGGCATCTTCAGTCGACAGCCATGTCGAGTTTATAAAGCCCAGTATCTACTATGCGGAAGCCCGCTCGGCTCCCCCTGGTGGAAATCGTTGGTGGTGCAGCCCGAGAAATCGTGGTCGTTGATAGGGCTACAATAAGTTGATGATTAATAATCTAAAAACTCCCCTTTTCGCGTTGTCCCTTGGGCTTCTCTTGGGCGGTTGCAGTGATGTCACAGAGGAGGCGCTACAGGCCGACACCGCGGAGGAATCCGCCAGCGACCTGATCACGTTTTTCGAAAATGCCGATTCCAAATTGAAACAACTCGCCAAAACAGCCAGCGACGCGCTCGATCAGGGCAACTATCCATTGGCTATTCAAAGCATCAACCAGCTCAAGGCAAACGGCGCGAAGCTCACCACCGACCAATTCATGGTTGTGAGCGAAGCCGGAGTGAACGTACAAAGTGCATTAATTGAAGCTGCTGAAAACGGGGACAAAAAAGCGCAAATGATGCTCAATATGCAAGGCGCCGCGAGGCGCAACTGACATTAATCACGCCTTTTTCTTGGCCTTCGCTTTCGCCTTCGGTTTGCCTGCATCCGGCGGCGATTGGCCAAGATCCTCACCTTCGATCACCACAACCGCCTTGCGCAGCACTTGCCCCTGGTGCGACAACCCCTGCGCAGCGATGCCAACGATTTTTGCTCCCGACTCCGGCTCGGCATCGGGGTCGCGCAGTTGATATTTTTCGGCATCGAAAACCTCCTCCGGCTTCGGTAAATGGGTGACCACCCCCACCCGGCGCGCCACGTCCCGGCAGGCGGCTTGAAAGTTGTCCAGTTGCCGCACCAGCTTTTCCTGCCCGGATTGCCGCCCGGCCTGGTTGAGCGCGAACACGTGGTCCAGCATCCCGGTGACCACCTTCACCCAGTCGACCTGTGCCCGGTTGAGCTTGTCCACCTCCAGCCGCAGATGGTTTTTCTCCGCATCGTTGGCCTTCTGTAAAAACTCCGTGAACTCCCGTGCCTCGGCGTTGATCCTGCCGGCAATCTCCTTTGAGGTGGCGTTGATCTCATTGGCTCGATCCTCCACGTGCAGCCACTGCTCGGTGGCATTCTCGACCTGCTTGGCCAAAGCCTCCAACGACGAAATCTTCTCGACCGAGGCAGCCAGTTCCCTCGCCTCAGTCAGGTCGGCCTCCACCTGGAATTCCCGGAGGAACGGCAGCACCATGACCCACGCCCCCGCCGCCACGCAGGCAAAGCACCAAAACGCCTCGAGCCCGTTGAACGGCGCCTCGGGGTCGGATTCAAAGTAAACCAGCCAGGCCATCAACAGCAGGACCACGTCGCCCACAATGAAAGGCCATTTCGGAATTTTCGGAGCTGTCGATTCGCTCATCGGTGCGGGCGGTGTACCTCAAACCCGGCTGCCCGACGAGCAAAACCAAGCAGCACTTGTCTCTGCACCGGGTTTTGTCTAGCGTCCGGGCCGCCAGACCATGTCTCGATTCTGTGCACTCACCCGCTTGGCCAAGTGCTTCCTCGCCTTGGCCACTGTATTTGCGATGACCTTCGCCGCCGAGGCCAAGCGCTCACCGAATTTCGTCCTGATTTTCATGGATGACCTGGGCTATCAGGACGTCGGTGTTTTTGGCTCGAAAACCATCAAGACGCCCCACCTCGACAACATGGCCAAGGAGGGCATGAAGTTCACCGACTTTTACTCACTGGCACCAGTCTGCTCGCCATCACGCGCGGGGTTGATGACCGGTTGTTATCCGCCGCGCGTGGGAATCACCGGCGTACTGTTTCCCAGGCACACTATCGGCTTGAACCCGGAAGAAACCACCGTCGCGGAAGTCCTCAAATCCAAGGACTACGCCACGGCCGCAGTCGGCAAATGGCACATCGGACACCTGCCTAAGTTTCTGCCGACCAACCATGGATTCGACAGTTACTACGGCATCCCCTACTCCAACGACATGGATGGTGTGAAAGGCAAAGATCGCAATCTCGACCGGGCTTGGGTCGACCGGGACGTCACCCCGTGGAACGTTCCGCTACTGCGCGACACCAAGGAGATCGAACGGCCGGTTGATCAAAACACCCTAACCACCCGCTACACACAGGAGGCGCAAAAATTCATTCACAACAACAAGGATAAGCCGTTCTTTCTGTATATACCACACACCATGCCGCACATCCCGCTGTTTGTTTCGGACAAGTTTTACACGAAGGACCCCAAACAGGCGTACATCCGCACCATCGAGGAACTCGACCACTCCATCGGTCAGATCTTGAAAACACTCAAGGAAACCGGCGTCGATGACAACACGCTGGTCATCTTCACGAGCGACAACGGACCATGGCACCTCAAGCTCCGCCACCACGGCGGCTCCGCACTGCCCCTGCGCGGAGCGAAATTCAGCACTTGGGAAGGCGGCATGCGCGTGCCGACCATCATGCGTTGGCCCGGCAAAATACCGGCCGGTTCGGTTTGCAGTGAAGTCGCCGCCGCATGCGACATTCTCCCGACCTTCGCCAGGCTCGCCGGCGCCGAGCTGCCCAAGCGTAAGATTGACGGCAAAAACATTTGGCACCTCATGTCCGGCAAGGATGGCGCGAAAAGCCCGCACAAGGCGTACTACTTTTACAAAGGCAACGGGTTGCGCGCCATGCGCATCGGCGAGTGGAAGCTCCACATCGGCGGCAACAACCGGAAACAACAAAAGGAAGGCAAAAAGCCGGCCCTCACGCTTTACAATCTTTCTAGAGACATCAGTGAAACCACCGATGTGGCCGCTGAAAACGAGAAGCTCGTGAAACACCTGTACAAACAGGCTCAGGCGTTCGACAAATCGCTAAAAGCCGACGCCCGCCCGCCCGGCGAAGTCAGAACCGAAAAGGAAGGCTAAACCAAGCGATTGACCAAGTGGCTCAGCGTTTCAGAAAGCCCATGCTTTTGAGCCAGTCGCCGCAGAGATTGGGCCAGTCGGTGACCGGAAATTTCGACGGCCTCAACCCGTAACCATGACCACCGCTCGGAAAAATGTGTAGTTCACTGCTCACCCCGTTTCTACGAAGTTCCTGCCAAAAACGAACGCTTCCTTCGGCCGGCACCCGATCATCTGCAGCATGAGCGAAGAATACTGGCGGTGTATTTTTCGTGATCTTCAACTCTGGTGAAAGTTTGCTCTTGGTTTCCTCATCAACCAGATAGGCCGGATAAATCAACACACCGAAATCCGGACGACAACTGACCTTATCAATCTCATCCACCGACTTGTAATGACGGTTATCGTAGTTCGTCAGTGCCGCAGCAGACAGGTGTCCACCAGCCGAAAAACCAAGGATGCCAATTCGCTTGGGATCAAGCCCCCACTCCTTTGCATGATGCCGCACTAGGCTGACGGACCGTTGTGCATCCTGCAAAGGAGCAACATGCTTGTCACGGTCCTTCCGGCGAGGCACCCGATACTTCAGCACCACGCCTGTGACGCCGACGGAATTCAACCAAGCGGCCACCTCCGTCCCCTCAAGATCCCATGCCAAAATTTGGTAACCGCCCCCCGGGCAAATCACCACTGATGCCCCGGTGTCCTTGGCTAGATCCGGCTTGTACACCGTCAATGTTGCTTTGGTAACGTTGTTGTATTTTTGAATGGGCGCACCCAGGTGCTTGTGAGTGCTCAACGTCTCTGCCGGCACGTCTCCTTTCTCGCCCGGCACCATGCCAGGCCAAACGTCGATCAATTTTGAGATTTTCAGCTCAGCCGCCGGGAGCTTGGGCAAGCCAAGCCCAAGCAGCAGGACAAAGAAAAAACGCTTGGTCATCGCACGCAACATCCGACCAAGAGGTTGGCTTTAAAAGAAAAAAGGCTCCAAAGCCTACATAAGACGAAACCACATACGGCACCCCACGTGCTCTCCCCCGCCTTTATTTACCGCTCAAGTCGCGGATTCGGATGTTGCGGTACCAAACGGCATCCCCGTGGTCTTGAAGCAGGATATGCCCTGGCAGGCTCTGACCAAACACCTTGAGATTCTTGAATTTACTCTTGGCGATGGCCTCCTTCAATTCGTCACTGCCAAGTTCGTAGGTCAGCACTTTCTTGCCGTTCAAAAAGTGTTTTACCGTATTCCCTTTCACTAAAATGCGGGATGAGTTGAACTCTCCAACTGGCTTGAGCGGCTTGTCTGCTGCTGGCTTGAGCACATCGTAAAATGCCGCTGTCTGGCGATTGGCTCCTTTCGCACCATCGGGGTGGTTCATATCATCCAATACTTGATACTCGTGACCCAAAGAGCCGCGCTCTCGGATGATAAAATATTTCACGCCGCTGTTTGCGCCCTTCGCTACTTTCCATTCAAACCGAAAATCGAACTGCTCGTATTTACCCTTAGTGATGATATCGCCCCCGCCGCCCTTCGCCTCGTGCTTAAGACAGCCGTCCTCGATTACCCAACCTTTTACCGGGAACTTACCTGAACGGGCATTCATCCATTGTCCGGTCGAGGTGCCATCAAACAACACCGTGAAGCCTTTTTCTTTCTTGGCGTTCTTCTGCTCGGCCAAAGCAAAACCCGTCATCATTCCGGCCAAATTGATGGCCACCAACAAATGTAACAATCGTCTCATGTCAAAAAGTAACCAGCAACCGGCAGCTTGGCCAAAGACCCTCTAGGCCACAACTCAAAACATCAGCCGGCTCGACCTCTCCCCGAGTTGACTGCTCCACTTCGACCAGAAACTGAGCTGTTGACCAAGCGCCTCCAGTTTACCCAAGGGGAGTCTCTCCGCACGACCCTCCGCTTGGTCGTCTAGCAACTCCCACGCTGGGCCAAGCGCCTCTAGTTCGTTATTCACCTTTGCCAACTCCACCTGCAAACGGCCGTGCACCTCTGTGACCTTGTCGTTCAATGCGATCCCCTCCTCCATCAACACCGCCTGCAGCAGCGGCGAATCTTGCGTCTCCTTTTTGGCGAGAAACGCATCGACCTCGCGGCACACCGCGCCGATTTCCGTGAACCAGTCGGTCATTTCGCCAGGGATCGACCGCACGTTTTCCGGCACGCGCCCAAGCTCCAACTCGAGCAGATGACGTACTCGGGACTTGGCCTCACGGAGGCATTCGTACGCCGCGTTCACCCTAACGAATTGCTGCTGCAATACCGCCTTGGTCTCGTCGGTCGCGCCAGCCGCCTGATCGGGATGCACCTGAGCAGATCGTTCGTGAAATCGCTGCTTAAGTAACTCAGCGTCGAGCCATGGACGTCGGGGAACATCGAGCAGTGCGAAATAATCTGTCATCGACGGAACGCAGAGCCGCCGCGATCAGGCGCTGAAACTCTCGCCGCAAGAACAGGTGCTCGCAGCGTTGGGATTGTTCACCTTGAAGCCGCCGTCCTCCAGTTTGTCGGCATAGTCAAGCTGGCTGCCGGTGACATACAGTGCCGTTTTCGGGTCGACCACCACCCGGATACCCCCGCTCTCAACGAGTATGTCTCGGTGCGCCGGGGCATCCTGCAGATCCATCTTGTACTGTAGGCCGGAGCAGCCGCCGCCGACCACCGCCACACGGAGCACACCCTCCGGACGCCCCTGCCGATCGAGCAGCGAGCGCACCTTGTTGCCGGCGTCGACACTCACCTTTAGCAGGCGCTCGTCGCCGATGCGAACCTTCGCCTCCGCTGGGGTTTCCTTCCTGGCGATGCCGGAAATCATCGACCGGCAGCCTAAACCGGCCAACGCCCCAGTGCGAGCCAATCAATCCCGGCTGCAGCAGGCGATTCAGCTTGTTTCCCGGCGAAGCAGCAGGTAGTCAGGGCGAACCGAAAGCCGGTCACCCGGCTTGGGCAAAAAGTAATCATGCAACTCGACGAGACTCAAAAAAAGACCGTCGCAGGCTGGGTTGAAGAAGGACTCGACCTGTCTGCCATCCAGTCACGGCTCGAATCGGAGATGGACATCCGGATGACCTACATGGATGTGCGCTTTTTAGTGGGCGACCTTGAGTTGACGCCCAAGGATGAGGAGGAACCGGAAGCAGCTGAACCGGCCGTACCGCAGGATGAGCCGGCCGTACCGGCCGACGACGCCCCGACGCCGGACAACCCATTTCCCGCGTCAGAGGAACCGGTGGGCGATCCCCCGCTGGAAGCAGACAGCGTGAACCCCGACGGCGAGGTGTCCGTGACCGTGTCGCCTGTGACTCAGCCGGGAACGATGGCCAGCGGCTCGGTGACCTTTTCCGACGGGGTGACCTGTGACTGGCATGTGGATCAGTTCGGCCGACCGGCCTTGGTGCCGCCAAGTGACGGCTACCGGCCACCCGAAGCCGACATGCCCAAATTCGGCCAGAAACTGCAACAGGAACTGCGGGGCGGTTTTTAGGGCCCAAGCGCTTGGCCAATCGGAACTACTTCCCGTCCTTCTTTTTTGACTTCTTCTTGCCCTTGGCGGTTTTTTTGGCTGCCTTTTTCTTCGCTTTTTCAGCCTTCTTCTTTTTCTTGGCAAGGCGTTTCTTGAGCTTGGGCCAGTTGTCCTCGGCCGTAATGTAGCCGACGCATTTCTTGGCACCACATTTGCAGACGTGGTCCTCGTAACCGTCAAGGTCGAAACCGTAATTGTAGCTTAACTCCTCGCCCTCCTTGATCTTGCGCTTGGAGATGAGCCAGACGCGGTTCTTAATGACGTCCGGCTCGCAGTTGGGGTCGCAGGAGTGGTTGATGAAGCGCGCCGTGTTTTCCGGGATATTACCGTCGATGTCATGACGCTTGTTGACTTCGAAGATGTAGACCGCTCCGTCGGTTTCGCTGCCCTGGTTTTTCTCGATCAGCGCAATGCTGCGACGTTCCGACTCCTTCTTGGTGATCTTCTCGCCGATGTACTCGATGACCTTTTTACCCTTGGGCACCTTCATCTTGGCGAACACTCCAGTGCCGTGGATCTCCGACTCGCGGACTTCGATGTATTTGCTGGTGGTTGGCTCCCTGCCCATTCGGGCGCGGAGTGTAGGGATGCACCGCCCAAAGGCGAAGGTTTTTGTGACGCAATTTACACCGGGAGCCCGAGCATTCGGTTGAGCGAGTCGGCGGTCTGGTGAATCAATGCCTCAGGGTAGTGAGGATAAGGGTGGAAGTACTCAAAAGTCAGGTAGCCGTCGTACCCGATCCCGTCGAACGCCTCGATCACGGCCGGCCAGTTTGTCGTCCCGTCGAGCAGCGGCCGGAACGACTCCAGCGAATGGTCAGTTCCCTTCTTGGTGAACTCCTTCAGGTGCACATTGCGAATGCGCTTCCCAAGAATACGAATCCAGTGCTCGGGAAACTGGAACAGCATGATGTTGCCGGTGTCGAAATGCACCTGCACATACTCGCTGTCGAACCCATCGACAAACCGGATCATCTCCTCCGGCGACAGCAGGTAGCCATTGAAAAAGATGTTCTCCATGTTAAGGTGAACTTTCAATTTCTCTGCGTTGGGCAGCAGCTTGCCGATTGCCTCCCGGGCGCGCTGATCGCAGAGGTCATTCGGTGTCGGGTCGTGATCCTCGCGCCACGGCATATGTACGGCCCCCGGCACGACGAGCAGGTTTTCGGTGCCGAGGTGGTGCGCGGCCTCGGTCATCAACCCGGCAAGTTCCATCCCCCTTGCGCGCTCGGTGGGATCGTTGCTCGTCAGCGGATAAGGCCAAAACAAAAATGAGCACAAGCCGCTGACCGCGATGCCGATGTCCTCGGCCATCTTCCGGATTTTCTGAAACTCCCTCGGGCCGGCCTTGGGCGAGAGGTCGCTTTCAAGATCGTAGTTCAACTCGATGCCGTCGAAGCCGGCGTCCTTGGCCAACTGCAGGCACTCGCGCAGATTCATCCGGGCCGGGTAAGGGAACGCCCAAAGGTTGATCGACTTCTTCATCCCGTAACGCTTGGTCGCGGCCCTGCGCGGATCGGGCGCGGCCTGGGCGGCGGGCGTAGCTGTCCCGGCCGCAGCCAGGCCGGCGGCACCCATCGCCAGCTTGAAGGCGGAGCGACGGGACAACGCGTTATCGGTCGGCGCAGGTATGCCCCACGGGGCGGTCAGTCTCGTGATCGGGTCGTCTTGGGATGGCATGGTACTGGATCGTGTCTGCGGAACTGTCTGTTGCCGACCGCCCGGAAGCAAGGGGAATCAATCGCCCAAGCCCGCTTGGCCAAGCGGCTTCGCCTCGTGGCCGGGAAAAACCCGGGCCATGTCAGCACCGGGAGCATGGCGGAGCAGGATCGGAATCAGCACATCGCGGTAGTCGGTGGTGACCGCCAGATCGCCGGGGCCAACAAGGGCGTCGCGCTTGAGGCCAGGCCAGTCGGCAATCACGCGCCCCTCCGCGCCGTCACCGCCCAGCACCAACATCGCCCCACCCCGCCCGTGGTCGGTGCCGAAGGCGGAGTTTTCACTGACGCGTCGCCCAAACTCGCTCATCACCACGACGGTGGTTTGCCGCATCGCAGCGCCGAGGTCGCGCCGGAACGCGGCCAAGCCGTTGGCCAGGCGGCGCAGGAGAGGCGCGATGAGAGGCGCCTGCGAAAGGTGCGTGTCCCAGCCGCCAAGGTCGACCGTGAGCGCCTCGACGCCGACGTGGGCCTTGATCAACTGCGCGGCCAGGCGCAGTTCGCGGCCGAACTGGCCGCCACCGTAATCTGCGCCATTGGCCGGTGAGTAGTCTTTGGCGTGCAGGTCACGAATGCGTCCAAGCGCATCGAAGGTGTCCCGCGCCCGCGCGCCGAATACGCCGGTTTGGCCACCGTAAAGCTGCTCGAGCGAACGAACAAATGCATCGCCGCCGGAGAAGGAAAAGTCGCCGAGCGACTGGATCGCCGTGGCCGCCGGTGTGGCCGCCGTGCTCCATCCTATCCTGCGCCTCGAAGTGGGAGCGGGTCGTGTCGCCCGAGCCAACACAATGCACGGCGCTAAGCGCGCCCTCCTTCACCACCGGCTCGAGGGCGGACATGGCGGGACTGAGGCCGAATCGGTCATTGAGTCGAACCGCCTCCGACCGGCCAACCGCAGTGAGCGGGCGGGCCCGGTGGTAGTCGTCATCGCCGACGGCCGGCACCAGCGAGAGGCCATCCGCGCCGCCGCGCAGGAACACCACGACCAGCGTCCGCTGCAGGTCGCCGTTTCCGTGGAGGATTGTCTGGGCCTCTTTGATCATCAGTCAGCTCCATTGAAAACCCGGGCTGGCGAGCAGCAGGCCAAGCTCATTGCGGGAGGCCTTCGCCGCGGCCAACTCGGCGTCGCTTGGCCGACGGCCGAGCAGATGGGCGGCGAGCCACCTCCATCACGTCCTGTTGCGTGTAGCCACCGTGAACGCCGAGTGTGTGGAGTTCGAGCAGCTCGCGGGCATAATTCTCGTTCGGCTTGTCACCAAGCCGGCGCACGCGATTGGCCCGGCCATCGAGGTAGGTGAGCATCGCCTGGCTCTTGGCCGAGGCGGCCAACAGTTCGGGAAAACGGCCCAGCGCGTGCGGCCGGATGACGTCGCGATCGTCCGCCGGCTTGAGCCATTTGCATTCGCCCTTGGAGAGGTCGATGTTGAAGTGGTCGCTCCAAAACCGGACCATCACCTCCAGCAACTGGCGTTCCGAGTAGACGGCGCGGGTCAGCGTGGCGCGGGGCAGTTCCTCGCGGAGCAGGCCGGGCTGAAACTCGTAAAATTCGCCGATCGGCCGGCTGTCGAGTGTCTCGAACACCCTCGCCCGAAATGCCGCACGGTCGTCGTTGATGGATTCCGGCGCGAGCTGCGCATCGATGAACCGGGCCGCGGCCTCCTCCTCGCGCTTGGACAAGCGGAGAACGCGCTCGTGCTGGCCCGGCCTCGCGCCAAAGGTGAGGCGGTTAAGCAGATGGGAGACGAGATCGACTGACCCGCCGCTGGGCGGTGCGAACGCCGGCTCGGCCCCGCCCGGCAGACCGGTGTACGGCCAGAATGCCTTTTGCGGCGCATCACAACCGGCGGTTCCCAGCAAGGTGGCGGTGCCGCCGGCTTGCAGGAAGCGTCGCCGGTTGAGTGCCTTCATTCCTCCTGTTTGGGACGGGACGGCCGGCGCGGCCGGCGCGGGCGCGGCTTCGGCTTGCTCCCCTCATCGCCGCTGGGGATCTGGCTTCGCTGCAGCCTCGAACTGCGCGGCGAGTCGTCATCCAGCTTGGCCGCCGGCTCGGGAGCCGACGTCCGCTTGGGGCCACGCCCCGTGTTCCGGCTCCGGTTTCGCGGTGCACCGTTCCCGGAGAGCGACGTGACGAACACGCCGCAACCGCTAATGATCCCCCACGGCAAAAGGACAAACCAGCCGGCGAACGGCAGCAGGTAGCAGAAGTTGAGCACCCAGCCGCCGCGCCAGACGCGCCGCCAGTTCTGGCTCTGGTCGCCCGGCGCGGGCAGGCCCAAGCCGATCAACTGGCAGAGGCCGGCCGAACCGATCAGGCCGGCGATCAACGGCACGCTACCAATCACAAAGCCGATGACCTTGAACACCGGCTGAGACCTCTGCCCGAGCACCATGAACCCAAGGAAAAAGGCCGGCACTACCACGGCCAGACCGATCAACGTGGTGCGGAATGGCTTCTTGTAGCGATCCCTCGCCTGACCCACCAAACGCGGGAATAATGCTGTTCCAGCCAGCCAATAGGCCTGAAAAACCAGCATCACGCTGAGGATCAACAACAAAACCTTTAAGACGTCTTCAATCGTCATCGCGCGGGGAAACTACACGAAGCCACCGGAAAATGTTACCCAAAAATCAATCCAACACCGGTTCGGCCTCGGCGGCGACGCAGGCGTCGAAGAGCTTTGCCAAGCGCAGGGTCATTGGACCGATTTCACCGTTACCAACGGTTCTACCATCGACCTGCGTGACCGGTGCGAGTTCGCCCATCGTGCCGGTGCAGAACATTTCGTCGGCGCGGTATACCTCGGCGAGCGAGAGGTCACGCACCTCATGCGTGAGCTCGTTTTGCTGACAAAGAGTGAGCACGACATCGCGCGTTATACCCTCGGGACAGGCAACCAGCCGGCTGGTGACCACCAGTCCGTCATCGACAATGAACAGATGCGTCGCATTCGTCTCGGCGACGAATCCGCAGGAGTCGAGCATCAGCGCGTCGTCCGCCCCGGCGTGGTTGGCCTCGATCTTGGCAAGAATGGATTGGATTAAATTGCAGTGGTGAATCTTCGGGTCGAGCACATCGGGCGACGGACGGCGGACGCTCGAGGTGATGAGACTCAGGCCGCTCTTGTCGTACACCGGCTCCTTGTGCTCAGCGAGGACGATCAGTGTCGGCCCGGCGGTGTTGAGCCGCGGATCCATCCCGGAGGTGACCTTGACGCCGCGCGTCAGCGTGAGCCGAATGTGCGCGTTGTCGGTCATGCTATTCGCCTCAAGCGTGCGCTTGATCTCCGCCGTAATCGCCTCGGCCGATGGGATCTCCACGAAAGCCAGCGCGAGTGCCGAGCTGCGGAGTCGCTCGAGGTGCTTGGTCAATCGGAAGATTTTCCCACCGTAAACGCGCAGCCCCTCCCAGACGGCATCGCCACCCTGCACAGCGGAGTCAAACGGGCTAATGCCGGCCTCGTCGCGGTGCAACAGTTTGCCGTTGATGTTGATCAGTAGGTCGCGATTTTTCTCGTTGAATTTCTGGAGCATGATTTTGAGTCAGACAGTAATGCGGTGCGGATAAAGTTGCTGATAAATCTCGTTGCACTGCTGCAGCATGCCGGAAAGTGCGTCGGGAACCTGTTCGTCCTTTGGTTTGTACGGACGCCAGCCGGTCGTGGTTTCGACTTCCGGATACCAATGCCGCGCCCAGATGCCGTCGGACTCACGAATGCCCGGGGGCCACTCGAGCATCGCGTCGGTAAACGCCACGCCAAGCCGGTCGCATAGTGCACTAAGTATACCTCGCGGGTCACGCAGCACGTCGGCCGATTCTATCACCGGCGGCACGTCTCCGGTCAACTCTCGAACGTGGTTGAACAGTCCGAGTTCCTGAGGTAACGCGGTGTCGGTCAGCGTCGGGTTGGGGAGTTTTTTCATCAGCGATGTGAGCATCTCGCGCGGCTCGCGGATAAGAAAACAGTTTGTCACCTGGCCAAGCCAGTCGCGCCCGACGCCCGGCAGCATGTGGTGGCACATCTGCTTTTGATAGAAAATGGATCGGCCTTCCGGGATCGGGCCAGTGAGCCAGGCGGCAACTTCTTCCCAGTCGGCCTCATACCGCTCAATGATCTCGGCAGCCATGGCGTGGGGTAGCCCTGTTTCGCGCAGGTAATGCGCGTACAGCGGCTCGTCGACGACGAATGTGTCAGGACGGTTGCCCCACGCCCGCATGAGCGCGGTGGAGATATTACGCGGCCCGCACCACATGGCCAGGCGCAGTGGCGTTGGAAGGTTGTTACCCATAAAGCGGGGCGAAGGTACGGGAGCCACCCGCCCGGTGTCATTTGTTTTCTGCCGGTCGGATTTTGTTGAGCGTGTAAAAGGCGTCCGGATGCAGCAACTGAAACGAGTCTTTGTTGGACCGAACGCCCCTGGCGGATAACTCGTGAACGAAGCCTTCCTGCAGGTCGTCCACGGTCAACCGAACCGCGTCTTTGCCGTCAGCGGTGCGCTGAAACTTCGCAGCCGTAATGGAGAGTTGGCGTGTGTCTGTCTCCGCGCCGCCATAGGCTTGATGGTACGGATACGTGTAGCTCGACAGCTGGTAGCTGCCGGGATTGGTGGCGGTTTTGCGGTTAATCCGTTTGCTGAAAACCAGCCGAAAGCCGTCGTGCAGTGATTCCATACGGAGAATTTCGAACGGCGTTTTGCCGGTCCAGCGAAGCCGTTGCAGACCGTAGCTGCGACTGCCGAGCGAGTTCCATCCCCGGTTGCTTTCACCGATGAACATAGACCCGTCGGCGCTCCACTCGAGCCGCAACGCAGCGCAGTCGAGCCCGTCGCGAAAACGAAAACAGGCACCCTGATATTCACCGCCGACTTTTTCGAGAAAAACCCGCGACACAAATGACATCGTGAACTCGCCGACGAAAAGCTGGCCGGCAAACGGCCCGAACCTGCCCCGAGTGCTGTCGGCGAGAATGTCCGTCGTGCTCATGCCCATCTTGCGGTAAGGGAACCACACCGCCGGCAAGCGATAAGCTGGAATGCGCGCGGCCGCCTCGACGACAGTGAGCCCCTTCGGCAGATCACCCTCGACGGCGAAGGTGGCCCTCGGCAGCCTGCAGAACTGCAACGCATCGGCGTGCCCGTGAAACACACCAGACTTCACATGAATCAGTGGGCAGGTCGGGAACCAGTTGCCCTGCTGATCGGTGACGAAGACGTCGCCCGAAAGATTTGTGCCGATGCCGGAGGGAGAGCGGAATCCACCCGACATTGGTGACCAGTTTCCGCTTGCTTCAACGCGGACACTCCAGCCCCGCCAACGGTTGTCTAGGAACGGCCCATTGCCGATGGTGCAGTTGAGTGCAAGCCACAGGTTACCCTGCCCGTCGATCGCCGGACCGTAGGCGTACTCGTGATAATTGCCGGTAACACCCCAACCCTTGGCGTGGGTGAGGTACTCGTCCGCCCGCCCGTCGCCGTCCGTGTCGCGCAGTCGCGTGAGTTCGCTGCGCTGGACGGTGTACAGATCACCTTCCCGGTACGCGAGGCCAAGCGGCTCGTGCAGCCCACTCGCAAACTGGCGAAAGGTCGGCTTGCCAGTCGACAGTTTTTCGGCGATCCAAATCTCGCCCTTGCGAATAGCCAATGCCATGCGGTCATCAGGCAAAGCCGCCATACCGCTGATCTCGAGCTTCAGTTCCGCCGGGAACGGAACGGAGGTAAGCTGATAAAAGTCATTCTCCGCAGCGCTGGCTGCCAACGCTCCGAACATGAGGCTTGCTAATGCCGTTTTCACCATCGCCATTCCACCTCCAGCGTTGTGTTTTTGTCAGCATCGAACTCCACCGGCACGAGCAGTTCCGATCGGTCGCCGATGACCCGAACCCGCCCCGTTGGCACACCGATCGTGATCGCATCATCGCCCGTCCACACGGCGGGTTCAGGGTTGGTGAATTTCGTAGCCACGGCCAGGCGCACCCACAGCCGGCCTTGGGCACCACTGAACTTCATGCTCCGCCGGAAGCCGTGAGCCGATGGGACCAGCGTGTCCTCGATATGCGCTTGGCCAAGCTGATAGAGGAAAGTCGGCGTGCCGTCACCGGACAGTCGATAGCCGCTAAACTGCAGGCCGCCGCTGGGCCAAGGCTGCTGCAAATTGGCCAAGACCGCGACCGCTGGGCCGGACGGCAGCGTCGCGACCGGCGAGCCAAGCGGCTTGGCCAACGGCGTGAAGCGATCGTCCCAAGTGCTTTCGGCGTTCAGGAATTTTCCACGCCATAGCAACGCCCAGCGAACCTGCTCGGCATCGAACGCCGCATGGGCCCCCGCCGGAAAACCGACTGCAACCACATGAGGGCCGGCGCTCTCCATGAACGTGCGAAAGACAATCGGCTCGCCGGCAGGGACCAACTCGAACGAGCCCTTGTCTTCCAACCCAACCGGGAGGCGCGTCTGATCGCGTTCCTTGAGGTAAACCCAGAGGCTATCGATCTGTCTCTCGGTATTGCCGCCGAGCACCTGACTCGTGGCTTTGGCGCCCGGCCAAAAGGAGGGCATACGCGTGCCAGGCCGAAACCTGGCCGGCTCAATCAAGTAATCGCGAAACCACTCGGGGCGTAGCCGGCTTGGGGCTTGAGCCAAGTCCGTGCCCTGGATGCCGAGTGACTTGTACCCGCCGAGTTGATGACAAACGATGCAGCCCAAGCCCATTGTGCCGATAAGTTCCCGGCCGTACAGATTCCGGCCAACCTTGTTTTCCATGCCTCGATCCGGCGTCGGGCGCACGCCGGTGCGCGCATCAGCGGTAGCGAGGTGGCTCGATAAAAACACCGAGTTTGCCTCGCCGAAATCCGGCATGCGCGTCTTCATGTGCGGCCGGATCGCGCCGTCACCCCGCAACACCCGGCGCAGTGCAGGCTCGGTCAACTTCGCCCCCACGCCGGTCAAGTCGGGCGGCCGCCGACCCTCGTCGCCGAGGTCGGCTGCAGTAGCCAAAAACAGCATGTCGTTCACTGTCGGCGGACCACCAAGCGTCTCCCGCGAGTGACAAGCGACGCAGTTGAGCGCGAGCATCCGCCCGTGCGTCTTGGCCAGCGCGGAGCGAGGCCTGGCCAAGCGCGTCAACGCCGACTTGATAGCATCGCGTCGCTCGTCACTAAAACCGTAAAACGGCACGCCCGCGACCGGCTCCGCACTGAGGCAGCCGTTGTGTTTGCCGGCGAGTTGCTTCAGCGCCGGGGCGCTCGAGCGGCGCTTGCCGGGAGAGTGGCAGTGAATGCAGCCAAGCGACTCGAACTGAGATTTGCCTCGAACCCGAAGATGCCAACCGACCAGTCCGCGCCGAAGCCGGGGTTCCACCTCGACCTCCGCCGATCGGTTGGCCAATAAATGAGCCGCAAGATCGCTGGCCTCCTGCCGGGTCATCGGGATCCGGGGCATGCGTCCGCTTGGCCGCGCGGAGAGTGGGTCAAACAAAAACGCGGAGAGCGAAGCCTCGTTGTATTTCGCGTTCAGGAAATCGGGATGGTAGTTGGTGCCGTGGCAGGCGGCGCAGCCACTTGTCATGAAAAGCTCCGCGCCGTTTGCGGCGTCGCCGATCGGGGTGGGAGTGGGCGGTGTATCGGGCGCTTGGCCCAGTAAATAGTGGAGCAGTGCCTCCGCCGTTTTTTCGCGTTTGCGCTCGGAGAAACCGGCGAGCAAGTCCGGCATGAGCGTGCCCGGCTTGGCTTCGTGCGGCGCTGCAAGCCAGCGCTTCAGCCAAGCGGTGGGCGGGCGGTGGGCAAACAAAACCGACGCAGGACTTGGCTGCGAGTCATCATCGTGGCAGTGGACGCAACCGGCGTTGGTGATCAGCGCCCGGCCAAGCGCCTGATCGTTGGCAGCGGACGATTGCGCTTGCCCAAGCGCACAAGCAACGGCGGTTGCAAAACGGAGGGTCGCGCCGCTCATCACCCGGCAGCATCGCAGGCTTCATCGAGCAGTTTCATCCACGCGCCCATGTAGTGTCCGTGATCCCAGAACGTGCGCCCGCTGACGAGGTTCCCGTCGATCACACACGGTTCATCAACGAACGTCCCGCCACACACCTCAAGATCGAACTTGGCCTTCGGCACCGTGGCCATCCGGCGGCCCCGCACGCAGTCCGCGCGCGCGGGAATCTCGACACCGTGGCACACGCTGGCAATAGGGGCGTTTTTCTCGAAAAAATATTTCGTAATGCGCAGCAAATCCTCGTCCTCTCGAATATATTCCGGCGCCCGCCCCCCGCTAAAAAAAATGCCGAGGTAATCTTCCGGATTCACATCCTTGAACGCGACCGCTGCCGGCATCGTGTAGCCCTCCCATTCCTTGGTGATCGTCCAGCCCGGTTTATTTTGATGCATCACCAACTGGTACTCGCGCTTTTCCGGCGCTGCCAACACCGGTTCGTAACCGCCCTCAATAAGGCGGAAGTAGGGATACATCGTGTCCACCGTCTCTGCGGCATCCCCGAAGATAATCAGAACCTTGTGTTTGATGTCATCACTCATGGCAGCGCAGAATTTAATCCTCGGCCAAGCACTTTTCCAAGCCTATAGCGCACACGAGAACGTGAAAAAGATTAACGAATCATCATTGACTCAAGTAGATGCGTGGGCACCCAAAGTTGGCTGTCATAACCAATGAAGACTCAAAACGAACCGTAAACAATCACCAGGATGTTCATTTCATAAAGCCAATCCAACACAACAGAAGACAACTCTTCGACATTTGGAGTTTTGTTCCAACTTTCTCTAAATGACCTTCGCTTTTTTGCGCGAGTTACTTTTCACAACTAGCCCAGACATTTATCCAAGTACGTTCGGGCCCGAAGGATTTCGGCAGTTGTTTCTGCAGCCGTTGGAAGTATTGGAATGCCCCGTGGCACGGGGTGCATGAAAATGCTGGTGAAGCCTTGGTAATTGATTGCCCTTAGCGTGCGGACAATGGGCGTAAAGTCAAGCTTTCCGCGACCGGGCATCTGGAGAAGTTCCTGTGCCTTAGGAAGTTTCTTGATGCAGCCCATGCCGTGTTGCCAAGCATAAAACATGAAGAGGCGGTTCCCCAGTTGTTTGACGAGCTTGGCGAGGTCGGCAGCCATTTGGCCATGCAATTCCAGATGATACGGCGCCATGGCAATACCGATACTTTTCGATGGGGAGAATTCCAGCAGCCACTTCAATGAGTCGGGCGTGTTGATAAGATTGCTGCTGTGGTTTTCGATCCCGATTTTGACTCCGGCCGCCTCAGCGGCCTCGGCGTGGGGCTTCATCTTTTCAGCGAATATTCTCACTGCATTTTTCAAACTGTCCCCACTCAACCCTTTTGGACCGCTCCCGCCGCAGATCAACAGGTCTCCGCCCAATTTGGCGCAAACCTTCATCTCCGGTTGTAGCTTGTACGGACCCAGGTCGTATCGGGTGATACAACCAAGCCGAACGTCATGCTGGTTGAGCAGGGCTCCAAATTGATCGTGCCCCATTTCCTCCATTTGCTCACGCTGGCTGCCGTGGACGCGCGGCCAGATGTCGATCGTACTCGCCCCGGTCTTCCCTACCTCGGGCAGGATCGTCGTCAGAGGCAGCGCGCCGTACATTGAGGAAGAAAGAATGTAGTTGAACCTAAACGCCCCCTTGGCCAAGGCATGCGGAATCACACCGGCGGTTGCACCGCCCAATGCGGCCAGTTTCAGGAACCGCCGCCGCGATAGGACCGCTTGGTCAGGCGTGCCCAAGTGCAGTTCATGGGATGGATTAAGATGAGCATTCATGCGGGCTGACCATTTTGATGCGGCACCGGCTCCCACGCAAGTCTGCCGTCCTGACCCAAACGAATCGACGGCAGGCGATGCTTGACCCCGTTCTGCACTCGACTTGGGCAACTGTTTTGGCCACATTGCCGCCCGGTTAATCTGAAAACATCATGCCACTCACATCCGTCAAACAACTCAAGACCATAAAGAAAAACGTCCGCAAACATGTGGACGCCGCTCTAGAGGAAACCGGAGGACTGCTCCGGCTCGCTCCCGCTTGGGTGCCGCGCTCATTCCTGCAGCCTGGCCTGCGGCTGAAACTGCACCCGGACGACACCTACGCCTACGGGCTGAACCGCGGCGGCATTGATGAGCGCTGGTTTGGCTCCACCACCGAGGCGGCCAACGAAGGCCGCGTGCCGGACGAGGGCCTGAGCTACGTGGTGCATGGGCGCAATCGGTTCACCCTGCGTGATGCGGTGGCCGAGTGCGGCGCAGAGATCATCGGGAAGCGCATTTGGAAGAAGTACGGCAAGTGGCCGGTCTACTCGAAGTTCTTCGACAACATGGGCCCCATTCCGCACCACATGCACCAGAATGCCAAGCAGGCCAAGCTAGTCGGGCAGGAGGGGAAGCCAGAGAGCTACTACTTCCCGCCACAACACAACAACGTCGGGAACAATTTCCCTTATACCTTCATGGGCCTCGAGCCGGGAACGACCAAGGCGCAGGTGCGCAAGTGCCTCGAGAATTGGAACAAAGGCGACAACGGTATCCTTGATCTCAGTCGCGCCTACCGGCTCAAGCCCGGCACCGGCTGGCTGATTCCGCCCTGCATTTTGCACGCGCCCGGCAGCCTCTGCACCTACGAGCCGCAATGGGGCAGCGACGTGTTCGGCATGTACCAAAGCCTCGTCGAGGGCCGCGAAGTACCGTGGAGTTTGCTCGTGAAGGACATGCCAAAGAAAAAGCATCGCGACCTCGACTTCATCGTCAATCAACTCGACTGGGCCGGCAACACGAACGAAAACTTCAAGGACAGCCATTACCTCGAACCGATCCCTGTAGCCGACACTCGCAAGGAAGGCTACGTTGATCGCTGGATAGTATACGGCCGCATCAAGAAGGAGCAACTCTTCACCGCCAAAGAACTCACCGTCGACCCTGGTGTAAAATGCACCTTGAAAGACAAGGGCGCGTGGAGCGGTATCTGCGTGCAGGGCAAAGGCGCCATCAACAGCCAACCACTCAATAGCCCCAAGCTCATCCGCTTCCACGAACTGACCGAGGACGAATACTTCTGCACCGAAGCCGGCGCCAAGGCAGGTGTCACCCTCGAGAACACCAGCGAGACCGAGCCACTCGTGCTCCTGCGCTACTTCGGACCAGAGGTCAACCCCGACGCCCCAAGCATTGGCGGCTACCGCAAACGGAAGTTTGACTGATCAATAAATTACTCAGTCGAGCGCCTGGCCAAGTTTTTGGAGTAGTGCCGGATTGGGTTGCGGCGTGTCGAGGGCAAACCAGCGTTTGGAGCCTTGGCCAAGCGAGCGAACAGCGAACTTCACCGCCCCATCATCGTTGACCGGGATTTGCGTCAGCGACACAAAAAAGAATCCACCCGAGTCCACGGCGGACGTCCATGTGGGCAGATAAATCAACTCAACAGTTTCGTCGCCCGACACCCAACGGGAGAGTTCGCGAGTTACATCGAACCGAAGTTTTTCCTCGTCTCCGATGGATAACGAAAAGCCGTCTGTCATCGGCTCGGTCTCCCAGCCCACGCCGCCGATGAAAGCAAACACGAGTGCTGTCTCAACCGGCTTGGATATTGGATGCGTTACCCACGCCAGTTCCATGCCGATTTTTTGTTGGCGAATGAATCCGCGGGGCACGAAGTCGCCAACAAAATTGTGCCACTCGGTCGATTCATGATCTGTTGAAGTCACTTTGGCCACAGGCGGCTGGGCGATGCGCACGTAGTGGCGGAGTTTTTGAATGAGTTGTTGCTCGGTTTCAGATCGTTCACCGCCAACCCAGCCGGTAAGCCTTTTGAACGCCAGCGACTCGCCACTCGGCGGCTTGTGGAAGGGCGACGGTTCCTGCCCGACTTTGGCCGCGAACTTGTTACCAACCATTTCGCGGACGGTATCAACCAGTTTGTCCTCGACCGCGGGATCGTACCGCCCCGGTTGCTCGTAGTAGACCTGCGAAAAGTCGGCCTCATAGCCGCCCTCGCGAAGGATGCGGCGCGAAGGGATGTAGCCCGGCATGTCGTTGGCCCATGCATTCAGCCAGATGCGCGACCAGTCGAGTTCACGCTTCAGCCTCACAGAGTAGTCAACCACGACTTCGCCGGCGAGAAAGACCATCGCCAAATCCTCCCCAAACTTCCAGACCGACACCGGGTAGTCCACCTCGGCCGGGATTTCGCCAGTGGCGTCCAGCCTAGCCAGCATTGCCTTCGCCAATTGATGATGAAATCCGCCGGACTTGAGCTGTTCCTCCCAGTGCGCGCGGGGCTTGGGCTTGGCCAGAGGCAGCTTGATTTGGCGTGATGCGATCGTGGGCGCGCCCTTGAGCGCGATTGTTTTTTCGGAAAGCAGCCGCTTGGTTTCCATGGCGATGGCCCGCCCGTGATCCTCCGCGATGGCGAGGTTACCGCTTGGTTGCGGGCCGACGTCCGCGCCGCAGCCGATCGTCATCATCGACACCGCATTGCCAAATTCCTTCTCGATCCACGTGTTGGCGAATCCGGCCCAGTCGCCGCTGATGCGGTTGCGCCCGCCCACCGTCGTGCAGTGGCAGGCGTAATTCGCCCAGACCGCGCGCACCGCGCCGTTCGCATCGCGTGCCGCCAGCACCGGGAGGCTGTGGTCGACCGGGGCGTTCCGTTGATGCCCAAAC
>JASMKO010000098.1 GCA_030749225.1 Verrucomicrobiota bacterium
GTCCGCTCACAGGTCACCCTGCCAAAAGCCAGCCTGGCCAATCACAGCCTCATCGCAGCCGACCTGCGAGGCGCTGATCTGCGAGAGGCCAATCTCGCCCATGCCGATCTTGCCTTGGCCAACCTCGATGGCGCGAACCTCACCGGCGCCAATCTCACCGGCGCGAATCTGGCCGAGGCCTTGCTCGGCAACGCCGACTTCACCGATGCCAACCTGACCGACGCGACGATCGCCCCGTGGCATCATTTCCCCGAGGTGGTTTACCACAACACCACCCTGCCGGACGACACCGTTAAAACCGACTCGCCCGATCGGCGGTTGCTCATCCAGTTGTACGTCGACAGTGCACCGGAAGTGAACTTGACCGGCCGGGATTTTTCCGGATGGGACTTGCGCGGCATCGAGTTGCAACAGCGCAACCTCGCCAATTGCAACTTCACCGGGGCCGACCTCCAAAACACCAAGCTTGACGCGACCAGCCTTGCCGGGGCGAACCTAACACGGGCCAACCTCCGCGGCGCAACCGGCTTTTCGCAGGACCAGCACGAAGGCGTCCTCCTCCATCAAACCACGCTCCCCGACGGCACGATCAGCGATTGACGCGAGGCTCAGTCGTCGAGCCAGATGAATTGGACGGCATCACCCTCGCCGGTCAAATGAACCGCGCGGCCGCCGACAAGCAGATGCATCTCCTGGCCGGGCTCCTGTGGTCCGGCGAAATTCGGCAGCAACCCACCGTACTGGTTGTCGCGAAACCGATGCGGGTTGACCTCGCGCTGCCATTCGCCTGCGTCGTCTTGAAACAGCCGCAGGCCCACGCTCGCGCCGTGCAGCAAGATACCTCGCGCCGTTGCCATCGATTCGCCGTTGAACGCGAACCGATTGCCATCCACCACGAACCCGCGTGTGTGATCCCAAAGCCGCAGGCCGTTGTGCCAATAAGCGAACCGGGGCTCATCCGGCGTGATCAACCGAAAGGTGTTGTCCCGGATCACGAAAGCCCTTCCATCGTTGACACTGCCGCCGCCGACACAGGCGAAGAAACGATTGTCGCGGATCACCACGTCGCGGTTGCCGCCGGTGTCGAAGTTGAACCCGATACCGCAGTTGGTGACGGTGTTTCCGTAAAACTCCGCTCGCTGCAGAAACGCCCCGCCGAACGCGATGCCGTTGGTAATGTTCCGAATTTCGTTGTGATGCACCCGCACCCGCACTGTGCCGTTCACGGAATCCGCGCCCCGGTGGCTGACCATGATCCCGGTGCAGTACGGCCAAGCGGTCCCGGTACTTGGCCCGCGTACAAAATCCTCCACCACACAATGCCGAATCTCAATGACCGAGTCGCGATAGCCCGGCAGGACAGCTCCGTCACCCACGCCGGAAATCACGCGAATCGGGAACACCTCCCGCCACGACGGCCGCCCGCCCGCCGCGCCGAACCGACTCACCCGCACCCGTTCCACCAACGCCTCTCTGGCCAGCAGATCGATACCGGACGCCTTCTTGAGAATCGGCCCAAGCGCCGCCTTCATACCGCGCCAATTGCAGTCGAGCGACAGGTCCGCGACTCGGATGTTGTTGAAATCGCGCTTGGCCAAGCGCTGCGGTCCCCAACCGCCGCCGATCACGCTGTGATAGGCGGACTTGATTTTCCGGTGCCTCGGCCCCGGCACGAGTTTGAGGGTCGTCGTTCCAATGCCGGCCCCGACGATGTGCCAGCGGGGGCGCATCCGAATGCCGTGCGTCTCATAGTTGCCCGGTAGAAAGCGCAAGATCAACCCGTCACCATAATGGCCCTGCTCCCCGGCCAATCGATCGAGCACCTGGCCAAGCTTCGACGCCGTCGAGGCGTCCACTGGCCGGGTCGCGACTGTCCCGTCCCCGAACGATTCATGCGCCACCGCCAACCAGACGGTCCGCTCCGGCGCGACCGGCCAGTCGATCTCCTGCGCCCGGACGCTTGGCCAAGCGACGGCCAGGGCAACGACCCCGAGTTGGAACAGCAATCGCATCACCGCGCTTCGCCAAGCTTGGCCCCGGGCCAACCGTTCGTCAATCGAGCGGGGCAGCGCGAAAGCGTGACTTTTTCGGATGAGGCAGCGTACCCTCCGCGTGATGAGTTCTCAAATCCACCGGTTCAGCCTGCTCTGTGGCATGGCTTGGGGGGCGGTTTTTGCTACAGCAGAAACCAAGTCGCATGATGCCCCCAAGCCGCCGCCGGGCTACAAGTCGAAGCTGGCCATCATGGCGGCATTCGGCAACAGCACGCTGGAGATCATCGACCGGGACGTCCCGGTGCCGGAAGGCGTCGTACTGGAGGAGAACATCGAGTACGGCAATGCCGGCGGTTACCCGCTGCACCTCGACCTGTACCGGCCGGCGAAGCTCGACCGCCCGGTGCCGGCGCTGCTCTTCATCCACGGTGGCGCGTGGAAGAGCGGTAAGCGGCAAGATTACCATTTCTACACGACGTCCTACGCCAAAAAGGGGTACGTGGTCGCTACGGCCAGTTACCGACTGAGCGGCCAGGCACCCTACCCGGCGGCTGTGCAGGACTGCAAATGTGCCGTCCGCTGGCTACGAGCCAATGCTAATAAATACAACATCGACCCGGACCAAATCGCCGCGGTCGGCGGGTCGGCAGGCGGGCATCTCTCGATGATGCTGGGCTACGCGGATGACCCCGCGCTTGAGGGGGAGAGCGGCCACGGCGGTGTCAGCAGCCGCGTCAGCGCGGTGGTCAACATCTACGGCGTGTACGACATGACTACCCGGATCGCCAAGGAGAACGACGCGGTGAAAAATTTTCTACAGGACAAATCGTTCGAGGAGGAGCCGGAACTGTACCGGCAGTCGTCGCCGATGGTTCATCTGGACAAGAACGATCCGCCGACGCTCATCCTTCACGGGACGATCGACGAGACCGTTCCGGTGGCGCAGTCCGACCGACTGGCCGCACACCTGAAGCGGCTGAAGATCCCGCACTCCTACGGGAGGCTCGAAGGCTGGCCGCACACGATGGACCTCGCCAAGCCGGTCAACGACTACTGCCAGGCGATGATGGACCGGTTTTTCGCGGAACACCTCCCGCTGCCCCGGAAGAAAGATTGATGCACTGCGTTTACAAACCGACATCATTCCGTTAAAATAAGCGCAGTGTGAACAGCAGGAAACTGGACAGTTTCTGCGAGAAGGGCATCGTCGGGCTGGTGCTCGCAGCGCTCGTCTTTTCCGCGCTGGCCACCGGGGCGGTCCGGGCACTGGAGTTCGCAGTGGTCGAATGGCTCGTATCGGCCGCGGCCCTGCTGTGGGTGGTTCGCATCTGGCTGGAGCCCCGGCACAACCGGCTGCTTTTCCCGCCGGTCGGCGTCTGCCTGCTATTATTCCTCGCGTACGCGCTGTTTCACTACGCGCAGTCGGATATCGAGTACACAGCCCGTCGCGAGGTGCTGCGCCTGCTGGTCTATGCGCTGCTGTTTTTCGTGGTGCTAAACAACCTGCACAAGTCGGAGTGGACACAACTGACGCTGTACGTGCTAGTTTTCACCGGCGTGGCAATCGCCGTGTACGGCATCGTGCAAGTGATCGCAGGGCTGGAGCATGTCTGGCATTTCGCCCGGCCGAAGCAGTACGGGGGGCGCGGCTCCGGGACGTTCATCAACCCGAATCATTTTGCCGGGTTCCTCGGCCTGCTCCTGCCGCTCTGCATAGCGTCGGTGCTGACCGGCCGGATCAGCCAGCCGATGCGCATCCTGCTGGGATACTCGGCGCTGCTGCTGCTGGGCGGCATAGCAGTAAGCATGTCGCGCGGCGGCTGGATTTCGACCAGCCTGACGCTGGCTGCGGTCATTGGCGTGCTGGGCTGGCGGAAACAGTTTCGGCTGGGAGGAATCCTGCTGACCTGCCTAGCGCTGGGCCTCGCGGGAGGGTTCCTGCTGAAGTCCGACTTCGCGCAGGACCGGCTCCGGGATGCCAGCAAACCGGGTGCCGCGGGCCACATCGGCTCACGCATCGAGTTGTGGGGGGCGGCGGCAAAGGTGTGGCAGGAGGAGAAACTGCTCGGTGTCGGGCCGGGGCACTTTGACCACCGATTCCCGGCGCATCGACCGGAGAGGCTGCAGTCGCGCCCGGTGCGGGTGCACAACGACTACCTCAACATGCTGGTCGACTGGGGGCTGGTCGGGATGCTGCTCGCCGGAATGATGCTCGGGACGATGGTTTCCGGGATCATCAAAAGCTGGAAGTATTCGCAGCGCACCTCGGGCAATCTCTCGGCCAAGACCAGCAACCGATCAGCCTTCGTGCTGGGGAGCACGGCCGGGCTTGGCTCGATCGCGTTGCACTCGTTTGTCGATTTCAATCTGCACATCCCCTCCAACGCAATGCTGGCCGCGACGCTGGCGGGACTGCTGGCGGCGTACATCCGGTTTGCCACGGAACGGTACTGGGTGGCTGTGCGGCTGCCGATGCGCCTGGCCGTGACTGCGGTGGTCGGCGGCGTGTCGATCCTGCTGATGAGCCAGGCGCTTGGCCAAGCGCGGGAAATCGCCCGGCTCAACGCCTCGCAGGAGGCGGAAACCTTTCCCGAGCAGGTCACGGAGCTTGAACAGGCGATGGAGGTCGAGCCGAACAACTTCGAGACCGCGGCGCTGCTGGGCGAGGTTCACCGGCGGCGCGCCGGGGATGCCGGCGCGGCCGTGCGCCGGGTCGAGCTGAAAAAGGCGGCTGGCTGGCTGAACCGGGCGATCGCGCTCAACCCGTACGACGCCTATTCGCACGCGCGACTGGGTATGACGCTGGCCCAGCTTGGCCAAGCGGAAAAGGCCGGGCCGTATTTTGCCCAAGCCGAGAAGCTCGACCCCAACGGCTACCTGACCGTGGCCAATGTCGGCTGGCACAAGATGCATATCGGGGAATACGGGGCGGCCAAGCGGTACTTCGAGCGGGTTTCCCCGCTGGATGATCCCACCAAGGGACTCATCGCTCACCGCTCGGAGCCGATCGCCCAGGACCTGGCCCGGCACATCCGCGAGTCGTACCTGCCGTACATCAACGAGCAACTGGCAAACCCCGAGTAAGCCAAGCGCTTGGCCTACTCGTCGCCCCAGTCAACCCTCACCGCGCCGTAGTGGCCCAGCGGCAGCCACAGGCCAGACTCGATGCTGCCAGCAGCACCGTTCAGGTTGAACCACAGGCAACCATCCAGCCCACCCTGCCCTGCGACGGAGAGCGATGCCGGATTCGCGGTGTCGAACAGGTAGATCGTGCGCTGGTTGTCCTGCCCCACGAGTCGTCCGCCGATGTCTGCGAGCTGCTGGATGCCGGTCTCCACCTCGATCTCATCTAGCAAGGCAAACTTGGCAGTCTCGTCGAGTGCGAGGGATTGCATGTAAAAAGTCGTGATGTACTTCGACTCGCCGCCCTCGGTGGGTTCGCCTTTTTCTGTCTCGGGAAAAGTCACGTACAGAGTGCCTTCGTCGGTGACCATGTGCGACTGCGGCCAGCTTTGAGGTTGCTCGACAGAATCAACTAGGTACGCCTCAAGCCCGTCGTATGAGCTGGCATCAATCCAGTTGCCGTCCCATTTGTGATCGTCGGTCCAGTGAGCGCCCTGCGTGTAGAACAGCGCGCCGCCATGCGACGTGCCGATCAACGTGCCGGGAATGGGTGTCGCATCACGTACAACCGGGTGAAACATGTCGGTATAATCGACCACGTGCAGTTCGTAGCTGGTGATCCAGTAACCGCGAGGCCAGGGTTCCGGCTCGGGCATCGGCTTCTCGATCGGCCCGTCGGGATCCTCCGGGTCGGGATCCGGCTTGGGCTTGTCGTCCTCTTCCTCGTCCCCTTCTTCCGGCTCAACCTCAATGTAGTCCGTGTGCTGGCTGCTGAGGTACACCAAGCCGTTGTCGTTGAGAATCGCCTCGCTGAAGTTCCAACGGTTGGCGTACTTCACTTTGCCATCCTCACTCTGTTCCACCGAGAGATTGATGGACGAGGCCAATCTCGGCTTGGCGGCAACCCCGACATCGAAGCAGAGCAACTGCCCGGCAGTCCCGCCGTACCCAGGCCACCAAATATCCCCCTCCATCAGTATACCATCATCGATCATCGGCCCTCCGCGCCAACCCCAGTACCTGTACCCCCCGGCATTGGACCAGAGCAGTTTGCCCTCGCTTGGCCAATTGGCCTTGAACTCGTTGCTCCAACCCATCTGCTCGTCTACCAGGGCCAGTTCACTCAGCAGTGTCAACTCCGGCAAATTGGTCAAGTCGATCACCGTCAGGAAAACGTTGGGATTGGGCTCTTCCGGCTCAGGCTTCTCCTCATCTCCATCATCGCCACCATCCTTGGGTTTCTCCGGAACAGGCTTCGGATTGGCAGACTGGAAATCCTGGGTTTGCAACAGGTACAGCTTATCACCGTTAACCGAGGCGCCGGAAAGGTAGGCCGTCTCCTGCAAAACCACGCGTCCAAGCGCTGTATCGGGATCATCCTGCGATGCCACCCGAATGGACGGTCCGCCCTGCTCCCCGAAATACCAGTTAGAGCCCTTGGCCAATTGCAGCAGATAGTCGCCCGTTGGGATAACCTGGTCAACCGTCCACGCCAGCTCCACCTCGCTCTTCACGACTGGATTGTCGCGATCGTTGGCATCCACCGAGAGTAATTCCTGGCCGGAGATTGATATGATGAAATCCTGATACTCTGTGGCACGACGCGGCTGCAGTGCGTGCCCAATGACACCGCGCTTTTTTAGCGTCTTTTCATTAAGGTCGATGATCTGGACATTCTTGGCATAACCACCGCCGGCCTCATGTCCCTGATACGGCACAAGGATTAACCCAGCGTGCGGAAGCACGGTGAACGCCTTTTCGTCATACTGCGCCTCGCTCCACGACCATCGGTCGCCCATGGTGACCTTGTCGAACAACTTCGGTTGGGTGACATCACTCACGTCAAACAACGACACGGCAACCCTCCGTGAGTTGTCCGTATCATCCACGCCGATCGAGACCAGGCGATCGCCCAGTGGTTGAATGTAGGTGGACCAGCCCGGCACCTCCAGTTCTCCCTTGATCTCCGGGTTGCGGGGATCGGACAGGTCGACGATCCACAGCGGGTCGATCCGCTCGTAGGTCACGATATACACCCGGTCCGCGTCGAAACGCGTGGCGAACAAACGCTCGCCCTTGGCCAAGCTCACCTCGCCGAGCGCCCTTGGCTTGTTCGGGTTGGCCAGGCTGAACGTCTCGAGCGTGGTCAACCAGCGATTCCGGTTGTCACTGCTGTTGCGTTGTAATACCTCCGAGATCACTGTGAGCGTGTCGTCGCTCAACCGCATCTTGAACTTGTCCGCCACGCGACCAGCCGTGCGGATGGTGGACGCCTCCTTCATCGTGCCATTCGGCGCGGAGATGTCGATGCAACGCAGATCGGTCTTATAGTAATCCTTCGGAACAGAGGTGGAAACGAACAGGAACCTGTCGGTGGCATAAATGTCGTTGTTGTAGCCACTGTAAAAAAGTGTCTCGCGTGCGACCGGCTTGGCCGGGTTTGCCAAATCAAAAGCCGAAACCTGCGTACCGTGTTCCCACCTCGTATACGTTTCACTAGTCTCAGGATTGACGGCTTCCCTCGTGACATATGTCTGTGAGGCGATATATAGCGCCGTGCCAACAAGGCGACTCTCGCGGATATATCCCTTCACCGGCACGCTGGCGGAAATGACCGGCGTGTCGCCGGTGACGTCGACGATGATCGCCTGACTCTCGGCGTCGTTGCCCCACCAGTTGCAGCCGTCGCGGGCGAGCAGGATCACATGGTCATCGCCGAGCGTGTACATCTGCTCACCAGCGGCCGGCATCGGTAACACACCACGGACAACCGGGTTGCCCTTGTCCTTGAGATCGATCACCTGCAGACCGCGCAGTGTATTGAAAAAGTAAAGCTTGTCGTTGTGAATGCTCCAAATGTCGGACTCAACAACATCGCGTGGGGCACCATCGTCAGCCTTACCAGCGTCGGCTGTCTCGGCCACAGAATCGAATTCGTTGCCGCGTCCGGGTGCAGGTGTCCCATCTGCTTCAACTATGCCTGCCCCACTTGAATCATCCTTTTGGCCATTAAAATCTGTCGTGCCCTTGTAAAACGCCGCCGGTAGTTCCTCCTTGTCGTCGCCCCGGACGCGGAGGATCTCGTTGGCTTTCGTGTAAGCGATCCGGATCACCAGCAATCCGCCACCACCGTCCACCCGCTCAACCGCGCGCGGTGCCCAGTTGCCGATGCCCAGGCGCGAGCGCCCCTCCAGCGTGACCTTCTTGACGCCCTTGGGCACGCGCACCGTGACCACCACCTCGCTGACCTCCAGCTGAATGCTGATGATCTCCGGCCGGTCGACCTCCGGCGCAGCCAAGCCGGTCGGCACCGGCGCCAAGGCCGGAACGCCAAACAAAATCCCAAGCACCAAACCCAGCGCCGGAACACCCCGGCCTAACGACTTCAAACATTGCATTCGTTTCATGATACGATTCCGTGATAACAACCCCACCCCAGATTGTATCCTGAGGCAAACAAACACCCGCTTGGCCAAGCCGTCAAGGCGAGGAGCCGGCACAAACCCCGGCACGATTCGATTGATTAATTCGACTGTTTTCATTTCAGTTCCTTTTTGTGGTTGTTATTTAACTGGATTCCAATGGTTTACTCTCAAAAAATCGAGCCGGGTTTGCCCAATTAAGGAATGGCCGCGCCCGCGACTCAACGGGCGCGGCCTGTTTTCTGGCGTGTCCTCAACTGTTAACCAGACCCGAAATCGCATGGAATCTGTCCTCTCCATTATTCTCTGATCGTGATTTGGAGGCTCAGCAGCCCGAACTGCCCGTCATTCTGTTCACTCACATGAACTTGGACGTGCGCCGTCGCGCCGGTTTTGTTCGTGGCAAGCAGTTCGACAAAATAGGTCGTCGATTCCACTGCCTTGGCCTCGGTGACGGCGATGATTCGCTCCAGTTCCAAGCCATCGTTGGCTGCCGCTTCCTGGTCGAGAGCGAACTTGGCCAAGCGCTTGGCCAAAGGCGACTCGATCCCAACCGGAGTCAACTCAACACTCCCCGGGATCTGTGAAACAAAAGCCGCATCCCCGGCTTCAGGTGCCCTCATGAAATCAAGCGGAATGAGGGTGACCCCCAACTCCGACTGCGTGAACGCCGTGAGCAGTTCGCTCTGGTTCGTCTCCGGGTTAATTCCCACTTCGACAAACGCCGTTGCCATCTCGCCTTCCGGCGTCTCGAGGTTCAACACAAGTTGGTCGAACTCTTCATCTGTCCCGGCGCTGGAAATCACCTCAACCAGCGTCCAGTTTTTTCCGGTGCGCTCGTTCAGGTCGGCCAACGCAAACTGTACGGACGCAGCGGATCGATCCGCGATTGCCGCATTTGGCGCGAGGGACAGGCCGTCTTCCACCTCAACCGACTTCGTCTGCCGGATCATCTCCCACCGGTCGTCCACGTTGATCTTCGTCACGAAACGTGTTGGTTGAGCGCCGGCCTCGGCGAGTTCGGCGTAAACCGAAACCGGCTGCTGCTGTTCGTTGTTGCCACGCAACTCGACCAAGTATTGGGGACCAAAAATAGGTGGCAACAACCGAACGACGGATTCCACGGTCGCCCCGGTGACATTGCGCCCATCGATGTTCAAACGAGCCAGCACAGTCTTGGCCAGGTCCTGTGCCAGTTTGCTGCCGGGATCAAGCGGCTTGCCTCCACTGAAATCAAACACGCCCGGCGAAGCCAACTCCTTCGGGGTCAATCTAATGCGGTAACACAACGCATCGGGGCGGTTCTTCCGGGAGTCGATCCAGTCGACGAATTCCCCCTTGCCATCGATTTCCTCAACCGTATTCCAATTGGCCAAGTCGGCCGATTCCTGCACCGACGCGGTGTAATGGTTCGCCCCAAAAAACCGGATCTTCAGCGGCGCATCCGGCTCCGGGCCGAGAAAGATCGGCGGCAAAGCAAAGATTGGCGGGAGGCCGTTGACCACCGAGTCGCCGCCGAACAGTCGAATCGAAAAACGCTCGATCTTGGCCGCCACGATCGGGCGCTTGGTCAAGCCCTCTCGACGGATGATATCCAGTTCGTATCCCGATCGATCCGGCTTGGCAGGAAGTGGCTCGGCCAAGTACACCAGCGTGTGCCCAGTTGCCTCGTCGCGTTGAACGCGAAACCGTTCCCGATCCATGCCCTCGAGCGAAATCTCCGAACCCGCGCTGTCAGTGAACACCACGCCATGCGGCGTCCAAGTTTCCAAGTTCAACCCATGGGCGGCGGGCTTGTCCGGGGCGTAAAAAACATTGTCCGGAACCTGGATGGAATATTGGATCCGTTCCTCGGGCAGAAAGGCCGGCGAGGCTGCCCAACTTGGCTTTAGGGATAGTTGATGCCCGGTCTCCCCTGCGGTCAGGAGGACGGCTCCCTCAGGCCCCTTGACCAAGGTGTACCGGCGGGAGATGAGGTCCACCGAAAAGGCAGCGTCCACCCTCGACAAGGATCGAAATCGGATCGTGCTGTCAGCGGGATCGACCGACCAGACTCCGTGGCCGTCGCCTCCGGCGGATGTCAACAATGGGTACGGCGAAAAGAACCGCCCCTCCGGGGAGACGTACAGGACAACCTCCCTGCCGATGGAATCGGTGCCTTTCCACACCGCCGGCTCCTCGAAAAACTGGGCCTTGGCCAAGCCGGAACAGAGACAGAACAATGACACGACCACACCGAACGTCCTTCGAATTTGCTGGCTCAAAACCATGAGTTTACCCGATGTTTATCGAAAATTTGCCCAGTTGCTCCAAACGAGTTGAATTACACCCAACAGCCCAGTTGCGATTGTTGCGAGCAGGAGGTGTTTCATTCGAAATTATTCTTCTTCAATTTTCACCCTATAGAATGTGCTTTCCTTTAACTCCGCTTCCATCTCAATACTCAATTCTTGTGGCCACTGATATTCTTTTCGCAACGGCTCTGATAATTTAACCCTACTCCACTTCTTTAAATCTTTTGACTGCTCTATTATCAGTTTTGGAACGTGAAAAAATGGGGCGTAATCCAATGTGTCAAAATTCATCAGATTTGTTTCAGGATCAAAAACTCCCATGATCTCGACCAAGTAACCAAAAATCGATGCTTCAACTTCATACTCATCCAATTCCGCATAATTCCCTATAAACATCATATCAGTCTGACGCCATGTCATTTCACCTTTTTCCTCAAACCAGATTTCGTGAGGTATATCTGATAAGCCTATAAACGGTTGCGGGAATTTTTTTAGGGATTCATACCTCGTGTTTTGCCATCTAAATGGTTCGTTAAAATTTACGGCAATTTCAACTTTGCCATCTTCAATAGAAATACTGATTTCAGGAGTCGAATCGCCTTCGTCCGTTTGAGCCAATAATATTGCAGTCGGTTGAATTGCTATAATTAGCCCGATAAGTAACAGAAGATTTGGTTTCAAATTTTGATACAGATTGATTTTCGAACTTACCGCAAAAAACACAGTTACGATTGTTGCGGATGCCGACTTCCAGCGGCAAACAACTAAAATCTATCAACTGATTGATTTATGTCAACCGATTTTTTGAAATTTTGTTGAAAAAAATATGTGACAAATCAGAATTCTTGAGTTAGTCAGTTGACTGTTTTTTGAATGGTGGGCAAGAACAATGGCCTGAATAAGGGTGAAAAGACCCGATTATTGCTGCTGGACACCGCGGAACGGTTGTTTGGCCAAAACGGCGTGACGGCTACGTCGTTGCGGGAGGTAATGAAGGCGGCGGATGTCAACATGGCGATGGTTCATTACTATTTCAAAAACAAGGAGGGGCTGCTGGACGCCATCCTGGAGCGCCGGCTATTGCCGATCAACCAAGCCCGCCTGAATTTGCTTGGAAAATATGCGCTCGAAACCGGGGGCAGGCCCATCGCCATGGAAAATATTATTCGCGCCTACGTCGAGCCGTTCATCCGGCTGCGCGACAACGCCGACGAGGGCGGTGCTGATTTTCTGAAGCTCTTCGCTTGGCTTCGCATGGAGCCGAACTTCACCCATCACCAGTTGATGAAGAAGCACCTGGGCGATTCACTGGCAGCGTTCCAGAAGGAACTCAAGCGGTCGCTCCCGGACAAGACCGACGAGGAACTCAACTGGAAGTGGGCGTTCCTCGGTGGAACGGTGGTGATGACCATCACCCTGATGGATCAGATCGACTGGTTCAACGACGAGGGTGACATGGGCGGCAGCGCCGACTGGATCATCCAGAATCTCGTCAACTACACTGCCACCGGTTTCGCGTCGACCTTCGCCCCGGAGCCAGTTCCAGCAGACAAGGCGAACTGACAGCTCTCCCCCCACACCACGCTTGGCCAAGCGACAAGCCAGGCGACAACTCAACAGGCCAGCTTGATGAGGTACCGTTGGACGCGGTCGCGCTCCTTCAGATGCCGCCTCTTCTGGTAGATTTGATGCAGGTTGGAACAAATCCGCATCAAGGTTCGGCGCGGGGTCGTGGTGGAGAGGAAGCCGGCATCGATGCCGTACCCGCACCGCTTGAGCCGGGTGGCGCAATCTGAGTGGGTCAAAAAATTGCCCCCGTTGAAGGCATCCACATAAATGGTGAACGCCGGCGACTGCAGCCGCAGGATGAAATGGCCCGGCATTCCCACGCCGGTCACCGGGAGGCCAAGACGGCGGGCCACAAACAGATACACCAGGCAGAGGCTGAGCGGGTTGCCAAGACGGCGATCGATCACCCGGTTCAGGTAACTGTTCTGTGGGTCGTAATAGTTGGCCTTGTCGCCCCGGAAATGCTCATTCCTGTACAGGACACGATTGACCGCCATCAACGCTGCCGGCTGGCTTTGCGTGGGATCGCACACCTTGCGCACGGACGCCGCGAACTCATCGATCTGGGCCTGGTACGATCCCCGGTCGAGGTTTGGGTAAGCTGTGCGGGTGAGCAGCCAAACGCCTTTCTCGAGATTGAGCTGCTCCCCGCCCCGGTTGCAGAATGCGATAAATTCCCGGTCGGCCTCGCTCCTCTCGAGTTGCGCGAGAATGGCCCAGGAATGTTTCCGGACGAGCCGATCCCGGCTCCCAAGGCCGATCTTCAGCCAAGGCCGCGCTTCGGAGCCGCAGTTGACCAAGGTTTGCCTGACGGCACGAAGCACCCCGGGATCGGGATCGGACAACAAGCGCACCAATGCCGCCTTGTCCTTCCCGGAAAGAGAGGCAAGCTCCATCGGGTTTGCCTGCAAAGCCTTCATCAACTGGTCAAGGGAGATTTAATCACCCGGCCGCCGGGGTGGCAACCTGTAGTTATTCACATGGAGCAGACGGAGATGCCCGTTCTTTTGCAAAAAAAGGGAACCCTTTGACGCGTGGCCATGATTTGGGGTATTCATCCCTGTCCGCAAAGGATGCCCGGCTTGGCCAAGCGGTGCGCCCGGGCGGCTATCCAATGAACATCGCAGGCATTATTCCGGCCCGATACTCCTCCACCCGGTTCCCCGGCAAGCCGCTGGAAATGCTGGCCGGCAAGCCCATCATCGGCCACGTCGTCGAGCGGTGCCGCTTGGCCAAGCGGCTCAGCGAGGTCATCGTGGCAACCGACGACCAGCGAATCGCCGATGTGGCGACCCAATTCTGCCGGGTCGAGATGACCCGGGACGACCACCCAAGCGGCTCCGACCGCGTGGCCGAGGTGGCCAATCGGTGCGGGTTCGACGCCATCGTGAACGTACAGGGAGACGAGCCAATGATCGACCCGGACGTGATCGACCGAGTGGCCGCGCTGCTCAACGACAACGAAATATCCACCGCCGCGGTGCCGATCGCCGATGCCGCCGAGCTCGACAACCCCAACGCGGTGAAAGTCGTTGTCAATGCCGCCGGCCAGGCGCTATACTTCTGTCGGCGTACGATACCGTATCTACGTGACGCCGCCGATGCCCCCAGCACGGAGCAGTTGGCGGCGTTTCCGTTTTTGAAACACCTCGGCATTTACGGGTACCGCCGGAAAACCCTACTGCGACTGGTCGCCCAACCGGTTTCCCCACTCGAGCGGGCGGAGAAACTCGAGCAACTGCGTGCGCTGGAAAACGGCATCGCCATCGCCGTGGCGGTAGTGGAGCACGACAGCGTCGGCATCGACACCCCGGAAGATCTGCAGCGAGTGAACAAAATTTGGACGAAAAAAAAGTGAAGTACATCTTTGTAACCGGCGGCGTGGTGAGTTCCCTTGGCAAGGGATTGACGGCAGCCTCCATCGGCACCCTGCTGGAAAACCGTGGCCTCAAGGTGGCGCTGCAAAAATTTGACCCATACCTGAACGTCGACCCTGGCACGATGAGCCCGTTCCAGCACGGCGAGGTTTACGTGCTCGATGACGGCGCAGAGACCGACCTCGACCTTGGCCATTACGAGCGCTTCACCAGCACAGAGCTGACCCGCTTCAACAACCTCACCAGCGGCCAGGTCTACCAAAGCGTGCTGGACAAGGAACGGCGCGGGGATTACCTCGGCAAAACCGTGCAGGTCATCCCGCACGTGACCGACGAGATTCAGAACCGCATCCGGGAGATCGGCGATAAAACCGGAGCCGACGTGGTGATCACCGAGATCGGCGGCACCATCGGTGACATCGAGGGGCTGCCATTTGTCGAGGCGATCCGGGAATTCGCCCTCGCCGCGGACCGGGATGACGTCCTGTTCCTGCATGTCACGTTCGTTCCATTCATCAACGCTGCAGGCGAACTCAAGACCAAGCCGACCCAGCAGGGCGTGGCCAAGCTGCGCGAGATCGGCATCACGCCGGACGTCCTGGTTTGCCGCTGCGAAAAGCCGCTGACCAAGGAGCTACGCCAAAAACTTTCCCTCTTCTGCAACGTGCCATACGAGGCGGTGATTGAGGAGATCGACGTCGAACACTCCATCTACGAGGTGCCGCTGATGCTGCAGTGCGAGGGGCTGGACGACCTGATCTGCAAGCGCCTTAGCCTCAAAACCAAGGAGGCCGACATGGGGCACTGGAAGGAAGTCATCCGCAAACTCACCACACCGCGCGACCGGGTGCGCATCGGCGTCGTGGGCAAGTACGTCGAACTGCAGGACGCGTACAAGTCGGTTTACGAAGCAGTGATACACGGCGGCGTGGCCAACGATTGCGGCATCGAGATCGAGCGGGTTGACGCGGAGGACATCGAGGAAAAAGGGGCAGCCAACGTGCTCCGAGGCTGCAGCGGCATCCTGATCCCGGGCGGTTTCGGCGAGCGCGGCGTCGAGGGCAAAATCCAGGCGACCCAATACGCCCGTGAAAACAACATCCCGTACCTGGGGCTGTGCCTCGGGATGCAGATTGCCACCATCGAGTTTGCACGCAACATGCTGCAACTCAAGGGCGCGCACTCAACTGAGTTCGACCCCGGCACCGACCACCCGGTAATCGCCCTGCTGGACGAGCAGCAAAATGTCACCGACAAGGGTGGCACCATGCGCCTTGGTTCGCAACCGTGCAGCCTGAAGCCAGATTCGCTGGCGGCGCGGCTGTACGGGTCCGGGAAAATTCACGAGCGGCACCGGCACCGTTACGAGTTCAACAACGCCTACCGCGAAATGTTCGAGGCGGCTGGCCTGATGTTCAGCGGCACATCGCCGGACGGGAATTTGGTTGAAATCGTGGAAGTGCCCGGGCACCCGTTTTTCGTGGCCAGCCAATTTCATCCCGAGTTCAAGAGCAAGCCCAACAAGCCGCATCCGCTTTTCAGCGGATTCATCGAAGCGGCCCAAGCTTGCGATCACGACAAAAAAGTGTAGGTTGATTCTTTTCGAGATCGAGTCCCCGATAAACCACCCATGGAAAACCTGCCCCCTGTGATCCTTGCCTCCAGTTCTCCAAGACGATCGGAGCTGCTCACCTCGATGAACATCGAGTTCGAGGTCGTCCCCAGCCACGCGGAGGAATTCATGGAAGGCAGCGACTTCATCCCCGACCTCTGCGAGACCAACGCCCGGGCCAAGGCAGAGCCGATCGCCGAGTTGCATCCCGAATGCCTCGTGATCGCCGCCGACACGCTGGTTTATCTTGAGGACGAATTGTTCGGCAAGCCAACCCATGTCGATGATGCAGCCCGTATGCTGGCGCGGCTGGAGGGGCGCACACACCAGGTGGCCACCGGCGTTTCGCTCATCTACCACAACGACGAAATCAGCAAAGCGTTCTCGGTCATCACCAACGTCACCTTCCTGCCGCTTGGCAAGGGGCAGATCGACGAGTACCTGGCCGGGATCGATCCACTCGACAAGGCCGGTGGCTACGCCATCCAGCAGGACAAACACAAGATCATCAAGCGCGTCTCGGGCTCGGTTTCCAATGTGGTTGGACTACCGGTCGAGCGGCTCAAGGAGGAGTTGAACCACCTGTTCGCCGAAAAAATCGAGGAGGAATGGTGAATTAAGCTGGGGAGCATTGAACATTTCCCCCGTTCCACCCTGTCCAACTCCCCGCCGTTTGCCAATTGGGGATTGATTTCCCAGCCGGCCAAGGCGTACAAGGCTTGGCCCCGCCATATCGGGCCGCCCAACCCACATGCTGCGCAACCAACGACGAGTCCAGACAGGCATCCATAAGGTGCTCGACGGCTTGGTTTTTGCCATCAGCCTCTGGCTGGCGCACGGAATGCGCGGGGCGATGGACTTCGAGGTGTTCGGTGGCACAGCTGAGATCGCGCCCTTCGAGAGGGCGTACATCTGGATCAGCCTCCTGCTCCTGTTTGTTGCCCCCTTCGTCCTGGACACCCAGGGGTTTTACTCGCGTTCCGCTTGGCCAAGCCGGATCCAGACCGCCTGGCCGTTGGCCAAGGCCTCCCTGCTCATCACCCTACTCATCATCACCGTGATGTTCGCATTCAAGATTCAACTCACCCGCTCGGTGATCCTGATTTTTTCCGTGCTCAGCGTTGCGCTGGCCTGGGCCAAGGAGGAGGCCACCATTCGCTGGCAGCGACGACGCCTGACCCGCGCCGATCTGCAGAAACGGATCATCCTGCTCGGCTCACCGGAGGAAACGCAGAACATGCTCAACCGCATCGACCATGCCAACGACACGAGCTACCGCGTTGTCCTGGAGTTCAACATCGACCGCGACCCGATCGATCGCCTCCTGGGCCTGATGCACGAGCACTCCGCCAACGTCGTCCTCATCAACGCCGGCCACACCAAGTTCGACAAGATCGAGCAGGTCATCAACGCCTGCGAACTCGAGGGCGTCGAGGTGTGGCTCGCCGCCGACTTTTTCAACACGCAGATCGCGCGCACTGCAGTGGACGACTTTCACGGCGTCCCGCTGCTAGTGTTCCACTCCGCGCCGGCTGCCTCGCTGCAGGGCTTGGCCAAGCAGATGATCGACTTCGCCGGGGCGCTCGCCATGCTCGTACTGCTCTCGCCGGTACTGCTGGGGTGCACCCTGCTTGTGAAAATCACCTCCCCCGGCCCGATCCTGTTTCGCCAAAAGCGCAGCGGCATCAATGGCCGCCCGTTCACCATGTACAAGTTCCGCTCGATGGCCACCAACGCGGAGCAGCGCAAGCACGAGCTGGCGGCTATGAACGAGATGAGCGGCCCGGTGTTCAAGGTGGCCAATGACCCACGCATCACGCCGGCCGGCCGGTTCCTGCGTCGGTTCAGTCTCGACGAACTGCCTCAGCTCTTCAACGTGCTTCAGGGTGCCATGAGCCTCGTCGGCCCGCGGCCGCTGCCGGTGGACGAGACCAAACGATTCGAGGATCTCTCGCACCGCCGGCGCCTCAGCGTCAAGCCGGGCCTCACCTGCCTGTGGCAGATCAGTGGCCGCAACGAGGTGAACGAGTTCTCCGACTGGATCCGACTTGACCTCGAGTACATCGACAACTGGTCACTCTGGCTCGACATCAAAATCCTCTTTCGCACCATCCCGGTCGTCTTCATCGGCACCGGCGCGAAATGATTCCGCGCACCTTTCCACTTTCACGCGGCGGCTGTCTCTGCTAAACATTCACCCCGTTCAAGGGCATGGAGCTGTTATTCATCGGTTTCGCGGCGGGATTCGCCCATGTGGTCAGCGGGGCGGACCACTTGGCTGCGCTGGCACCCTTCGCCGCGCGCCGCGAACAACAGGCCACGTGGCGGCTAGGCCTCCACTGGGGCATCGGCCACGCCGGAGGTGTCGCACTGATCGGCCTGCTCATCTGGCTCCTCAAGGGCTCTGATGCCGCTGAATGGTTATCCATTGGTGCTGAATGGCTGGTCGGCGTGGTGCTGGTAGCGGTCGGCGCGCTGGGCATCCGCTCCCTGCTGCGGCACCGCATCCACTCCCATGAACACGATCACTTCGGCATCCGGCACGCGCACATCCACTCGCACTTTGGCCAAGCGGACTCCTCCGCCAGCCATCACCACTCCCACGCCGCGCTCGGGATCGGCCTGCTGCACGGCAGCGCGGGGGGAACCCATCTCTGGGTGGTGCTGCCAACGCTGGCCATCGCAACTTTCAGCGGGGTGGCCCTCTACCTCACCGCCTATGCGGTGGCCACGGTGGCAGCGATGACCCTGTTCTCCGCCGGCTTGGGCCGCTTGACCAAGCGTATGGCCAGCGGCAGCCCACGGCTGGGCCACGGGTTTGGCTTGGCCTGTTGCACCGCCTCCCTGCTTGTTGGTGGCTACTGGCTGCTTGCCAGTTGACCGTGGCGGACCCGGCAGGTGAGTCATGTCCAAGTTGGTCCACCAGGCGATCGACTCACTGCTCAAGGAAACATCCCGCTCGTTTTACCTGACCCTCAAAGCGCTGCCGCCGCGCATCCGTCCACAGATCGGCCTCGGCTACCTGCTCGCCCGCATTGCCGACACCGTCGCCGACGCAAAAGGCGGCCCCACCGACCAGCGCCTGCACCTGCTCGGGCAATTCAACGACCGCATCCAGGGCCGCACCGGCGCGGTGCCCAACCTCACGACCCTTGCTCGGCTCCAGCGGGAGCCCGCCGAGGCGCAGCTGCTCGAGAATGCCGCCGCGCCGGTCAGCTATCTCGAGCAGTTTGCCGACGCCGACCAGCAGCGCATCCGCCAGGTGCTCGACACGATCACCAGCGGCCAGATGTTTGATCTACAGCGCTTCGCCTACGCCACCGGCGACACGATCATCCCGCTGGCCCGCGAGGTGGAACTCGACGACTACACCTACCGCGTCGCCGGCTGTGTCGGCGAATTCTGGACGCACCTTTCGCTGGCGCACCTGTTCGAAGCCGACGATGCCACCGAAGCGCGGCTGCTCGAGACCGGCGTGCGTTTCGGCAAGGGGCTACAGCTGGTCAATATCCTGCGCGACCTCCCGGCCGACCTGCGCATGGGCCGCTGCTACCTGCCCGGCGCCGTGCTGGCCGAGCACGACCTCACGCCGCGGGATCTGCTCGCACCGGAGACAATTGACCGCTTCCGCGCAGTTTACGATAGCTACCTCGACAAGGCCGCCACGCACCTCGACGCCGCGGTCGAGTACATCGGCCTGCTGCCGTACCGGCAGTTCCGGCTGCGCACCGCCTGTATGCTGCCGGTGCTCATAGGCCAGCGGACGCTCGCCCTGCTGCGCGGGCAAAACGTGCTCGATGCCGAAAACCGCATCAAAGTCAGCCGCCCCGAGATCAAGCAGTTGACCCGCCAAACCGCCCTCGCCGTGCCATCGCGCCGGCGCAGCCAAAAACTGCTTGATGCCCAGCGCGATGCCTAAGCCGACGAGCCACCGATACCCGCTTGGGCAGGCGTTGGCACTGCTGGCAGCCACTTGGCTGCTCGCCGGATGCGGTGGCGATCCATTGGCCAAGCCCGGAATTCACGAGGTCAACGGACGCCGTTTGTTCGTCAACAGCCTCGGCATGCAGTTCGTCCCGCTGCCCAACGGCGACGCCTGGATCAGCGTCTGGGAAACCCGCGTCGCCGACTACGCCGCCTTTGCCAGCGCCACCACCAACGGCTGGCAGGCCGCCTGGTTTCAGGACACCGACCGCCATCCCGCCGTCAACGTCTCCTGGGACAATGCGCAGGCTTTCTGCGCCTGGCTCAGCCAGCGCGAACGCGCGACCGGTCTGCTCGCCGACCACGAGGGCTACCGCCTGCCAACCTCGAGCGAATGGACCGCCGCAAACAATGACATCCGGGAGGAGCGAGTATCACCTCGCCCCAAAACCGGCAGTGCCAACTTCAGCCCGAAACTCGGCAGCGACAATTTCGAGCACACCAGCCCAATTGGCTCATTTCCCGGCAACACACTGGGCCTGCACGACCTGCGCGGCAATGTCTGGGAATGGTGCACCGCCTGGCCAAACGAGGAAGGCATCGGCCGCATTCTGCGCGGCGGAGGCTGGCGCGATGACAACCCCGGGCTGCTCGCTCCCGGCCGCAAACTCATCGTCACCCCAAAGACTGCAACCGAGGATTACGGATTTCGGTGCATCCTCGTCCTCAAGTCTCCCGCCAAGCTGCACTAAACGGACCGTTCAAAATTTTGGGATGTGGTTCTCTACACCGCTTTATTAGCCGTCCCGGAGAGCGTTCAAAGCGACGATTTATTCACAATGAGGGAATCTCGCTTGGGACGGTTTGTGTTGTCCAGTACATTGGCCGCAGGGCTCCAGCGCTCCCTTCAAGGATCATTTTGAAACCCGACGACGCATTGATACAACACCCGGATCGGTTCGTGGACCGGCACATTGGCCTGCGACCGGACGACATTGCAGCGATGCTCGAAGCGCTTGGCCAGGAATCGCTCGAGGCGATGATCGATGCCGGCACGCCGAGCAGCATTCGCCTCGCCGAGCCGCCAGAGCTGCCCACCGCCCAGGGCGAAACCGAAGCACTCCAATCGCTCCGCGCATTGGCTTGTGAAAACCAAGTTTGGCGCTCGTACATCGGCATGGGCTACCACGGTTGCATCACGCCGCCGGTGATCCAGCGCAACCTACTCGAGAATCCCGGCTGGTACACACAGTACACACCGTATCAGGCCGAGATTTCGCAGGGCCGCCTCGAGGCGCTGCTTAATTTCCAGACGATGGTTTGTGACCTGACCGGCATGGAGATCGCCAACGCGTCGCTGCTTGATGAGGCCACCGCCGCCGCCGAGGCGCTCACGATGTGCCGCAACATACAGTCGCGCAACAAGGCCAACGCCGTGTTCGTCTCAGACAACTGCCATCCATCAACGCTCTCCGTACTGCGCACACGAGCCGGGGCGATCGGTATCGAGATCGTCACCGGCGACCCAGCCCGGTTCGACTTCAGCACGCCGGTGTTCGCCGTATTGCTGCAATACCCGGCCACCGACGGCTCGCTGGTTGACCCAAGCGGATTGATCAGCCAGGCGCACGAGCACGGCGTGCTGGTCATCGTCGCGACCGACCTGCTGGCGCTCACGCAGATCAAGCCGCCGGGCGAACTCGGCGCGGACATCGCCGTCGGCAGTGCGCAGCGATTCGGCGTGCCGATGGGCTATGGCGGCCCACACGCAGCCTTTATCGCCACGCGGGACAGGCACAAACGGCGGCTGCCCGGCCGCATCGTCGGCGTGTCAAAAGATGCGAACGGCCGCCCCGCCCTGCGCCTGGCGTTGCAAACGCGCGAGCAGCACATCCGCCGCGACAAGGCGACGAGCAACATCTGCACAGCGCAGGCGCTGCTGGCCAACATCGCCTCGATGTACGCCGTGTATCATGGGCCGGACAGGCTGCGGCAGATCGGCAGACACGTCCACACCTTGGCCAAGGCGTTGGCCAACGGCCTGCGGCAGCTTGGCCAAGTGGTGGAGTCGGAGCACTTTTTTGACACGATCACCGTCGTACTTGCCCAAGCGGCAGACGGCGTAATCGCCGAGGCGGCCAAGCGGCGGATCAACCTCCGGCAACTCGGCGGCGGGCGCGTTGGCATCGCGCTCGACGAGACGGTGACGGCGGCAGACCTGGCCGACTTGCTGGCGATTTTCAACGGCGGCCAGGCGGCGGAGTGCCACTTGGCCGGTGGCGGAGCAGAAGCCATCCCGGAGTCGCTGCGACGCACGTCCGGTTTTCTCACGCACCCGGTGTTCAACCGGCACCAGTCGGAGACGGAGATGCTGCGCTACCTAAAGAAACTGGAGGCGCGCGACCTGTCGCTGACGACGTCGATGATCCCACTTGGTTCCTGCACAATGAAGCTCAACGCCGCCGCTGAGATGTACCCGGTCAGCTGGCCCGGCTTCGCCGCGCTGCACCCGTTCGCGCCTCTTAGCCAAGCGCAGGGCTACCAAAAACTTTTCAAGCAGCTCGAGGGCTGGCTGGCGTCGATCACCGGCTTTGCCGCCGTGTCGCTCCAGCCCAATGCCGGCTCGCAGGGTGAATTGGCCGGGCTGCTGGCGATCCGTCGCTACCACGAGAGCCAGGGCGAAGGGCGGCGCAACGTTTGCCTGATCCCGATGTCAGCACACGGCACCAACCCGGCCAGCGCGGTGATGGCCGGGATGAAAGTCGTACCGGTGACGTGTGGCCAGTCCGCGGCCAACGGGGACATCGACCTCGATGACCTCCTCACCCGCGCCGAAGAGCACAGCGAAAACCTGGCCGCCATCATGGTCACCTACCCATCCACCAACGGCATTTTCGAGCGAGGTATCCACGAGATCTGCTCGATCGTCCATGAACACGGCGGACAGGTCTACATGGACGGCGCGAACCTGAACGCGCAGATCGGCCTCACCAGTCCCGGCCGCATCGGCGCGGACGTTTGCCACCTGAACCTGCACAAGACCTTCTCTATTCCACACGGCGGCGGCGGCCCCGGCGTCGGGCCGATCGGCGTCGCAGGACATCTCGAGCCGTTCCTGCCGGGCGATCCGCTGGAGGCAGACAGCGGCGCAGTCGCGGCGGCAGCCTGGGGCAGCGCCGGCATCCTGCCGATCTCCTGGATGTACATCGCGATGATGGGTACCGCGAACCTGACACGGGCCACGCAGGTCGCCATCCTGAACGCCAACTACATCGCCCATCGCTTGGCCGACACATTCCCGATTTTGTACCGGGGTAAAAACGGGCTCGTGGCCCACGAGTGCATCGTTGATTTGCGGCAGTTTGAAAAAGTCACGGTCGAGGACGTTGCCAAGCGGCTGATGGATTACGGCTTTCACGCCCCAACAATCTCGTGGCCGGTCGCCGGTACGATGATGGTCGAGCCAACCGAGAGCGAGCCGAAGGCGGAGCTGGAACGATTCTGCGACGCAATGATAGCCATTCACGGCGAAATCGCGGCGATCGAAAACGGTGAGGCGGACCCCGAGAACAATCTGCTCAAGAACGCGCCGCACACGGCCGACGACGTGGCGGGCGAATGGAACCACCCATACAGCCGGGAGCAGGCAGTGTTTCCGGTGCCGGGGTTGCGGGAGCAAAAATATTGGCCGCCGGTCAACCGCATCGACAACGTCCACGGCGACCGCAACCCAGTCTGCACCTGCGAGGGGATGGATGCCTACGCGGCGGAATAACCGGGCACTACTCCAAGATGACCCGGTAGTATTTCCGGGCCGCGGCGGGGTCGACCGCTAACGGACTGGCGGCATCCTCGACAGGTTGCCATTTTTTCAGGTTGTCACTGGCCTGCAACTCACCGCCGCCGGTCCAATCCACCACCAGTTTCCCCTCCCCGCTGCGGACGATGGAAAGAACCGGTGGTTCGTTGACCTCGTTGACGGTCAGCGTGAATACCGTCGTGGCCTGCTTCTCCCCGTCGCTGACGGTGATCGTGATGACGGCCTCACCGAATGCGTTTGCCACGGGCGTGATGACCACGGTGCGCTTGGAGCCGGAGAGACCAACCGCGATTCCTTCCGGAGGCACCAGTGCAAGGTTGGAAGACTCACCAGTAACCACCAGTCTGGAGGAATACACCTCGACATCGTCCACCACGACGCGCATTTCCGCAGTCTCGTTCTCATTGATGACATGATCACCGATCGGTTCGATGGTTGGCGGTGAGTTATACAGTTCCCCGTCGATCTTTAGATTTCTGCAGAGCGCAATTTTGCTCCCCTCATCCCAGAGACTGTCCCAGTAGCCGAAATAACCGAACCGATGCTTGCTTCCTTCCGGCATGGGCAGATTAGTGAGCAGGACAATCTCACGGGTTCCCTCGACGATTTTTTTTCCAGTCTTGAAGACGACGGCTGTGATTCTCGCCGTGACATCTTCGAGAACCGCCCTGTCCTCCTCCGTCGGAGCGGAAAACGTCAACTCCATCCTAACCCACTTGGAACGGTCGTGCGAACCCTTGCCGGACCAGGCGGAGTCAATTGTTGCCCGCGCGGGTAAGCCGTCCAAATCGAACAACCCGTCGAGTGACCGGTTGGCCTCAGTGTTCTCTGCCAGAAAAGAAACCGTGCCCACCTGAAAACCGTCGTAATGATTGAGCGCAAAAGAGATGCCAACGCCAGACTTGGAATCCAACCAACCAATCACACCACCGACGCCATCATAAACCTCATCATTGCCAACAAGTGTAATCTCGGCAGAAACCGTGTACTCGCCCGTTGCAGGTTGGTGTCGACTCGAGTGCCATGCGGCGCACAACGCAGGGTTCGTGAACTTGCCGGCCTGAGCCATCTCGAGATAACCGATCGGCCACCGGCCATGGCGCATCACCACCGACAGGTCAATCTCGGCATCTCCCTCATTGAGCTTGTTTTCAAGCTTGGCCAAATGGTCGAGATCCTTTCCACCATTCACCAGAATGGGCTTGGCCGAAAGCGTCGCTATCCCGGCGAGCAACCCGACACCAACCCAACAAAGCTGTTTGAATTTCATCAATAAAAGTCAGCACGCCCGGAACTTGGCGGCTCGGTGAAAGTATTCATCCACAACAGCTTCGTCAAGTGGCCTTGGCCAGGCACCCGGTTTAGCGGCCGAGAAAACGGCTGAAGCTCCCCCCAAACAATCCCTCGACATCCCGCTGGATTTCCGCCTCACTCGACTCCCGGCCTGTCGCCGCGAGGTTCAGGTATTTTTCCGACAGCACCCCGGCGATGATCTCGCGGGAGTGGTCCCATTTGTAGATAATCTGGTCGAGCACGCGGGCGTCGGAGTGCTGCGCGGTGAAACTCATTCCAATCAGGTCAAGCCGCATCCGGGTCATCTCCTCGATGACGTTCGGGATGTTGGTGAACCACCAGCAACCAAACACGTGTAGGTTGCGGAACTTTCGCGCGATGACACACAACTCGTGCTGGCTCTCGCGCGAAAGAACCGTGCAGAGGAACTTGTTGTCCGGGTGGCCGGAACAGAGATTCTCAAGGCCAACCAGGCTTGGCTTGCCGATGCCGTCGCCGGCCAGTTGCATCGCGGCGTTCACCCCGCGCTTCACGCCGATCATCAGCGCGAACGCCAGCCCGCTCTCACGGCAGAACGGCAGGATCGCGCCGTCGATCAATCTTGAGCATTCCGTATCCGCGGGGTACTCGAACGTCGGCGGCAGGGAAACCATCACGTAAAGCGCGTCCATGCGCTTGGCCCAATCCCGCAAAAAACGCTGCACTTCATCCATCGTTTTGCCGGAAAAATCCGGCTGCACCTCGTAGCCGGCATCGCAGAGTTGCGACACCACGCTGTCCCATTCCAGAAGGAGAGGATCAATTCGGAGCGCAGAGGTGAACCGTCTATCCCGCTCAAAACCGGCGTCCCACTTTGGGGTTTCCAGTTCATCAAACGGCGAATTGGTCATGCAGATGGTGTTGACCTTGGCCAACTCCATGCAACGCGTAATGTACTCGTCCGGGTCCTGCTCTGAGAACCACTTGCGAATACTCGGTAGGGCGCGCTGGTTCGCATCGAGCCCAAGCCGGTTGAGAGCGGTGAGCACCCCTCGGCACGCCTCCGACAGTGGCGAGTTCTCGACGAACAACGCGTCCCAGATCATCTGTGCCTGGTCCTCCTTGGCAAGACGCCAGAAATCGACGTAGCCGATGTCAAAGTGCCGGAACGCCTCGGCGACGAGATAGTGATACACCAGCTGATCGTCGATGCCCCACAGCAGCAGTTCGCCGAACGCCGGGTCATACAGGTGCGTGTGGATGTCGTAGACGCCCGTTTCCCGGACGGAACGCCCCACCGCAGCGGTGATCGCTTCCCGCTTGGCTTCAGGAATTGTGAGACTCATCGATCAGACGTCGCAGATGCGTACTCCCTGCTCCAGCGAGGCGAGCTTGTCCTCACGCTTGGGGATGAACTCCTGCCCGACGTGGCCCTTGTAGCCAGTCTCGAGGATCGCGCGCATGATCGCCGGATAATACAACTCCTGCGTCTCGTCGATTTCGTTGCGGCCCGGGTTGCCGCCGGTGTGGTAGTGAAAGAGATACTTGTGATTGTTTCGAATGGTCCGGATGACATCCCCCTCCATGATCTGCATGTGGTAGATGTCGTACAGCAGGCCAAACCGTTCCGAGTCGATCGCCTTGCAAAGCTCAACGCCCCAGTCGGTGCGGTCACACATGTAATCCTTGTGGTTCACCCTGCTGTTGAGCAGCTCCATGACAATGTTCACCTTGTGTTTCTCCGCGATGGGCAGAATCCGTTTCAGACCGATCGCACAATTCTTCAACCCGGTCTCGTCGTCCATGCCGGCGCGGTTGCCGGAAAAACAGATCAGGTTTCTCAAACCTGCACCGGCGGTTTCCTTGATCCGCTGCTCGTAAATCTCAACCAAAGTGTCGTGATGCTCAAGCCGGTTAAACGCCCGGCCAATGCCGCCGACACGGGTTTTGCCGTCCTTAAGCGTGCCCACCGGGAAGCTGACCATGGCGCAAATGAGTTCGTGCTTCCGCATCGTCGGGAAATCCGACGGATCGAGCAACTCGACCGACTCCATGCCGAGACTGGCAGCCTTGGCCGCCAATTTCTCAAGGCCGGTGCTTCCGTAGCACCACTTGCAGACCGAGTGCCGGATGTTGCTCTTGAGTTTGCCCTTGGCCTCGGCCGCTTGGGCAAGCGACGGGGTGGTGAGGGCGGCACCAACAGCGGCCGTGCTGCCTGCAATCGATTTGAGCGCCGTACGGCGGGAGAATATCGTGTTCATAATAGAATCAAGAAGGCCACTAAATGTCAAAGTGGCCATGGAGTCAACCGTTGGGGGTTATCGGATCTGAGCTTGGCCAAGCGCAGGATCAAGGGCTGGGCTGTGTGACTTTGCCGTAAGGTTTCCAGAGTCGGCTTTGACTTTTCTGATATCCAAATTTCTTGAATTTCTGTTTGGTCCAAGGCTCCACTCGGGCATCACCCATGAGGATGTTGCCGAGGCCGGCCACTTCTCTTGGTTCACCCTGGCCGTTCACCCCAAAGCCGTTGCCCTTGCCCTTGTGCCGGGTTGCAAGGACGTCCCAAGTGTTTGGCCATATATGCCCGTCGTTGAGCGGAGCATCCAGGGCCTCTTCCATGAAAGTAAATGACTTGTCCGGTTCGACCCACTCCGAAAATTTTGCGCTATAAACCCGGGGGTTTCTATCATCCACTCCCGGCCCACTTATGGCATAGCTGAAATCACGCCGATTGGACCACTGGCCCGGTCTTTTCAAAGCAACCCTGTCAGTGGGACAGACGTAAATGTCTTCTGATTTCAAGTACATAAAAAGCTGCCCCTGTTCGATTCTCCCGTTGTTGCCCCTGTCCAACCAGTTTTGCATATGGGGAAGTCGGTCATCGTTGTCATCGGCAAAATAGATGACGGACAATCCGAATTGCTTGAGGTTATTCATGCACGCCATCTGGCGGGCTTTTTCCTTGGCCTTTCCTAATGCAGGCAGCAGCAATGCCGCCAGAATCGCGATGATGGCGATCACCACCAGCAATTCAATCAACGTAAAACCGTGCTGTTTGCGCTTCGCTTTCATTTCTGTCAGGTGTGCAGACCCGAAAATAGGCGCGACTGATGAAGCCGTCAACCCAGAAAAAAGGAGCACCAAAAGAAAAGGAGAGCCTCTGA
>JASMKO010000099.1 GCA_030749225.1 Verrucomicrobiota bacterium
CCCATGACCCTTGAAGACCATGCTGGAGATGTCGTTGGCAAAGCCCGCAAGGGGCTGGGTGTCGCCCCCGCACAGGTCGCCGAGGCCGGAGGCCTGAGCGACGAACAATACGCCCGATTCGAGGAGCACGGCACATTCGACGAGCTGCCCGACCTGGCCAAAATCGGCGAACTGCTCCACCTCAACCCCGACAAGCTCGCCACGATCGCCAGCGGCTGGTACCCGCGCGCCGCCGACCTCGAGGCCAACAAGACCGTCCGGCAGATCACCACCAACGAAGGGATGGAGGTGCATTGCTACCTCGTGTGGGACGCCACCACCCGCGAGGCCGCGCTGTTTGACACCGGCTGGAGCGCCGACCCGATCGTGGCGTTGCTGGACGAAAACGACCTCACCCTGAAACGGCTTTTCATCACCCACACCCACCACGACCACGTCGCCGCGTTGACAACGATCCGCAAACAATTCCCCGAGGTCGTGCTGCACTCCAGCTCGCCCAACGCGCCGGAGGAGCAACGCAACCAGCCCGGTCAGGTTATCGATCTGGGCAGCCTGCAGGTCACCTCCCGCGAAACCCCCGGTCACGCCGACGACGGCGTGACCTACGTGGTCGACAACTTCCCCGGCTTCGCGCCCAAGGTCGCGATGGTCGGCGATGCCATCTTCGCCGGCTCCATGGGCGGCGCGCCCGACCATTACCAACTGGCCCGCGAAAAAGTGCAGTCCGAGATTTTGAGCCTCTCCGCCGAGACCCTCCTCTGCCCCGGCCACGGCCCCGTCACCACCGTCGCCGAGCAACTCACCGTCAACCCGTTCTTCTGAGCCGCCGCTGGCCAAGCGCCAATGGCAGGGCGAGTTATCTGGCCCAGTTCTCCACCTTAAGATTTGGGATGCGCTTGAATTCTCTGGTGTTGTTCGTCACCAGCGTCACTCCTTCGTGCAGCGCGTGCGCCCCGATGAGGAGATCCAGACTGCCAATGGGTACTCCCTTGCGAAGCAACTGAGTGCGTATTTCCCCGTACACCATACCGGCCGCAGACGGGAAATCCCGCACTTCAAACGGTGCGAGAAACTGAATGAGCGCCGCCTGGTTTGCGTCCGGCCGAGCACTGTTCGAGACCCCAAACTGCAGCTCACAAAGCGTGATGGCTGAAAGCGCCACCTCGCCGACACGCACCGCCTTGAATCGTCGCATCACAGTCGGCGGCGATCGCTTGATGAGATAAATGCAGATGTTCGTATCGAGCAGGTAGCGCATCAATCCATCGCTTCTCGATCCGGTTGCGCCCCCTGGTCACGTTCGGCCATGAAGTCATCGGTAAACCGCTTCGTTGCCTCAAACATCGACTCCCACGGATTCGCCTCCGGGGCCAGCACCACGCACCGCCCCACCCGTTTGATAAACACTTCGCTGCCTTCGAACCGAAATTCCTTGGGCAACCGCACCGCCTGACTTTGGCCATTCTTGAACAACTTCGCCGTCTTCACGCAGGAAATATATATTTTAAAATCTATATGACAAGCGATTTTTTTTGGGAAACGAATTGCTGCTTGGCCCTGCTCACAGCAGTTTTTTGAGAGCCTCGCGGTAGCGGGTGTACACAAAGCCCAGGCCGAGGAATACGCCGCCCATCACGAAGAAACTGGCGATCTTCATCGGGGTGGACATCCCCCAGATGATCGGCGCGAGCGACAGCAGCGCGATGGCCAGCGTGCCCAGCCCCATCAGGCGATACCACCGCTCCTTCAAACCAAGGCCAAGGCCGAAATAAACCACCGCGAGCAACGACCACGTGATCGTGCGCGCACCGTGACCACCCATCTCCATCTCCGAAACTATATTGGAGACTTTGATCGAGAGCCAAATGAACAACAGCGCGCCACCAACGAGGATCAGCCATTGGTGGATCCAGTCGGGCACCTTTTTGTCGACCTCACAACGCCGCGCCAATTGCTGAACGCCAAACAGCGCAATGATTGCCAGCAGACTTGGCCAAAACGCGTTGTCATTGATGAAATGGCCGGCAAGGACAAGGTACCCAACCACCGCATAAGCCAGTGCCAGCCATTGCCATTCGCGGGCCGGCCTCAGGAATTGCATGGCGAAAAACACCACGCCCACCGAGACAAACACCAGCACCTGCCACTCATTGGGAACGTAATTGCCAATCCACAACAGTCCCAACACAGCCGCGGCAATGCGGTAGGCCAACTGGATCCAGCCAACCCAGGAGTAGATCATCGTCGGTACTTGGCCAATGCGCGCGATGGCGATCGGAACGGCGATGTTCATCAGGTACATCGTGACGATCGGGATCAGCGCAAAGACGGCATGCTCGTTGTCGCTCCGAACGCACAACTGGAACATTACCCAACAGGACATCAACAGGTAAACCTGCGAGAACAAACCGACGAATCGTGCCCGGGTGAACACCGCGTACACTGTCATGCCGACCGAGATGATCGCTCCCGCCCAAAGCCATTTGTGATCAAGGTCGACACCTTCGTGCAACCAAACGAGCAATGACAAAACAAAGCCACCTGATAACACCGCCTCGATGATCATGGGCAACCGCTTGGCCAATGGACCATCGGGGCAATATTCAGCAAACCGATCTCGTTGCCAGCGCCACCAATGCGCCTGGCCAAGCGTGAGAACAAATGCGGAGAACAACGGCCAACTGAACCCACCAGCCGATTCAGCGAGGCCAAGCGCATACAGCAACCCAATCAAGCCCGGCACCTGGCCAAGCAGCGTGAATTCACGGAGCTTCCACCTGTAAACCGATCCGGCGAACAATACGGTTGTTGCCAGGAGAATCGTGGGGAACCACTCCTCCGATAGCGCATCCTTAACTGGCTCGGTCAGAAAGGCAGCCAATCCTATAAACAAGCCCAGCCCGGTCAGATAACTCACCCGCGGCCGTAAAATCGACTCGAGCGCGGACTCGATCCGCTCGTGACAAAGCCGAGAGTTAAACAACAGAAAAACCATCACAGAAAGACCTCCAACCAAATAATCCGAACTGCGCTCTCCGATATCAATAAGCGCATATATCACGGCAATGGCTGACACGATGAGCGCGCCGATTTGGATGATAAAATTGTCACGGCGAATCGCCATGAAAAGCAACACAACACTCTCGGCAGCGAGGATGGGGCCCCGAACCGAGTCGGCCATCTCCTTCGTCATAAGGCCAAGCGTTACCAGCACCAGGCCCTGTGTGAGGTAGCTTTTTCGCGAGAGCGACTGGGCCTCAAGCCAACGCGCCGCCGCAACGGCGCACCCGAGCAACGCCAAGCCAACAACCATCGGCAAAATCCAGAATTCCGGCTCATGGTATTTGAGCACGTCCGCCGTGAGGAGGCCGAACATCGCCGCGTTGTTGGCGGTCAGAAACGCGGCGCGCTGACGGTCGCTGAACGCCCCACTGCGAGAGAGAAAAACGGCCGCCGTGTAAACCACCCAGAGTGATACCGCAAAACTGACGGCGATTGTGAGCGACGGCTCATCAACCCTCAGCCGCCACAGCAGAAAACCAGCGTAAGATGCCGACAGGCTCAGCACCGGCATCTTCAGCCAACGGTTGCGAAGCATGAACACCACCGCAGCCACCGCGAGGACAAGGTTTGAGAAAAGAATCACCCACGACACACCGCCAGTATTGTCGGCATGGATCAGTGGCACGTAGGTGGCGTAATACGAGGCGCCGGTGGCGAAGAGCGCGATTGTCTCCGACTTGAGGCGATCCGCGATCCAAACCATGAAGCCTCCCCACGCGAACATCAGCAGCAGGGCAAAGGTCGCATTGTCGATGATCCTAACCGGCGGAATAACATGCGCCGCATACGTAGTGAAATACACCCCGGCAAAGCCACCGGCGAGCAGCACCTGGCCGTAGTTCTTTAATTTCTCTTTCGTGCGTTGAAGCCAAAAGCCAACGCCGCCCATCGCCGCACTCAGCAAATAAAATAAACTCACCCTGGCCTCGGGTGAGAGGTCGATGAAAAAGCTCCTCTTGTAGTAAGCCAAAATCCCGAGGCCTGTCAGCACCAGCATAACACCGATTCGGACGAACCAGTAGGTGCCAAGTTTCATCTCGATCGACTCAGCATCCAACTTGGGTAGGCGAGGCATCCCGGCTTGCGAGGTGTCAGCATCCTTCTCCGGCTTGGCCGCAGGCTCGGCAGGGGAAGCCGGCTTGGGCGACTGAATAACCGGCGGGAGAACCGACTCCGGCTTCGGGGCGGAAGTCTCCTTTTGCTTCTCGACTTGGCGCTCCTCGCCCGGTGCTTTTTCAAGCCGCTTGTGGCGCGACTCCCGCGACTCCTTCAAGCCGCTTGACAATGTGAAGTGCTCCGGCTCCGGCTTGGCCAAGGCCGCCTGCTTGGTTTCAGTTGGCGTCTCCGCTTGGCCAAGCGGCTCACTGTCGTTCAACCGATCTTGGAGACGCTGAACCTTTTTCCGGAGATCGTTCACCTCCATCGCGACACCGAACGCCTTCAGCAACGCCACAATCGGCAAAACGAGCACCAGTCCCACTAGCCCAATGAATAATAATTCCATAACAACGTATCCTTTACTATTTTCACCGCCGCTTGGCCAAGCGCCCGGCCTAATTGAGGGGAACCATAGTCTACTCCCTGAAAAACCGGGTATTGATAAAATCAATGGCGGCATTAAGTGAATCGATGCCCCGGAACCCAACCGTGAGGGGCGGGATCGGATTTTTCACTTCCTTTTTTAAGAAAAACGGGTATTTTCAGCTGAGTCAACAAGCTGAAAAAAACGCATTCCGCGGTTGACATTGCGCTTGGCGGGACTATGATCCGTGGCGCTTAAAACTTTTTTAGCCACAGGAACACACACAAACTTATGAAACGACTATCATTTATGGCCGGGTTAATCGCCGCCGGACTCCTGTCCACGGCGCAGGCCGACACCCGGGATGGGCAGGCTCTTGTGCAGACCGTCAGCGGTGAGGCTAAGTTCTCGGTGGACGGCAGTAAATGGCTGCCGCTGCAAACCGGCCAACTCCTCAAGACCGGGGCTGTCGTCAAGACCGGGGCCAAGGCCCGGGCTGATCTCTTCCTTGGGATCAACGGCTCGCTGCTGCGCCTCGACGCGGACACCGAACTCAAGTTCAACCGGTTGGCCGTCAAGATTTCCCCGATCGAGCACATGGCCGAAACAGAGATGGAGCTTCGGCGCGGCCGCGTGATCGGCAACGTCCGCAAGCTGCCTATGGGCTCAAGCTACGTTCTCAAGACGCCGAAGGGCGTCGCCGATGTCAAGGGGACCGTCTACGACATCAACGCAAACGGTGAATTGGTCGTTGTGAGTGGCAAGGTCAAGTACACCGACAAAAACACCGGCCGGGAGGTGCTGATTGCCAGTGGCGAGAAATATGTCGGTGGCCGGGAGTTGAAGGCAGCTGATGACGAGCAGGCTGAGTCCGCCGCAAGCGCCCCGACCGGCGCGCCGGTCTTCCCCGCCTTCAGCATCAGCGTCCCGCTCCGGCAGGGTGTCTGGGAAAACCAGCCGAATAATCAGAAAGCTGGCCCAATCGATCCGACCCAGTTCATCTCGCCCACCCCGACCTTCTTTGGTGACTTGGTGGTTCGCTCCGGATCGGAGTTCGCGCCCGACCGGCTGGAGATCTTGCTCGACGCCGCGACAGGCAGCGAATTGGCTATTGGACAGGAACTGAGGCCGTCCGACTTGAACTTGAATGTGGGCGGTGGAGCCATCGGCGACGATGACGCAATCATCGTGGTGGAGGAAGCGCCGGGTGGTGGAAAGAAACTGGTCGTCAAGTCCAAGACAGGCGCTCCGTTCGCCGCAGCGGACGTTGCCGGGGCCAACGCTGTCCCGGTGGCTGTTGCCATCCCCACGTCGAGCGGAAACTCCGTCTCCGTGGATGTCGATCTGGTAGCCCCGATGAAACCGCCCAGCCTGGTGGCCAACGTCGACGACACCGGCGCGGCCAAGTCGATCAATGTCATCTCCGACGGCTTCACGGCTGACGAAGCAGACACCTACATCGCCAGCATCGAGGAGCAATTCGGCAATCTGGACAATTTTGAGATCAACGGCCAAACATTGAGCGCGGATGAGGTGGATATCCTCACGAATGTGGTGCCGACCGGCGACGAGTCCACCCCTTTCAAGGTCGAGGTGGTCATCAAGCCAAAAGATCCCGATGCCGATCTCGGCTCGGTGGACACCATCTCCTTCCAGCCCCCGCCCGTGGCAGTGGTGCCGGGTGCCCCGCCTCCCCCGCCGCCCGCCGTGGTGCCGCCGACCCCGCCGGTAATATCGCCCATTGGCAGCTGATCGCCGGCGAGCATGAGCGGATTGATTTCCCGAGCCCGGACTAACGTCCGGGTTCTTTTTTTGTCCCGAGCCTGTTACAGTCGCGGCTGTGCGAACGGTCATCTATCCCGGCAGCTTCGATCCCATCACCAACGGCCACCTGGACGTCATCCAACGGGCTTCGCGCCTGTTTGACCAAGTGGTGGTGGCCGTCGCGCGAAACGGGAGCAAACAGCCGCTGTTCACACCGGCCGAACGAAAAACGCTGATCGAGCAATCGATCAGCAACCACGACAACGTGACGGTGGACGTCTTCGAGGGGCTGCTTGTGGAGTACGTGGAGCAACAGTCCGGCCACGCGGTAATCCGCGGCCTGCGAGCGTTGTCCGACTTTGAGTACGAGTTTCAGATGGCGCTGATGAACCGCAAGCTTAACGAGAGGGTGGAGACGCTGTTCATGATGCCACGTGCCTCGTACTCCTTCCTCAGTTCGCACCTGGTCAGGGAGATCGCGACGCTGGGCGGCGACGTCTCCGCGTTTGTCAGCCCCGAGGTCCGAGAGGCGCTGACGAAGCGGCTTGGACAAGCGGGCGCAAATTGAACCCTTCGCCCGGGTCGCTGTCGAAGGAACTTGACCAGGCGCGCCGCGCATCACCATGCCGTTATTCCTGAACATCGAAACCCTGGCCAACGGCCACGTCGAGCTAAAGGGTGAGCTGTCGCCGGAGGAACTGGACATGGAGACCCTCGACGAGCTGGTCGAGGCGAACGAACCGCTGGCCTATGCCCTCACGGCGGAGCGAACCGGGGACAATGTCCTGCTCCGAGGCAGCCTTCGCATGCGACTCCGGTGCGATTGCGCCCGGTGCCTGCGGTCGTTTGAGCACTGCATTGATCTACCGGACTGGAGCTGCCTACTCCCGTTGGCCGGGGGGGAAAAAATCGTGTTGACCGGCGTTTCCGCGGACTTGACGCCCTATCTGCGCGAAGATACGTTTCTCGCCTTTCCGCAGCATCCGCTGTGTGAACCGGGATGCGGAAAAACCCCAAAACGAACCGGCAGAGGCGCCCACTCACTCAAAATAAGGGAGGCTACCAGCCGAAGCGATGAAGCCTCGGTCTGGGCAGAACTCGACAATCTGAACCTCGATTAGGGAAAATTTATGGCAGTACCAAAAGGGAGATCATCCAAGAGCCGCGTGCGCAAGCGCCGCGCCAGCAACAGCAAATTCCAGACGCCGCAGTTGGACAACTGCCCACAGTGCGATCACCTGGGTTACCAGCGCCACCGCGCCTGCCCGGAATGCGGCCATTACAAGGGCAAACAGATCGTCAGCGTCGAGGTCGGCGCCTGACCCATCCCAAAATCCAGGCCGCAGCCGTCCGGCTCGCGCCTGAATCGTTATGAGAATCGCGGCGGATGTGATGGGCGGGGATAGTGGGTGTGCCGTCATCATCGACGGCCTGCTCCGGTCGCTCGGGGATCACGACCACATCCGCACCCTGTACCTCGTTGGCGACGAGGATGCCATCGGCCCCGCTCTTGGCCAAGTGGGAGATTTTGCATCTCGCATTGAGGTCGTCCACTCGTCGGAAGTCCTCTCGATGGAGGACAAACCGGTTGAGGGGTTGCGCCGCAAAAAAAACTGCTCGGTCGCGATGGCCATGGACCTGGTCAAGCAAGGTCAAGCCGACGCCATCCTCTCCGCAGGGAATACGGGCGGCCTGGTCGCTGCGGCCTCCATCAAACTGCGCACCCTGCCGGGGGTGGATCGTCCAGGCATCGCCGCCGTGATGCCCACCAAGGCAAGCAACTTCGTGCTGCTTGACGCCGGGGCAAATGTCGAGGGCAAGCCCCGGCACCTGATGCACTACGCCATCATGGGCGACATTTACGCCCGCGAGGTGCTAGGCAAACCCCAGCCCCGCGTGGGGCTGTTAAGCGTCGGCACCGAGGAGGCAAAAGGCAACGACCTGACACAGGAGACGTTGAAGCTGTGCCAGGGGCTGGGCCTTAATTTTGCCGGCAACGTGGAGGGGCACGACCTGTTCGGCGAGGAACTCGATGTCGTCATCTGCAACGGCTTCGTCGGCAACGTCGTCCTCAAGACCTGTGAGAGCCTGGCGCTGCGCATGATGGGTTGGCTGCGCGAGGAACTCGCCGCGACGCCCATCCGGAAAATCGGTGCGGCCCTCTCCAAGAACGCGTTTCGTTCCCTCAAAAACCGGCTCGATACCGACTCCTACGGCGGCGCCCCGCTGCTCGGTGTCAACGGCGTTGTGACCATTTGCCACGGCTCGGCCAACTCCCGGGCCATCCGCAACGCCGTGCATCACACCGTCGAGGCTCTGAATCACCACATCAACGAGCATATCGCCGATGCCGTGGCCGCCGCCAACGCCGGGCTGGCCGTCGCCGAGCCGGCTCCGGCCGCAGTCCAGGCATGACCCATCCCGACATCAGGAATCCGCGAGCCGAATACGACTTCGTCGGCCGCACCTGCTCCATATCCGCCGTCGGCTCCTACGTGCCGGAAAAAGTGCTGACCAACGCCGACCTCGAGAAATTGGTGGACACCACCGACGACTGGATCACCTCGCGCACCGGCATCCGCGAACGACGCATCGCGGCTGATGGCGAGCACACCTCCGACATGGCCACCGAGGCGGCACGGCGCGCACTCGAGCGGGCGGAAGTCGATCCAGCCAACGTCGACCTGATCATCCTCGCCACCATCACGCCGGACATGCCGTTCCCCGCCACTGCCTGCCTTGTGCAGGAAAAAATCGGAGCCCACAACGCGGCGGCCTTTGACATTGAGGCGGCCTGCTCCGGATTCGTTTACGCCCTGGAGATCGGGCAGCAATTCATCATGTCGCGCACCTACGACACAGTACTGGTGATCGGCGCGGAGAAACTCTCCTCCATCGTCGACTGGGAGGATCGCAATACCTGCGTGCTCTTTGGCGATGGCGCGGGCGCGGCTGTGCTGCAAAACCGCCAAAACACGCACGGCCTGCTGACCGCCTGCATGGGGGCCGACGGGCGGAAAGCGTCGATCCTCTCGCAACCGGGCGGCGGCTGCCTGCACCCGGCCACGAGCCAATCCGTCTCCGACCGGCTGCATTATCTCAGGATGGACGGGCAGGAAGTGTTCAAAAACGCTGTCACCGCGATGGCCACCGCCGCCCGGGAAGCCCTAGCCCGTTGCGAAATCGGGATCGACTGCATCAAGTGCATTATCCCGCACCAGGCCAACATGCGCATTCTCAAGGCCGTGGGAGACCGTCTCGGTGCCACTGAAGACCAGGTCTTCAGCAACCTGCATTGCTACGGCAACACCTCCGCCGCCTCGGTGGCCATCGCGCTCGACGAGGCGGTTCAGCAGGGCCAGGTGCAGCGGGGCGACCTTATCCTGCTCCTGGTTTTCGGTGCCGGGCTAACTTGGGGCGCAGCCATCATTGAGTGGTGAGCCCCTGCTTGGCCAGGCGCACTTTTTGACGCTTGCCCGGACGGCGCATTCCTGATTGTCTCCCGTGCTCTGTTGAAATGGAACTGTTTCACAAAATCCTGAAAATCGGCGTCGACGGCGGTGCCTCTGACGTCCACATCAAGGCGGATGCACCGGTGGTTTATCGCATCAGCAGCCAATTGGTGGAAACCGAGATGACCCAGCAACCTGAGGAGCAATGGCTGCAAAACGTCATCGACAACATTGTTCCCGATCATTTCAAGCCGCGCCTGGATGAGGACCGTGAAATCGACTTTTCCTACCACGTGCCCGGTATTGGCCGGTTCCGGACGAACTGTTTTCAGCACCTTGGGAAATGGTGTCTGGCCATGCGCCACGTCGTCGCCGAGGTGCCGAAGATCGACAACCTCGGCCTGCCGGACGTCATCAAGTCCATCGCCGAGGGGCATCGCGGCATCGTGCTGGTTGCCGGCACCACCGGCTGCGGCAAATCCACCACGCTTGCCGGGATGATCGACCACATTAACACCAACCAAAAGCGGCATGTCATCACACTGGAGGATCCGGTTGAGTATGTCTTCGAGGACAACCAATGCATCATCGAGCAGCGTGAAATCGGCCTCGATACGCCGTCGTACCAACACAGTCTAAAGCACATCATGCGTCAGGATCCCGACGTGATCATGGTCGGGGAAATGCGCGATGCCACTAGCTTTCGCGCCGCGATGAGCGCGGCCGATACCGGGCACCTTGTCCTGTCCACACTGCACACGATTGACGCGCCTCAATCCATCTCGCGTGTACTCGACTTCTTCCCCGCCGAAGAGCGCGAGTCGGTACGCAAGCAGATGCTCGGCACCCTCAAGGCGATCATCGTCCAGCGCATGACCGTGCGCAAGGATGGCGGTGTCGTCCCCGCCATCGAGATCATGATCAACACCCCGACCGTCGGCAAACTGATCAACGAGAACCGCCTCGAGAAACTTCATGCCGCCATCGAGACCGGCACCGACGAGGGCATGCAGAACTTTAACCAGTCCCTGTTCCAACTCGTCAAGGACGACATCATCACCAAGGAGGAAGCCCTCGAAAAGGCCACCAACGCCCAGGCGCTCGAGATGAATTTCAAGGGCATCTTTCTCTCCGAGGGCAGCCGCATCCTCAACTGACGCCCCGGCTGTTCACCGGTTGCATCCCGGCGGCTTTGCGCCCACACTCCGCCGCGTGCCACTCCGCCGGATCATCCTCGCGCTTGGCCTCGCCACCACGCTTGGCCAAGCGGACGAACCGGCCAAGCTGCTCGTCGCCGCAACGCCCCGCGTGCCGGCTGTCGGCATCGATCTGCCCGACGACGCCCGCGCCCAACTCCGCGAACACACCGACGCGCTTGGCCAAGCGATCGACACTCTGGCCCGGCAGCACGCCGCGACTCCGCCGCTGCTGCGCCATCTTCCCGACGTGCAGGTCTTTCACAAGGCCGTTGACTGGGCGCTCAAGCACCGGATCTTTTTCAAGCCAAGCGAACTCAAAACCGCCAAGGCGTTGCTCTCCACCGGACGCGAACGCGCGACGCAATTGGCGAACAGCAAAACACCGTGGACACGCGCCACCGGCCTCATCGTGCGTGGCTACGCCTCTCGGCTCGATAACTCGGTGCAACCGTACGGGCTGATCATCCCCGAATCGTTTTCCACTGACCCGTGGCGCAAACGCCGCCTCGATGTCTGGCTGCATGGTCGTGACAACAAACTTAGCGAACTCAAGTTCATCCACCAGCGTCACATCTCCGCCGGGCAGTTCACCCCGCCCGACACAATTGTCCTCCACCCGTACGGCCGCTTTTGCAATGCGTTTAAGTTCGCCGGCGAAGTCGACGTCCTCGAGGCGCTTGCCCACGCTAAAACGCAGTATCCTGTGGACAACAATCGGGTGAGCGTCCGCGGCTTCTCAATGGGCGGCGGCGGTTGCTGGCACCTGGGCGCCCACCTCGCGGGCGACTGGGTGGCGGTCGCGCCGGGAGCCGGTTTTGCCGAGTCGCTCGAGTATCTTGGCTTGGCCCGGAAAGATGCGCTGCCCCCGACGTACGAGAAGGCGCTCTGGGGGCTGTACGACGCCACTCAATACGCTGGCAACCTGTTCAACACCTCCACCGTCGCCTACAGCGGCGAACTCGACAAACAGAGGCAGGCCGCGGACATCATGGCACGCTACCTCGCCGCCGAGGGCATGACACTGCACCACGTCATCGGCCCAGACACCGACCACAAATATCACCCCGCCGCCAAGGCGGAAATCGATGAGCGCCTCAACGCCGCCGCCGCCAACGGCCGCAACCCAGTGCCGACCGAGGTGCGGCTCGTCACGCGGACGCTGCGCTACAATCGGCAAGCATGGGTTCGGGTCGACGGCCTCGAGGCGCATTGGAAACCGGCCCGCGTCGAGGCGATACTCACCAGCGATCAACGTGTCGAGGTGAACACCCGCAACGTATCGCGCCTGGTTTTGTCGATGCCGTCCGGACTTTGCCCGCTGCGTCCCGACGGCAACCCCACCGTCGTCATTGACGGTGACGAACTGACCGGGGCGCGCGTCCGCACCGACCGCTCATGGGAGGCGCTCTTCGTAAATGCCTTCGGCAGGTGGCGGACCGTTGGCCAGTTTGAATTCGCCGGCTTGGCCAAGCGCCCCGGCCTGCAGGGGCCGATCGACGATGCCTTCATGGATCGGTTTCTGATGGTGCGCCCGACCGGCCAGGCGCGCAGCCCACTGATCGGCAGATGGACCGCCGCGCAGCTTGGCCAGGCACTGTCCGACTGGGAACTGCAGTTCCGGGCCAAGCCGCTCATCAAGGATGACAACGACCTGACCGACGCCGACATCGACGACTGCAACCTCATCCTGTGGGGCGACCCGCAAAGCAACTCGGCCATCGCGCGTGTCATCGGCCAGTTGCCGATCAAGTGGAACGAAACCGCGCTGCAGCTTGGCCAGGCGGAAGCGGCAGCGACGACGCACGTACCGGTGTTGATTTACCCCAACCCGCTCAACCCCAGCCGCTATGTCGTGCTCAACTCCGGCTTCACCTTCAGCCGCTGCGGCCACATGAGCAACGCCACGCAAACCCCGAAGCTCCCGGACTGGGCATTGGTGGATATCACTGTGCCGTACAATGCCGGAGATCCGGACTGCATCGCGGCTGCCGGTTTCTTTGACGAGCGTTGGCAACCAAAAGCGGCCAACTGAACCGACACGCGGATTGCCTCCGACATGTTCCGCTGTCACCCTTTGCGCCATGCCAATTCGATTTGTTTTTTGTACCGCCCTCAGCCTCGCGATCGCCCTGCCTCCAGCCAAGGCCGAACCGGCGAGGCCAAGCGGCAGCATCTCCATTCTGCCGTCCACTTCCCGGCTGGAAACGTTGTGGGAACAGGGCGAATTTACCGAGGGGGTGGCCGTTGCCCCGGACGGACAGATTTATTTCAGCGACATATCGAGCAGTGAATCGACCTCCGGGCAAATCCTGAGGTTCGATCCGAAAACTGGCAAGACAACCGTCTTCACGGCGGCCTCGGAGAAAAGCAACGGACTGATGTTCGACCGTGACGGCCGATTGATCGCCTGCTGCGGTGCCAACAACGGTCGCATGGCACTCAGCGAAGTGCTTCCCAGAGGTGAACTGCGCACGCTTTCCGGAACATTTGATGGCAAACGATACCTAGCCCCCAACGACCTTGTGATCCTTCCGAATGGCCTGATTTATTTCAGCGACCCCCGCTACATCGGCAATGAAAAGGAGGAGCAACATCAAATGGCCGTGTACCGCTACGATCCATTCTCCGGCTCGGTGATCCGGGCGATTGGCGCGGACCAAATCGAGAAACCCAACGGACTGGGACTCTCGCCCGATGGCAAAACGTTGTACGTCGCCGAGACCAACAACGGCTCAACCGGAGGTCCAAACGCGCCGAAGAATCCGAAGATGGGTCGAATGACACTCAACGCCTTCCCCATCCTCAAAGACGGAAGCCTCGGCACAAAAAAAGTGCTCGTCGATTTTGGAGACCAGGCGGGTATCGATGGCATGACGGTGGACACCATGGGGAACGTCTACGGAGCAGTTCGATCCGCCGATCGGTTCGGCATTGTCGCCTACACGCCCAGGGGCAGGGAACTCGCCTACATCCCAACCGAGACTTTGCCGACTAACTGTTGTTTTGGTGTAGGGGAGGATGCCAACACGCTGTACATCACAGCTGGCATCGGGTTGTATCGGATCACTATGAACGTGTCTGGTTTCCACCCGGCCACGGCCCCCTTGACCAAGCGAAATGACGGCGGCTGGGTGTCGTTGTTCGATGGTAAATCCGCCAAGAGCTGGACGCCGCGTGGCGAGGTGGAATTCCTCAAGGCCGTCAATGGCGAACTGCATTTGTACTCCAAGAAGAACGTTTGGGTCGTTTCCAATGCACAGGCGACGGATTTTGAGGCACAACTCGAGGTAAAACTGCCGGTCCAGGCAGAGGGCAAGAGGGATCATTTCAACTCCGGGCTCGGCTTCCGCCTGATTGGTGAGAAGGGAAAACCGAAGGGCTACCAATGCGAGATCGAACGTGCAGCAGCCGGAAAAAATGGAGGCGTATATGGAATCGGTTTTGGTGGTTGGCTCCACCCAAAAGGCCCGGAACAAACTGCAAAACTCAAGGACGCAACACAGGGGCTTTTCAGCGATGACAACTGGAACAAGATACACATCCGTGTGGTGGGCGATCGCGCTCAGACCTGGGTCAATGGCCAAAAGATTTCCGACGTCCATGGCATCAAGGAACACCATGGCCGGCTTGGGATCCAGCACCACGGTTCCGGCGGCACAGTGAAATTCCGCAACCTGCGTTTTCGACTGATAGGCAGCTGAAAATAGAAGTAAAGGACTTCCCAGCGCTTAGCCAAGCGGGTAGTTTTTCGGCATCCGAACGCATGAAGAAATCTGTAATGTATTTTTCGCTGGTGGTTGGTTTGGTGTCCTCCCACGCTGCCAACGGGTTGTGGACGAATCCTGAAGACCCCACCCTGCCGATCGATTTCAAGATCCAAGGCGAGTATGTGGGCAAAACATCGGGCGGCAAAAAGCTCGGCGCCCAGGTTATCGCGCTGGACAAGGGGCAGTTCCAAGCCGTGCTCCTGCCGGGCGGACTGCCCGGCGCCGGGTGGGATGGCAAAAACAAGTCGCTGCTCCAGGGATGGGTCGAGGAAGGGCGCGGCAAATTCGAGGCTTCCAGTGGGAAACGCCGCTACCTTGCCAAGCCGGCCGATGAGTTCAGCGCCACAAGGAAGTTCCCACCGTCCGGCCACCGAACCGCCGGGATGACCACCGACAGCGGCGTGGCCGAGGGTCATTACACCGACGGGGAAACGTTCCGCCTGGAGCGCGTTGTCCGCAAAAGCGGAACGCTGGGCAAAAAGCCACCCAAGGGAGCCATCGTGCTGTTTGACGGCAGCAACAAGGGTGAATGGACCGGCGGCCGCGTGGATGCCAAAACCAAGCTGCTTAACACCGATGGAAAGGACATCAAAACCAAGCGTAAGTTCAGCAACTACCACATGCACATAGAGTTTCTGCTCCCATACAAACCGGCGGCTCGCGGCCAGGGCCGGGGCAACAGCGGCTTTTATCAGGTGGACGATTATGAGGTACAGGTGCTGGACTCGTTTGGCCTTGAGGGGCTCAACAACGAATGCGGCGGCATTTACAGCAAGCGGGCCAGCGATATGAATGCTTGCCTACCCCCGCTACAATGGCAGACCTACGATGTAGATTTCACCAATGCCGTCTTGAAGGATGGTAGAAAGGTCAAAAACACCCGGCTGACCATTAGCCTGAACGGCATCGTTATCCACAATAACATTGAGATCGACAGCAAATGCCCCGGAAGCCGAGGTGGCCCCGAAGGCCGGCCTGGCCCAATCAGGCTGCAAGGTCACAACAACCCATTGCAGTTCCGCAACATTTGGATCATGGAGAAATAACCCGGTCCAAGCGGTTGATTACTTTCCCGTGTCGCACCCCATTCCCAAAGCCCTTTGTTTTCTGTTTGCGGCTGGCCTGCTGACTGCGCCGGGAGCATTCGAGGCCGCTGAAAACAGGCTGGACTTTTTCGAAAAAAAAATCCGGCCGGTCCTGGCAGATAACTGCTATATGTGCCATTCCGCCAAGGCGGAAAAAAATGGCAAACTCAAGGGCAAACTGCGACTCGACATACGCGAAGGCATCCGTGGCAAGGGGGGGTCGGGATTGACTCCAGTGATTCCGGGCGACCCCGACAAGAGCAACCTCTACCGGGCAATTAGCTATCTCGACTCCGATCTGGTAATGCCGCCAAAAACCCGCTTGGCCAAGACGGTCGTCGCCGACTTTAAACAATGGATCGAAATGGGTGCTCCCGACCCTCGCGACGGACATCTGGTCAAGGCCGAGACAAAGGAGATCGACTCCGAGGAGGCGCTCAATTTTTGGTCATTCCGCAAACCAAGTGAACCCAGGTTGCCGCCGGTCGAAAACGCCGCTTGGCCAAAGGAGGAACTCGACTTTTTCATCCTCTCGCAGCTTGAGAAAAATGGACTTCGCCCCACACCTCCGGCCGACAAACGCACGCTCATTCGCCGAGCCACCTACGACCTGACTGGCCTGCCGCCAACCATTGTGGATATCGAAGCGTTCCTCGCCGACAAGTCACCGGACGCATTTGGCAGGGTAGTCGAACGGCTGCTGGCCTCACACCAATACGGCGAGAAATGGGGACGACACTGGCTGGACGTTGCCCGCTATGCCGACAGTAACGGCCTCGACGAGAACCTCGCCTACATCAACGCCTTTCGTTACAGGAATTACGTCATCAATTCGTTCAATGAAGACAAGCCTTACAACCGTTTTGTCCAGGAGCAGATTGCCGGAGACCTGCTGCCTGCCAGCAAAAACGAATCCGACTCGGAACGGCACGCCCGCCAGATTGCAACCGGTTTCCTCAGCGTGGGCGCAAAGATGCTAGCCGAAGATGATGGCCGCAAAATGGAAATGGACATCATAGACGAGCAGATCGACACGATTGGCCAAACGTTTCTGGGCATGACCATCGGGTGTGCCCGTTGCCACGACCACAAATATGATCCTCTTCCCATGCGGGACTATTACGCACTCGCCGGCATCTTCAAGAGCACCAAGACAATGGTGAACCATAAGGTCGTCGCAGAGTGGCATGAGATATACCTGGATTCAGCAGAGTCGCGTGCCAGACGCGACCTGGTGGATAAGAAGGTCAAGAAACAGAAGCTGGCGATTGAACACTACAAGGCCAAGGCCTCTAAAACCATTATTGCTGAAGCCCGCAATAATGGAGCTGAATACCTCATCGCCGCCTTGATGGAACTGCGGAATAATGCCCGCATTCAGCTTGCCATTAAAGAGCACAAGCAGGAACCAGGAGGAAAAACCAATGGCATCCTTTTAATCGAGGCGGAAGACTTCACCCGAGGCAACGGCTTAAAAACCTTCGATGGCTATGGCAAAGGCATAGGCGTCTTGCTTAGCGGCGGTCCTACCCAGGTTGAGTTTGATCTGCCGGTTGAGGAAGCTGGCTTGTACCAATTGCAGATGCGCTATGCCGCTGCCGAGTCACGCCCCAGTCGATTGAGCGTCAACGGCAAGTTGGTCAACGAACAAGCTGGAGGCGGGATAACAGGCACCTGGTATCCCGACTCCCAAAAGTGGTTTTTGGAGGGCAATTTCCGGCTCAATGTTGGCGTCAACACCCTCAGGCTGGATTGCCCCACTCCTACCCCGCACATTGACAAACTTCTGCTTATGCCCGCCGATCAATCCGACTTTGCAGTGACAAGGCAGTTGGATTCACTCCACGACTCATTCACTCAACAATGGATCGCGCACCTTGATCAGATCAAGAAGGAGGACAAATCACCGCTGTACGAATGGCGCAGTTTTATTGAAGACCCAACCAAGCCAATTGACCAAATGGTGATCTCCCACATTCGTAAGCGTTTTGCTGAGACCCGGGAAAAGGAACCGCTGCACTCGCTCCTGCACGATGAAAATGGACCGCTAAAGATGCCGAAGGATGTGGAGAAACTATTGGCCAATAAGGAGCAGGAAAAACTCAAGCAACTCAAAGCCCAACTGAGTGACAGTGAAAAAAAATACCCGGCAGTACCTAAGGCCATGGCGGTAACCGATGGCAATGTGGAGGATTTGAGAATCCATCTTCGAGGAAGCTATCTGAATCTGGGTGACACAACCCCCAGAGGATTCCCCAAGATAACGGCGATCGACGGTGACAAGATTCCAGACAAGAACAGCGGCAGGGTCGAGTTTGCCCGCTGGTTGACACACACAGAACATCCGCTGACCACACGCGTCATGGCCAATCGCATCTGGCTGTGGCACTTCGGCGCGGGGATCGTGCGCACACCGGACAATTTCGGGAAGCTTGGCGTGCGTCCCACCCACCCTGCCCTGCTCGATTGGCTGGCGTTGCGACTTGTGGAGAACAACTGGTCCATCAAACAAATGCATCGAATCATCCTGAACTCTGCCACATACCAAATGCACACCACTTACAATGCAAAAGCGCATGAAATGGATCCGGAAAACCGGTTTTGGTGGCGCTTCAATCGCAGACGACTGCTTGCGGAGGAAGTTCGCGATTCAGTCATCCTGATCGGAGGCTCCATGAATCTCGCCATGCAGGATCAACTCATGCCCCACAAACCGAGGGAGTACGTCACCGCCACCGGATTCAAGAATACCAATTTCAATTTCGAATGCCGCTCGGTATATCTGCCTGTCATCCGCAGCGCGGTGTTCAGTGTCATGCAAGCTTTTGACTCTGGTGACCCGGCTGTAATTCAGGGTCAACGTGCCAGTACAGTTTCCACGCCCCAGTCGTTGTTCATGATGAACCATAAAATGGTGGTGGCCGCCAGTCAACAAGTTGCCAAGCGGACGCTGCAGGCAGGCGGGCAGCCTGACACGGTAACGGAACAAATCTACCGGCAAATCCTTAGACGTCGGCCAACCGAACCCGAAACAGAACGAGCAGTTGCGTTCACTGAAAAAAACATGGCCAAACTTGAAAGGACTGAATCGGACCCCGCCAGGCGCAGGGAGAAAGTCTGGCAAAACCTTGCCCAGGTTCTATTCTCCTCCAGCGAGTTCATGTTTGTGGATTAGAGTGACTCGTATTCGGCCATGTCCAACAAACGAACAGGTTGCCGAAATTTTGAACCCCAGCCGCTAACGCGCAGGGAAATGCTGAGGCGCGCGGGAACAGGGTTCGGGACCATGGCACTGGCTGCTCTGCTGGGCGAAGAATCCAGCGCAGCTTCAGCCAATCCTCTGGCCGTGCTTCAACCTGAATATGCGGCCAAGGCCAAGCGCATCATCTTCCTCTTCATGCACGGGGGGCCATCGCAAGTCGACACATTCGACTACAAACCGGCACTGAAACGTGATCATGGCAAGCCCTATCCCGGGAAAAAACCACGCATTGTTTCCAGCAGTACGGGCAACCTGATGGCCTCACCGTTTGATTTTCGGCAACACGGACAAAGTGGCAAATATATCTCGGAGATTTTCCCTCAAATTGCCCGGATCACTGATGACCTCTGCTTTATCAACTCAATGTACGGATCCAACTCAAGACATGGCGCTGCTCTGCTGGAACTGCATACCGGCTCCGACACGTTCATTCGCCCCTCCATGGGATCGTGGCTGACTTACGGACTGGGAACAGAGAACCAAAACCTGCCCGGCTACATCACCATCTGCCCGACCCAGACACACGGTGGAATGAACGCATGGTCATCCTCTTTTTTACCAGCGTACCATCACGGCACGCGCATCGGCCTCAATGGTGTCCCGGCAGGGGAGGCAAAAATACCGTTCATCGAAAATAAGCACCTAACTATAGCAGAACAAAGATCCCAGTTGGATTTACTCAAGGAGATCAACAGCGAACACTTGACCGAGCGGATTCACGACGACGCGCTGGAAGCAAGGATCGCTTCGTTCGAACTCGCGTTCCGAATGCAGCGTGAGGCACCTATGGTTCAAAACCTCGACAACGAGAGCGAGGCAACAAAGAAACTTTATGGTCTGGACAAACCCAAAACGCGCGACTTCGGCACCCAATGCCTGATGGCCCGCCGGTTTGCAGAATCCGGAGTTCGCTTCGTTCAATGCAGCCATAGTTACAAATGGGATGCACACAGCGGAATCAAGGATAACCACCGCAACAACGCCGCAGAAGTTGACCAACCAATTGCAGGCCTGATTCGAGACCTTAAGTCACGCGGCCTCCTGGAGGACACACTGGTGATGTGGGGTGGTGAGTTTGGAAGAACACCAGTAAGCCAGGGGGATGGTCGGGATCACAACCCCCACGCCATAAGCTTTTTCCTGGCAGGCGGAGGCACCAAACCCGGCATCACATACGGCAGCACCGACGATCACGGTTACTACGCGACGGTGAACCGGGTCCATTTCCATGACCTGCACGCGACTATCCTTCACCTGTTCGGTTTGGAGCACACGAGACTGGTCTACAGTTATGCCGGGCGCGACTTTCGCCTGACTGATATTCACGGGGAGGTTATACACGACATCATCGCCTGAACGGCATATTTTACGTTCAATAATCTGCGTGCTGTGGTAACTGTCGCCGCACCGATATGCCTGATTCGCGCTATAAAAAACTCGCTGAAGTCCTCACCGGTTACTCGACCGCCCTGAAGAAGGGCGATACTGTCCTGTTCGATGTCACCGACACGCCCGAGGCGTTTGCGGTGGAACTCGTCCGCGCCGCCCGCGGGCGCGGCGCCATCCCACTGGTAGAGATGCGCGCCAGCCGCGTCGTTCGTGAGATGCTTTTGGATACCGACGAAACACACGCCAAGACCGTTCGCGACATCGAATTGAGCCGGATGAAAAAGTGCGACGCTTACATTGCCGTCCGTGGCTCACATAACGCCACGGAAAATTCCGACATCCCATCCGACCGCCTTGCGATGTACTCCCGCACCCTACGACCGGTGCTGAATTATCGCGTCAACAAGACCCGCTGGGTGGTCATCCGCTGGCCCAACGGCGCAATGGCACAGGGCGCCGGCATGAGTACCGAGGCGTTTGAGGATTTCTTTTTCCGCGTCTGCACGATGGACTATGCCAAGATGGCCAAGGCACAAAGACCGCTCATTAAGCGCATGGCCAAGGCGGACAAGGTGCACCTCAAGGGGCCGGGAACCGACCTCACATTCAGCATCAAGGGACTCGGCGCGGTCGGCTGCGCCGGCGATCGGAACATTCCCGATGGCGAGGTCTTTTCCTGCCCGGTGAAAAAGTCGGTAAATGGCGTGATTCAGTACAACACCCCCACTCTCTACGCCGGAACCCGATTCGAGAATGTGCGGCTCGAGTTCAGGAACGGCAAAATCGTCGATGCCACCGCGAGCGACACCAAACGGCTCAACGAAATTTTCGATACTGACCCCGGCGCGCGCTATGTGGGCGAATTCTCGCTTGGCTTCAACCCTCACATCAAGGAGCCGATGTGTGACATTTTGTTCGACGAAAAGATCGCTGGCTCATTGCACTTCACGCCTGGCCAAGCGTACGAGGAGTGCGACAACGGCAACCGCTCAGCCGTCCATTGGGACATGGTGCTGATCCAGCGCCCCGAGTACGGAGGCGGTGAAGTATGGTTCGATAACGAGCTGATCCGACGAAACGGCCAGTTCGTGCCGAAAAACCTCAAGCCGCTGAACCCAAGCCGCTTGAAATAGCTGTACTTGGCCAAGCGCTTGGCCCTTGGTCGGTTTTTTTCGCTGAAAAGCAGTTTTATCTAAAAAATGATTGTGTCCCGTCATTTTTTTGGCATAAAGCCGTTCCGCTTTCTAGGAAGCGGCTCCCCTCTCTGGGGTCAGTGAGCAGCCTTTCCACGGTTTATTGGATGAATTTCCGCCGCTTTTTACTCGCAATAACATTGTTTGTCGCCCTCCCGTTCCCGGCCCTGGCCGGTGCGGAAGAGGCAACTTCTGACAAGTCGGCACCGGCCGGGGAATCCCATATTGACGACCACAAGAAGCACCACGGATTGCCCAAACCCGCGCCAATTTTGTATCATGGAATTGGTGGTAATCCCGAAACCGGAAAGGTCGGCCCTCTGGCAATCACCAACTCGATGGTGGTGATGCTTGTCGTGGCTGCCTGCATCATCCTCGTGGCACAGTTAGCCACTCGAAAGGCAGCATTGATTCCGTCCGGTCTTCAAAATTTCGTCGAATGGCTGGTTGAGAGTCTTTATGGATTCTTCGAGGGCGTCCTAGGCGCTCACATGGTGAAAAAAACGTTTTGGTTTTTTGCGACCATTTTCATTTTCATCCTATTTTCAAACTGGTTTGGCCTTATCCCGGGACTGGGCACAATCGGCTGGGCGGAACAGGGGCATCATAACGAGCACGTCACCAATCCGCTGTTGCGCGGGGTGAACGCCGATTTAAACATGACCCTCGCAATGGCTGCCATTTTCATGGTGCTTTGGCTTTTCTGGTGCATCCGGGAAATCGGCCCGGGCGGATTTGTGGGGCATATCTTCGACGTCAAAGGACACGGCTCCGGATTTTTCGGGATTTTCCTCGTTGCCGTGTTCATCTGTGTCGGCGTCATCGAGGTTGTCTCGATCTGTGTTCGCCCAGTGGCGCTCACCTTCCGGTTGTACGGAAATGTTTTCGCTGGAGAAAACATGCTCGAATCGGTCATGATGATGGGCAACCAACTGGTGCCTTACATCGGGGGAGCCATTGCCGTCCTGCCGTTCTATTTGCTGGAGATTCTTGTGGGGCTGGTGCAGGCGCTCGTCTTTGCCCTGCTCACGTCGGTATTTACCGCTCTGATGTGCGAACACCATGAGGAGGAACACTCCCACTAGAAAAAGAAATTTCGGTGATCGGACCATGCACGTCAGTGGAGATCGCCGAGGAAACTGGAACAAAGAAAAACAAAAACAATGACAGGAAGTATCCAAGTAGGACTGGCAGCCCTGGGCTCAGCCGTTGGCGTTGGTTTAGTAGGTGCAAAGGCCGCTGAAGCCACCGGGCGCAACCCTGGAGCCGCCGGCCCCATCCGGACGCAGGCGATCATTTTCGCCGCACTGGCTGAGGGTATCGTGTTTATCGCCCTTTTTTTGGGCTAAAAACACTTCATCGCCGGGCGTTCTTCGCCCGGCTCACTTTTTTAGGTTATGCAAAATCTGATCCTATTAGCCGCAGCTGGAGAAACCGCCGACGGGAACGCATTTGAGAAAATTGTCGAGACATTTGGCGTCAATTGGCCGCTATTTATCTCCCAGTGCATCGCATTTCTTGTTGTGGCCTTTTTACTCAAGAAACTGGCCTACAAACCAGTGCTGGAAATGCTCGAGAATCGTCGAAACACGATTGCCGAAAGCATGGAAAACGCCGAGCAGATCAAGGCCGAATTGGCCGAGACCCAGGCCGAGCGTGACAAGGTGCTGGCCGAGGCCAACCAGAAGGCCGAGAAGCTGATCGCTGACGCCAAGGATGCCGCCCGGCAGGTCGGCGAGGCCGAAGGGCAAAAGGCGGTCAAGCAGGCCGAGGAAATCATCCGCAAGGCGCGCGAGGCCACCGAGGCCGACCGCGACCGGATGATGGCCGAATTGAAGGCGGAAATCGGTCGACTGGTGGTGGACACCACCGCCAGAGTCAGCGGCAAGGTGCTGACAGCCGAAGATCAGCAACGCCTGATTGACGAGACCAACCGGGAAATGGCCGCCTAGGCGAACTGGAATGAAAGGCTCGAAGCAATCCCGGCGCGACGCCAAGCAGTTGTTCAAAACCTGTCAGGTAAATGGCCAGCTGAATGCCGACCGGGTGCGATCAGCCGTGCGAATACTTATTGAGCAAAAACCGCGCGGCTACTTTGGCATACTACAGCACCTACATCGGCTGGTGAAACTGGACGAGGCCAGCCGCACCGCCCGCGTGGAAAGCGCCGTGGCGCTTGGCGAATCGCAACAGCAGCAGGTAAAGGATAGCCTTAACCGTCTGAAGGGCAGCCAAGTGGCGGTGGAATTTGCCGAGAACCCCGGCCTCATCGGAGGCATGCGAGTGAAGATCGGCGACGATGTGTTTGACGGCAGCGTGAAGACGCGCTTGGCCAACTTGAGTGAGACTTTTTAACCCTTTTCAAAGAAAAAGACATGAGCAACCTACTGCAGGACATTGAAGCCCAGATCGCCGGCGCCAAAACAGACGTCGCCCGCGAGAACGTGGGTATGGTGCGAGAGATCGGTGACGGCGTGGCCAAGATCGAGGGCCTCACAGGCGCAATGATGAACGAGATGCTCGATTTCGGCGGCGGCGTGATGGGCCTAGCGCTGAACCTTGAGGAAACCGAGGTGGGTGCGGTGATCCTCGGCGATCACACCGGCATTGCTGAGGGTGACGAGGTCAAAACCACCAACAAGCTGCTCTCCGTGCCGGTGGGCAAGGCGCTGCTTGGCCGCGTGGTCGACGCGCTTGGCCGTCCAGTTGACGGCAAGGGCGACATCGCCGCCGAGACCAGTTATCCGGTCGAGAAAATCGCGCCAGGCATCATCAAGCGCAAGTCGGTGAGTCAGCCGGTGCAGACCGGCATCATGGCGGTGGACGCCATGATCCCGATCGGCCGCGGACAGCGCGAGCTGGTGATTGGTGACCGGCAGACCGGCAAGACGGCGGTGTGCATCGACGCCATCATCAACAATGCCCGCATCAACCGCGAAGGCCTCGAGAGCGGCGATCCCGATTTCCGCCCGCTCTATTCCATCTACGTGGCCGTCGGCCAGAAACGGGCCAACGTGGCCAAGGTCATCCAGGATCTCGAGGAGAACGACGCGCTAGAACACACCATCGTCGTGGCCGCCACGGCGAGTGACTCGGCCACCAACCAATATCTCGCGCCGTTCGCCGGCGCCGCCATGGGCGAGTGGTTCATGGACAACAACATGGACGCGCTGATCGTGTACGACGACTTGTCCAAGCACGCGGTGGCCTACCGGCAGGTGGCCCTGGTGCTAAAGCGGCCGTCCGGCCGTGAGGCGTTCCCGGGCGACGTGTTTTATCTGCACAGCCGGTTGTTGGAACGCTCAGCCCGGTTGTCTGACGACGCCGGCGGCGGCTCGCTCACGGCGCTGCCGATCATTGAGACGCAGGCCGGCGACGTGTCGGCATACATCCCAACCAACGTCATCTCGATCACCGACGGCCAGCTCTTTTTGGAGACCGACCTGTTTTACCAGGGCGTGCGTCCGGCGATCTCGGTGGGACTCTCCGTAAGCCGCGTCGGTTCCGCCGCGCAGGTCAAGGCCATGAAACAGGTGGCCGGTACCATCAAGTTGGATCTCGCGCAGTTCCGCGAACTGGCGGCGTTTGCACAGTTCGGCAGCGACCTTGACGACGCCACGCGCGCCAAGCTCGAGCGCGGCAAGCGCATCGTCGAGGTATTCAAACAGGGGCAGTTCCAGCCCGTGGCAGTGCCGGTGCAGGTGGCCGTCCTGTGGGCAGTGCAGAATGGCTACTTTGACGACGTGGAAGTGGATGAACTCAAAAACGACCAAGCCTCCATCGCCACATTCCTGCAGGATCGCAAGGCCGA
>JASMKO010000100.1 GCA_030749225.1 Verrucomicrobiota bacterium
TCCTTTTCAACGAAAATGAAACGCAGGCCAAGTTGCCGAGCCACCTCCTGCCCAATCACAAGTCCGCCCATCGCCGGGGACAGCACGGTGACCGGCCCGTAACCACGTAGCTTGTCGGCCAAGGACGCCCCCAGTCGCTCGACGCCAGGCATCTGCTGCAGCGCGAGGGCACACTGGAAAAACTGTCGACTGCGCAGGCCGCTGCGCAGGATGAAATGCCCGTCCAGCAGCGCGCCGGAGTCCTTGAAAAGTTGAAGAATCTCGTCACTCGTCACGCCGCCCATTCAACCAGCCGCGCGCTCCGAGTAAAAGCCAATCTAAAAGGCGGCCCGGTAGATGGCCTCCATCTCGGCTTGGCCCGCCTCCCGCGGGTTGAAACCGGCGGTCCACTGTTCAGCCGCCTCTGCGGCCAAAGTTGGCAGCATCGACTCCTTGACGCCACTTGCGCGCAGCGTCGCTGGCATGTCGGCCTGCTCCAGCAAATCCGCCAGGCTCTTGGCCAAGCGCTCCACCGCGTCACCGTCCGCTTGGCCAAGGTTGGCAATCCGCGCCAGTTCGCCGTACGCCTCGCGGCACGACTCCATCTCGGCATTGAAGCGCACGACATGCGGCAGCATCAGCCCAACCGCCTGGCCATGCGCAATGTCGTAATGCGCGGTCAACGGGTTGGCGGTCGAGTGGGCCGAGCCGAGCATGCTGGCCTCGATCGCGCAGCCAGCCATCGCCGCACCAAGCAGCATGCTGCCGCGGGCGTTGAGGTCGTCCGGCAAGTTAAGCCCCGTCGGGAAATGCGGCAGGAGCAGCCCGAACGCCTCCTTCGAGAACATCCACGACAATTCGTTCTTTTTTTTGCTCACCGCGGTCTCGACGGCATGGGCAATGGCGTCGATGCCGGTACAGGCGGTGACGTTGCGCGGCTGGGAACAAGTCAGTTCCGGGTCGAGTATGGCAATTTTCGCGGCCGCCTTCGAATCTCCACAGGCCATCTTTTTGTGCGTATCCGCGTCGGAGATCAGCGCGAACGACTGGCACTCGCTGCCGGTTCCGGTGGTGGTCGGAATGACGACGAGAGGCAGCATCTCGCGCTTGGCCAACCCGATGCCCCAGTAGTCCTGCATCCGACCGCCGTTGGTCAGCAGGAAGTTGGCGCCCTTTGCCGTGTCCATCGAGCTGCCGCCGCCCAAGCCGAGGATCGAGTCGACTCCGGCCTCCTCGGCCACACACCGGCATCGCTCGACGCAGTCGGTGTTCGGGTTCTCTATCGTGGCATCGAACACGGCCACCTCCAGCCCAGCGGCCTCGAGCGACTCGCGCACCGTGATGGCGTGCCCAGCGCGGACGAGGCCGGGATCGGTGACGAGCAGGATGCGTTTCAAGCCCAGTTCCGCGGCCAATCCCCCGGCATGCACCGCGCTGCCGTTGCCAAAGACCACGCGCGTGCGCTGCACGTGCTCAAACGCGGCCAACGCTTTGGCGTGTTCCGGCGGTAACAAAGTGGACATGTGCTGGTTCTCTCCCTGGCTCTCGGCGCGGCGAACCTTACGCTGTACGCCTGACGGCGGCAACCGGTTACGTGTTCAATTGCTTCCGCCCCGCTCCGGGCCGTCCCCCACAATCGCCGGTGACGAGTCGGCCTCGCCCGGGAAGTACACCTTCACGAACCGCAGCCGGCCATCGCCCCACTGACCCTCGCGCAGAAGCCAATCCTCGATGAACTCCGACACGGTTTTGCGGCAGTTCTCCCGCACGACACCGAGGTGCCGATCGTCCCCGGCATAATCACGGATGGTCGGCGTAATGGCCTTCTCGAGCTTGGCCATCTGCTCCTCGGCGTTAAAGCGCGCCCAGCCCTCATCCGACGATTTCTCCATGCGGTCGGTATGGATCGCCGGCGGCTGGCTCGGCCGGATCGCCGGCGCATGGACGACGCACACCGAGTTCGACACGGTCAACTGCCATACATCGCGCATGCGAAGATGATACCGGTAGGTCACCGGCACGCGAATCTCCGTAATGGTCGTGCCGGCGTCGATCTCGAACCACTTGAAGTCGTAGGTCAATTCGTCCTCGCTGCGAAATGTCTCGGTCGCGGTGATTTTGGCCAGTTCCAGGAGGCCGCCCCGCTCAGTCTCGAGCTTCGGCAGGCTGGCAACGAACGTCTCGGTGATGTTGCCTTCGCGGAACCTGGCCGCCGATTCGACCAAGCGCTCCGGGGTGCGAATCAGCGTGCTAGTCAAGTACACGAACGCACCCAGGCCAAGCGCGGCGAGCAGCACGATCACCACCGGCCAACGCCAAGCCGCATGCCCAGAGGATCTTTGCTCTGTGTCCCTCGGAAGTTTGGACGGACGCTCTGGCGCTGGGTCGCTCATCGATTACTTCAAGTTCACCCCGCCGCAAAGCTGCACGCGCAACCCCATTTCGGCAAGCATCGCCGCCTTCACGCGGGCACCTTTGTGCGCAGCTTTTTCGCCCGGCGCGTAGACAACCTGGATGTGGTTCGACTTGTGCCGCGCCATCATCTGGTCGCGCGAAACACCCTGGATCACGGCGTGCATGATCGGCCATTGCGGAGTCGTCTCGCGCCAGCGCCGGTCGGTTTCCTTCTGCGTAAGTTTCACCACCTCGGCAACACCGATGTCGCACTGCAACGCACCATCCATCACGAATACCCGGCTCCAGACGACCCAGCCCGGCTTCGACACCCCCTTGAGCGTACCGCCGCCCAGCCTAAAATACATCGGCGGCTGCCGCTCGCTCGACGCCCCCTTCCAGCCGTCGATGAAATGCGCCGGCGGCGCGGCACCCGAAATCAAAAACACCCAAACATATTCGGTACGTCCGTTGACCCTGCACGACGCGCCCCAGCGCAGGTCGTGCAACGTGTTCTCCGGCGGCCAGCCCAGCTCCATCCAAAGCCGGTTCGTCACCAGCGCGTCCAGCCCGGCGCATTCGTCCACCTCGTTAAAGTGCGGTACGGCCTGGCCCGCGAACAACTCGCGCCCCTTGGCATCGCGAACAGGCGGCCGGTCGACATTGTTCAACATCCCCTCCGCCAGGTCGCTCGCCGGAGTCAAGTCCTTCAGCCCCTGCTGGTACTGGATGCCTATCGTCGCACAGCCGAACTCAGCGGCGAGCCGCACGGCTGCGATGTACATTTTGCATTGCTGCAATACCTGCGCCTCGGTGAGGTCGCTCTCCACTTCCGACCCGAAACAAAATGTCACGCCCTTCTTTCTCAGCCAGGCGTAGACCTCGGCCGCCTCGGCATCACGAATCTCCCCCATCGCGGCGAACAGCGCCGACTGGCTCAGGCGTTCCTTGAACAGACCGGTTGGGTTGAGCAGTTCGTCCGGGATGATGGCGTTGTGCATGCCCATGCAGCCCTCATCAAACACGCCCATGATCGCCTTGCCATCGCGAAGACGCCGCCCCACCGCCTGACCAAGCCGCATCTCGGCGGAAGGCAGCTTGAGTAGATCGAGGCTCCGCACGTGGCCTTGGTCATACGTCACTATGCCATCGTCCAGCCATTGCCGCAGGCCGCCGCGAAACATTTTGTCGGTGAATTTCTCGCTCCACAACGTGCTGTACTTGACGCCCATCTTGGTGAGCGAGCCGTTCAGGTTCAGCATGCCGACGAGGCCCGGCCACGTGCCGCTCCAGTTGGCCAACGTCAGAATCGGGCCGCGATGCGTCGAGAGCCCCGGCAGGATGTGCTGGCTGTATTGCCAAACGCACTCGGCAACGATCAGCGGCGCGTCCGGGTCGATCGTGCGAAACACCTCAAGGCCGCGCTTCTGCGAGTCGATGAAGCCGTGCCTCTTTTTGGAGTCGTACGCGTGGGCGCGCACCGCCGTCCACCCCTCGGCCTTGAGCGCCTTGGCCAGCGCCGTCTCCATTTTCGACTGCTCCGCCCAGCAGACCTGATTCGCCGACAGCCGCAAATCGCCGTTGGCCACGATGTAAACCTGTCCTGCCTTTAACTTTTTCACGCTGCCCATGTTCTGGCGAAAAAGTACGGGTCGACCCGCGACCCGCAAAGTCCAAAATGAGTCGCGCCCCTGCTTGGCCAAGCGATACAGTCGCCGGGTGCGGGCGTTGATAATCGGCTGCGGCTACGTCGGCGAAGCGCTGGGCCAACGGCTGATCGCGCTGGGCCACGATGTCACCGGCGTCCGGCGCAGCCACGATCACAACGCACGCCTGGCCAGGTTCGGCATCCACCCGGTCAACCTCGACATCACGGAACAAGGCGCCTTGGCCAAGCTCGATGGCCAATACGACTGGGTCATCATCGCCACCTCCTCATCGAGAGACGGCGAAGAGGCGTACAGGAACGTGTACGGCCTTGGCTCGGAGAATATCGCGCGGTGGCTCAAAACGGCCGACGCCCGGGCCGTCGTGTTCATCAGCAGCACGAGCGTCTATAAACAAATAAACGCTGAATGGGTCTCCGAAAACGAAGTCGCCCCCCCGGAACACGGCACAAGCAAAATCCTTTGGGAGGCTGAACAGACAATAGCCGCCAGCCCACCGGTCACCATCCTACGGTCATCCGGTATCTACGGGCCGGGACGAGGTCATCTTTTTCGACGATTCATGAGCGGAAATGCCGCCATTAAGGGCGAAGGAAAACGTTATCTCAACATGGTACACCGGGACGACTTGGTCGGCTCAATCACTGCAGTGCTTGGACTTGGCGCGCAATTCGGCATTTACAACATCACCGATGACGAGCCGGTGACAGAGCTGACGTTTTACAGATGGCTGAGCGAAACCACCGGGCGACCGATGCCGCCATTCGTCCCGGAGCCGGATCCCTCCACTCGCAAGCGTGGCCTCACCAATAAACGCGTCTCCAACAAAAGCTTCAAGGAAACCTACGGCTTCAAATACAAATACCCCACCTACCGCGAAGGGTACACCAACGAAATGGAGGACGGGCTGAAAACACCGTAAGGCCCAAGCCTTACAACCCGCCCATAATCTGGTAACCGCAGTCAACGTAGATGACCTGGCCGGTGATGGCCGCGCCGCCGTCGCTCGCGAGAAACACGCCGGTCTGGCCCAACTCTTCGTGAGTCACGTTCCGGCGTAATGGTGCGTGCTCATCGTAATGCTTGAGCATCGTGGAAAACCCAGCGATCCCACGGGCTGCAAGAGTGTTCACCGGTCCGGCGCTGATGCAGTTGACGCGGATTTTCTGTTCGCCGAGGTCAGCTGCGAGATAGCGCGTGCTGGCCTCGAGCGCCGCCTTGGCCACACCCATGACATTGTAATGCTTCACGACCTTTTCCGCACCGTAATAGCTCATGCCGATGATGCTGCCGCCCTCGGTCATCATCGGCGCGGCGCGCTTGGTCACTGCCACCAGCGAATAGGCGCTGATGTCGTGGGCCGTGGCGAACGCCTCGCGCGTAGTGTCAACAAACCGGCCTTCGAGTGCCTCGCGCGGCGCAAAAGCCACGGAGTGCAGCAACAGATCCAACTTGCCGTCGAATCGCCCGCCAACCTCGCCGAACACGCGGTCGATGTCATCGTCGCGGCTCACGTCGCACTCCGTCACCAACGTATCCATGCCAAAGTCGGCCACCAGTGCCTCCACCTTCCCCTTCACCCGTTCGTCCTGGTAGGTGAATGCCAGCCGGGCACCTGCCTCATGCCAGGCTTGGGCAATTCCCCACGCAATCGAGTTTTTGTTGGCGACACCAAAGACAACCCCGGTTTTTCCCTCAAGCGGTTTACTCATCCGGCGGTCAGCAGTAGAAAAAATCCCCCCGCTTGGCAAGCGTGAAGAAAAAGCCTTGCGGTTTTTGCCAAGCAGGCGTTACGTCCGTCTCGAGAGACCAATATCCCCATGACCACGAAACCAATCCACTCCCCCTTGCCTTCACTCATTGTTGCCGTGGCTCTCGCGCTTAGCCAAGTAGGTTTGGCCCAAAACCAGTTGCTTGAGGTGTTGAAGGATGAAAACGCCCGTGGCGCCAAGTTCTGGATTTACAACAATCTCGCCACCGCCCGCGCCGAGGCGCGGCGGACGGACAAGCCGATGTTTGTCACTTTCCGATGTGTGCCGTGCGCCGCCTGCAACGGCTTTGACGCCGAGGTGGCCAAGAACAACCAGCGCATCATCCGGCTCGCCCAGGAGAAATTCGTCGCGGTGCGGCAGGTGGAAATGAAGGGCGTCGACCTGTCTCAGTTCCAGTTTGACTACGACCTGAACTGGGCCGCGATGTTTCTCAACGCCGACGGCACGGTGTACGCCCGCTACGGCACCCAGTCTGCCGAGGGACCGGACGCCTACAACACGATCGAGTCGCTCGAGAAAACCATGCGCCGCGTACTCGCCCTGCACGACGGCTACCCAGCCAACAAGGCCGCGCTCGCCGGGAAACTCGGCAAGCCGAAGCCGTACAAGACCGCGCTGGAGATGCCTGGCATGAAACACCGCACCAAGCTTGCCGGTGGCACCGCCCGAAACAACTGCGTGCATTGCCACAACATCCACGACGCCGAGCACGAGCAACGGCGCGCCACCGGGCACAACAACCATGATGCGCTGTGGCGCTACCCGCTGCCGGACAACCTCGGCCTGCGGATTGATCCCGGCGACGGTCGCGTCATAAGCGCCGTGCAAGCCGGCTCGCCTGCGGCCAACGCCGATCTACGGCCAAGCGACGTGCTCACGCATGCGGACGGCCAGGCGCTTACCTCCATCGCCGACCTGCAATGGGTGCTGCACAACCTCCCAAACACCAAGTCCAACGTCACGCTAAATGTGGCCCGAAGTGACCGGTCAATCGAGAAGAAACTCGCCATGAATGCCGGCTGGAAGAAAACCGACATCTCGTGGCGCGGCTCGCTTTGGTCAATCAAGCCGGTCCTAGCCACGTGGTGCGCGCCGATGAAAGAGAAACGCGTCAAGTTGTTGCGCTTGGCCAAGGGCGTGAAGCCGCTCGAGGTGCGCTGGATCAACACCAGCCGACCCGAGGGCCGCAATGCCAAGCGGGCCGGACTGCGCAAGGGCGACATCATCATCGAACTGGAGGGCCAGCCGCTGCAAATGAGTTCACAACATTTCAACATGCACCTGAAGCTTAACTACAGGGTCGGCGACAAACTCCCGCTGACCCTGTTGCGCGACGGCAAACGCATCCGCTTCGATTGGCCGCTAACGGACAGGGATTAGGCTAGGACTGTTTTGACTGCTTCAGCGGCGCGTTGGTTTTCGCTCGTCGTCCCGATGGAAAAGCGAATCCATTCGGGGAGGCCGTAGCCGCCCATCGGACGCGTGATCACGCCCTGACCCTGCAACGCCTCGCACACCGCCTGCCCGTCGCCGACCCGCACCATCACGAAATTGGCATACGACGGAACGAACTCGATTCCCTCCTCCATGCAGAGTGACTCGAAGAACTTCAGCCCCTCGGCGTTGATGCGGCGGGTGGTAACCAAGTGCGCGTCATCGTCGAGCGCGGCCATCGCTCCAGCCTGGGCAACGGCGTTGGTATTGAATGGCTGCCGAACCTTTTCCAGCGCGGCGACAAAATCAGGATGACCGATGCCATAGCCGATCCGCAGTCCGGCCAAACCGTAGATTTTTGAAAAGGTGCGCATCAGCAGCAGATTCGGCTTTTCGCCGGAGCGCACCAGCGGCAGCAGGTCGACCGGCTCGTCGAGGAACTCGTAATACGCCTCGTCCATCACCAGCAGCACATCGTCCGGCACTTGATCAACAAGCGAGCGAACATCGTCCGGCTTGGCCAGGGTGCCGGTGGGGTTGTTCGGGTTAGCCACCCAGACGATGCGCGTTGCAGAGGTGATCGCACCGAGCATCGCCGACAGGTCGTGCCCGTGTGCCACTGCGGGAACCGCGTTAACCTTGGCCCCCATCATCATCGCGATAAGCGGATAAATGGCGAAGCAGTATTGCGACACAACGATTTCGTCGCCTGGGCCAAGTAGCGCGTGAGATACGAACTCGATGATCTCGTTGGAGCCGTTGCCGAGGATGAGGTTCACCGGCTCCGAGCCCAGCTTGGCCGCCAATTTGTTCTTCAGGTAAAATGCGTTGCCATCCGGATAGAGATGGCTTTGGCCAACGGCTGCCGTCATCGCCTCGACAGCGAGCGGGCTGGGACCAAGCGGGTTTTCGTTCGAGGCGACCTTGATGATTTCGCCCGGATCGAGGCCAAGCTCGCGCGCGACCTCCTCGATCGGCCGGCCCGGCTGATACACCGGCAGGGTATTCAGTGTCGGATTGAGGTTGTCTAAAAACGGCATCAGTTCATCAAGCCAAGCGCGGCCAAGAGGCAAATCACTTGAGCGACTTGAGGAATGCCTTGTAGCGCTTGGCACAAAGTTGATGCGATGCCTTGGCCTGAGCCTCGGACTGTTTCGGCGCGTTGGCCGGGGCGTCAACCTCCTCGATGGCAAAACGGAAATTCAGGTTGAACGACTCGCCCTTTTTCAGCTGCTTCGGCAGGAAATAGCCAAAGCGCCCATAGTCACGCCAGGAAAGCTCCTTCACGCCGTTCTTCGGAGCATTCATTTCCTGAGCGGTGTACCACCGTTTGCCAATCGGGAAGAGCAACCTCGCCCACTGGTGATTGTCATGGATAACACGCCCTTTGCCCTCAGCCTCAATAGGTTCCCACAGATAGCTTGTTTCCTTGTTTCGTTTCGCCACCTCGGTATGGGCTCGAAAGTGAATGCCGGCATGCTGCAAATCCCCGCCAAGGCTGACATCCCGCTCAGCCTTCAACTCGAAGCGGGCGTCTACCTGCGTGTACTCGCCGCCCGGGCGCGACACGATGAACGTCCGCCGCTCGGAGAGCATCACGTCGCTGCCGCTGGCGTCCTTTTTCGCCGCACGCCACTTGATGTGCGCCACGATCGAGCCGGAGTTTTTACTTGTCGTGTTTTCAAATTTCACAATGTCGTAACGGCCCTGCCCCGGGCCACCCCGATGCCACATGTCATAAGTTCCCAATTCCGATGAAACCCTGTTCCAACCGATGAAGATACCTCGATGGTGATTAAACAGCCCTGCCCCCTTTCCGCTCTTGTCAAGGCCAGGGTTAGTGACCAACTCCTCATCGGTACCGAACACATGGAGGAATGGCTTGATCTGCCCTTCTCCATGAACCAGGCGCGCCATAGGCTTGCCGTCCTGCAACACATCAACTGCACTGCCCGGGCCAAGCGGATTCGGCCTCTCAACAATTTTCCAGTCAGCCTGGGCCAAGGGTGCAACCGAAGTGATGGCCAACACGGCAGCCAAATTGGCCACCAAGTTAAATCGGATTTGCATTTTCATTTCATAAATTAATTCAGGGCGCGGACTATGGGAATCATCCATCACTTGGCCAAGCGCAAAAAGCAAACGGACTCAAGTCGCAATCGTTTCCCATCATTCACCGGGTTATCCTTCTGGTTCCTTTTGAATCTCCGGGCCTTTCTTGCCCTGAAGTTTTTTGACTGCCTCCGCTGCGGACTCAACTTCGCCCCTGTTGCCCAGGATTTTGAAGTCCAATTTGAATGAGCGAGTCTTGCCGGGAGCTAACTTGGGAACTCGACCGTATTTCCGCTCGTAGTTTCGGTTGTGTGGAAAGCCGGTACCCGGCTCGATGCCGGTCACGTAACCGGTCGTTTCCGCCGCCGTGTTTTTCCATTGTGTCAAATACGGCAACTGCTTGACCGGCCAAGACAGGGTCACACCGCGATCGCCCTTGGGATTGACGAGCACCGCCGTGGCATTGCCTGCCTTGTCGGCCTTTGGATGAATCTTGTAGACCTCCTCGGTGAATCCCTTCGTCGGGCCAGGGTATACCTCCCGCCTATCGATCGCCTTGGCCGCGTTTTCATTGAACGGAACGATCTTGGTCGAGGCCGTCAACATCCGTGCGCCCTTGCCTAGCAACGGACGGCCGAAGTTCGCGTGATAGATGATCTGGAATTCCTCGTCGAACGTACCGTTGTTAGTCAACTCATCACTGATCCGAAATTCGTTTGAGCCAGGCACGGTGCTGATTTCCGTCCAAATGCTGAGATTCGGACCATAGAAAGAAACCTCGTTGACTCGACCGCGAATGCGGATGCGATGAGGCACCTTCTTCTCCACAACCACAACCACCTCGGATGCAGGGATATTTCCGATCTTCCCGTGCAGTGTCAGGTCCATCGTTGCCTCCGCACCGACGTTGTTGATAAACTTGTCCTCGCCCGGATGTCCGGCAAACGAAAGGCCGCAACGCACCATCCACTCGTTGAATCCATCCAGCCATCCAAGCCCACCGCGGTCGTGGAGATTGACATAGCTCGGATGGACAACCTCCTTGACGGGTGAATTCCAACCCAACCGAACATCATCGAGCATAACATCAAGAACACTCATCCCGCGGGTTGGGATCACCCGAAACTGCAACCGGCCATTATCGACCTCAATGAGTTCCACCCCCTCCTGCTTGCCGCCGTGAAGGGTTCGCTTGTTGATCGACCATCTCACCTTTCCCTTGTAAGCTGGAAAATCGCTGCTGCTCAGTTGCCAGCTCTCCGTGTTGATGTCGCGCCTTATACTTGTCAAAACCTGATAGTGAGGCGCCGCATGAGCCGCAGCGGCAATCGTCATCAAACCAATGGTGATAATCCGTTTCATGGTGCGGCACGGATGGTAACGCCCGCCCCAGAATTGCCAAGCGTCAACTCTTCAGCTAGACATCCGCCCGGCTGCATGGTTGTCCGTATCATCATATCCATCTTCCTCAGTGCCGCCGCACTGTTCTGCGTGTTCGGTCTCATAGCAACACTCGAACCGATGCCGGCGGATGTTCAATGGACTTGGCGGGGGATTTATACCCTAATCCTCATTGGCAACTTGGCAGGGCTGGTGCATCTAATTCGGGGTATTCTCCGACTTTAACCGCCCCGCTTGGCCCAAAGAAAGGGGGTTGCATCGCCGCTTGGCCAAGCGTAGCTTGCCGCCAGATGAAAACGCACAAACGCCACCTGTTGCGCCGACTGTGCTTAACCAAGGCGTTTACGCTGATCGAACTACTCGTCGTCATCGCCATCATTGCGATCCTTGCTAGTCTGCTCCTCCCAGCGCTCGCCAAGGCGAAAAGCAAGGCCGCTGGCGCCTACTGCATGAGCAACTACAAGCAACTCCAGCTCTGTTGGACCATGTATGCCGGAGACCACGACGATCACATGCCGGAGAATTCACAACTCCCAGGAGGCGGCAACCGAGCCGGCTGGACAAGCCAAGGCCCGACATGGCTCAACGGAAACGCTTGGACCGATGTCGACGACATCAACATCCGCAATGGTGTCCTATTCAAGTACAACGATTCCTCCGGCATCTACAAGTGTCCCTCTGACAAGTCGACGGTGCTCGACAAGGGAGAAATTCCCCGGGTGCGAAGCGTATCAATGAACATGTACATGAATTTCCGATCAGATCCAGATGACGGAGACTATGACAAGTGCTGGCACAAAATAAGTGACATCAAGAATCCCTCTGCTTCTGAAGCATTCGTGTTTATTGACGAACACACCAAAAGCATCCAGCAGAGCGCGTTCGGCGCAAACGCTGGCACGTGGGCACTGTTCGGTACAGCAAAGTGGACGTGGATTAGTTTCCCAGCCACCCGCCACAACAACGGCACGGTGCTGTCGTTCGCCGACGGCCATGCGGAGTCGTGGCGCTGGGTCGAGAAGAAAACGATGGAAACCGCGTCCAAGCAGATCCCATGGCTGGTTCTGCAGCCAGGCCAACGCGGCGGAGACCGCGACCTTCAGCGCCTCTTCAGCGCCATCCCCCAGACCATCCCTGTGAAATAAAGGGAGGGATTTCTAGTTTCCTGTCTCTCGTCAGTGGGAGACACACCACCAAACGCGCCCAGTTCAGCTTTTACCAATGCAGAAAAGGCGACTGTTGGTGCGGATGAACAGGCGGCCGTGCGCAATTGCCACACTGGCGCGGGTCTGGTCATCACCGGACTCACCCATTTCCGCCTTGTGCAGCACTCGCCCACTTTTCGCATCCATTACGTGCACCGTGCCGGCGTGGTTCTGCACATAGATTTTTCCATCTGCGCCGGTTGGTGAACCGCGAAAAAGTGAGCGACTCTTGAGATCAGTTGCCCACTGAATCTTACCAGTTTTCGGATCCACCCGAGAAAGCATTTTGTCGCGGCCCTCACCGTACAGCACAAAAAAGCTGCCTTGATAAAACAGCGGCGTGCAGACGTCGCTGGTCACTCCGTCACGGCTGCCTTGGCTGTCCCACAACTTGCCGCTGGCGCTGACGTCACCCTTCCCCCCGGCCTTGATGGCGTAGACCGGCGCACGCTTGGGCGCGCAGGCAAGCACCACACCGGCGCCCGCCACCGGCGACGGCACGAGTCTCCAATGACCGATACGCGTCGGGTTCCACGTGCCCCATCGCCACAGTTCCTTGCCACTCTTCGGATCGTGGCCGGTCAGGCAGTCGCCCCCGGCGATGAGGATCTCGTCGCGCCCATTGTGGCTGAATGGGATCGGCGTGCTGAACGCCTCGAGTGATTCGCTGCGCGCCTTGGCAGGCCGATACACCTTCCAGATCTGCTTGCCGGTCTTGGGATCCAGCGCGAGCAGGTAGGAACGGTTGTCGTCACTCCCCTTGCTCCCGACATTGGTGTCACGCTGCAACACCTGCATGTACAGGATGCCTTTGTGGATCAATGGGCTGGTCGAGAAGGTCCACAGAAACGCGAATTGCCCGTGCTTTTCCTGGATATTCTGCAACCACAGCTTTTCGCCGTCCAAGGTGTATGTCGCCAGCGCACCGTTACCGTAGAAAAAAGTCACCACCTGACCGTCGGTCACCGGCGAAGGCGCTGCGTAATTGCTGCGGTTATCCTGCCGGTGCCCCTTTGCGACCTGGTGAGACCACTTGAGCACACCCGTCCCGAGGTCGTAACAGTTCGCCGTAAGGCGTTCCTTATCAGGGTTGGATGAGGACACAAAGACGTTGTCGCCCCAGACAACCGGCGTCCCGGCGCTTGGACCGTCCATCTTCACACTCCACAGGACATTCTGCGTCTTGCTGAACTTGACCGGCAGGTTTTTCTCGTCGGTGGAACCGTCGTAGTTAGGACCGCGCCAGTTTCCCCACTCGCCTGCCTGCGCACCAACCAATGCCAAGACGGCAGCCAACCCTATTGCGTTCGTTTTTTTCATGGTGAACAAATTGTATTTTTCAGGAACGGCAGAGATTGTGCCCCCCTGTCGATTGGGAGGCCAGCGAAAAAAACGGCTTCCACCAATTGGCCAAGTGCTCAGTCCAGTTTCTCCTTCTCAAAATCGCTGGAATTCACCCAGCCGGCGCGCACCTTCTCGCCATTGGTGTAACGCTGATAAAAATTGTCGGTCAACGTGCCAGAATACGGGTAGTTGTCGAACACATCTCCATTACCAAACATTCTCGGGTCACCCTGCTCCCGCAGCTCCACGAACAACTGTTCCATCAACGCCTTCTTTAAGTCCTCATGTGACTTCAAATTGGCCAGGTTGTTTACGCAGTCGGTATCCTGTTTTAGATCGAACAATTCCTCCTGTGGACGCTTGCCAAAGTTGAGGTTCCAAAAATGATACGCCCCTTCGCGGCGCTGGTTGAGAATCGTCGTCTTGGTAGGGCTGCCGTCGCAGTTTAGGTAACCGGTGGTCGGATGCCCCGACGGCCACCGGTCGATCTTGAAATTGTGCAGGTACAATTGGTCATCCTTCACGATCCCACGAATCGGATAGCCCCAGTTGTTCGGCCGACCGATGTCGTGTCGCTCTTTGCCGATCAGCACATGATCACGCCTCGCGTTCACCTGACCAGACTTCGGCGAACGGAAAATGTCGAACAAACTCCGACCGCTCAGCGGCTGCATTATTGGCGCAACTTGCTTCACCCCGGCGGCCTCGATAAACGTCGGGGCCAGATCGGCAAAGTTCACATAGTCGGCCACCACCCTACCCGCGCCCTTGATGCCCTTCGGCCAGCGGATCGCCAGCGGAATGTGGTTCGACGGCTCGTACGCCTGCCCCTTCACACGTGGAAACGGCATGCCGTGATCCGATGTCGCCACGATGAGCGTATTGTCCAGTTGCCCAGCCTTTTCCAACAACGCAAGGATCTCGCCCAAATGATCGTCATAATGCTCCACCTCGATCGAGTAGTCGAGCATGTCGTTGCGAACCACCTCATTGTCCGGCCAATACTTCGGCACGCGATCGATGTCCGACAACTTTTTGCCCATACGCCTGCCGACACCATACTCGTAACCGCGATGCGGCTCGGTTGTGCCGTACCAAAACACCCACGGCTTGCCCTTGGCTTGATTCGCCGCTTTGAGGAAGTCGGCAAAGTTACCTGAGTAGTTGTTGTTCGAAATCGCCCGGGCAGGCGGCTTGGCCTTCTGCTTTTGCCAGGCAGTACCCGTAATCTTGCGCTGTTTACCGTTGGCGTCGTTGGCAAAGCCCGGTCCCCAGCCCTTGCCAGTGTAGCCAGTCGTGTACCCGTTGGCCTCCAGCAGTTCAATCCATCCGCCGAACTTGGACGGGAAGTACGTCATGTGGTTGCCGGCATTCTCCAACTGCCACGAATAGCGGCCGGTCAGAATGATCGCCCGCGATGGGGCACATTTGGCGTTCGGCGTGTAGGCACGTTGAAACAGAACCCCCTCCCTGGCCAGACGATCAAAACTCGGCGTACGCACCCAGTCACACCCGTATGCACCAGCATGGCCGAACGACCAATCATCCGCGATGGCAAACAGAATGTTTGGGCGCTCCGCCGCTTGGCCAAGCGACAGCCAGCCGCAGAGCAGAAATACCGAAACGAAACTACGCTTGGCCAAGGAGTGCATGCCGAAGGAATACGCACGCCTGGCTCAAAAGCCAGCCAATTGTGCGCCAAAAACACCCCACGCAACGGTCTGCAATATGTGCGGTTGACTTTTCCACTTGCCAAGTGGGCCGGTTTTTTGTTCGGCTCTTGAGAAGTCTATTTTACAAACAACCTGAAATCATCATGTGTGCCCCTAGTGTCATCGAAAAAGTTCGCCAGCGCATCTCGCGCCGGGATCTCCTTAAATCCACCGGAGTTGCAGCCGCCGGCGCCCTCGCAGCCGGTTGCCAATCCACCACCAAAGCCAAGGCCGCTCCAGCCACGGAGCCGATCTCGTTCACGCAGGTGGTCGATCTTAGCCACACGCTTCACCCCGACTTCCCCGCTTGGTTTGTCCCGGGTGTTCCGCATGAAGGCCGATTCCTACCCCCAGCAATCGTGGAAGTGGAACGCGTGATGAAATTTGAGGAAGTCCGGTTGAATCTCAACAAGGTGTCCTACTGGGAACACGTAGGCACGCACATGGATGCGCCGAGTCATTTTTCAGAGGGCAGCACGGTCGAGAAAATCCCGGCCGAGGATTTGGTGTTGCCGCTGGCGGTGATCGATATCAAGGCCAAGGCCGCCCGCGACCCGCTCGCCCTTCTCACGCTCGAGGACGTGAAGGCGTGGGAGAGCAAACACGGCCACATCCCGGAACGCGCCTGCCTTGCGATGAACAGCGGTTGGGCACACCACGTCAACACACCCAAGTTCAAAAGCCTCAACGCGGACGGCAAACATCAGCAACCGGCCTTCCACATCGACGCCATCGAGTTCATCAAGGAGGAGCGAAACGTCGTCTCGATCGCGGTCGACACCTTCTCATTCGATAACCTCCACTCGCCTGAGAGCGACGTCCATTACGCTTGGCTTGGCGACGAGCGCTGGGGCATTGAGATCGTGAACAACCTCGACGATGTCCCCGCGATGGGCAGCACCATCGTGGTCGGGCAGCCAAAAATCCAAGGCGGGAGCGGCGGCCCAAACCGCGTCATGGCCCTCATCTGAGGCTTCTCCTATTCCGGGGGAGCAATCGGAGCTTCGTTCATCAGCTTGGCCAAAATCGGCTCCATCGCTGCAGCCCAAGCGGCATAACCCATCGCGTTCGGATGCGTGCCGTCCGGAATCAACTCAACCCGCATGCGGCGACCGTTGAGAAACGCCCGGCTAATGTCCGCGTAATACACCCACTCGCCATCACCGATGCCTTTGATCAACCGGTTGACCTTCATGTTGATCTGTCGCGCCCCGTCATTATCGTCTCCACCACGTGGGAAGATGCCCAGCACCAGCACCTTGGTTTTCGGCAGCTCGGCGCGCAGTTTTTTAACGATCAACCGGATGTCGCGGGCAGTCACCTCTGGCGGACTGCTCATGTGGTTGTTCGTGCCGATCATGAGAACGGCGACCTTGGGTGAAATCCCGTCGATGTTGCCGTTCTCAAGCCGCCAGAAAACGTGCTCGGTACGGTCACCGCTGATCGCGAGGTTCACTGCATTGCGCTTGGCGTAATAGTGGCCCCAGATCTCTTTTCCGTCCCGGTCCCACCAGTGCATAATCGAATCGCCGATCATCAGCATGCCGACGTTGCCCTGCCGAACGCGTTCGTTGAAAGCGTTGTGCCGTTTGAGCCAAGGCTCCTTGTGCCAGCGCGGCTCGGGACGGGCGGTGATCTGGCGGTCACCGTTGGTCATTCGCCATAGCGGGATGCTGACATTATCGTACGTTACGGTGGTGGTGACATTGTCGAGTTGGGAACAGGCCGGCAGTCCAACATAAAATGTTCCGTTCATTGGCATCTCGACCGAGCCCAGTTGCTGCCAGTGGAACCCATCCGCCGACATGTAGCCGGTGAACCGGTTACGGAACCGGATCAGCCGAACCCAATAAGGTGTACTGAGCCGGTTTTTCTTGATGATGTGTTTTTCGCCGAGATGCCGTGCGCCATGCGTGCTGGTTTCTCCACCGATCTCTGTGCGCGTCACCAGCGCCCCGCTCCAGTGCGGCAGCAACAGAACCGAGGCATGGCGTGAATCGGCATCGAGCGTCTCACGCATCATCACGCCCGGCTTGGTCCACTGCGAACTCATCGGGCGCACAATGCGTGCCGTAATCGTCCCCTCGCCAGAATATTTAGCGTAGGAAAAATGAAACGAGTCACGCGTGCCGTTGATATCTGCTCCCTCGCCCTCAAGCGTGAAGCGCTTGCCATTGTACTCGCTGAAACCGGTGACCTGAACATCGCCGATGTCACAACTCAGCCACGGCCCAGGCAGCGCCGCATTCGCTGCCAGTTCAGCGGACGGCGAACTGGTTCCCAGCTCGTTGCTGGCCTTGACGGTGTAATAATAAAGCCCACCAAACTCGACTGCCGTGTCGTGAAACTCTGGCACGGTCAGGCCACCAGCGATTTTTTGCACCACTCCTCCGGGGTGATCCGATCGAAAAACGGAGTAACTTTCTGCATCAATCGCGTTGACTGGATCAACGCTTTTTACCCAAGTCAACTGAATGCCCCCTTCCGCGGAACGCGCAACCAAACCTGAAGGCACACCCGGCACACGCTTCGGTTTTGTCACGACAATTTTCGACCGATAATGCGTCAGAGTCCCCAAGCCGATGTGGTCACTGCTGTGCCCCTCCGGGCGTTTCTTCTCAACGACCCGCCCGGAATACGGCGCGGCTACTCCACGACGCTTCGTATAGTGCTGATACGGCCGCTCAAAGATCGGCCAGAAGCTGCCGCGGCTGACGGTTGAGATCTTGGTGTAATGATTGTTGCGGCCATCCAAACCATACTTGCCAGTGCGATCGAGATAGTTCTGAAACGGGACATTCTCCCCGAGACCGTATTGAGCGGTGTACTCATGTCCCTTCAGGATCAGATTGTCGTTCCAACCGTAAAGATCGATGCCCTGCTGCCAAGCGATCTCCGCTGCACCGGTGAGTAGACCAAGCCCCAATTGAGCGTAGTGCTGGGCACGGGTCGTCTCTTGGCATTGGCCGGTCGGGTAAACAATCATGTGAGGAATGCTGCCGTTGCCGCAACCGTTCACCGCGTACCGGACCGTTTCCTCGAACAACTCGCGATCATTGAAAAATACGGCGATCGCCATCTTGGTCTGCAACGCCGCCGTCTCCCAGTTGCCGTTGGCAAAGTACGCATAGTGCTCAATCGTCGGCAGCCATGCGTTCTTGAATGATGCCTCGCAGCGCCTGGCCTCGGCCTCCGTCCAGCCTGAGTCCGTGTAACGTATCAACTCCGCAGCATTCGCAAACTGGAACCCCTGCAAGCCGGAGGCAAGCACCCCGTCGATGCCACTGACTTTTTTGAGCTTCCCCGACCATGCATTGAGAATTTCGATCGCCTTGATCGCATGCGACTTTTTGCCCGTAATCGCCCACATCAGAGCATTTTGATATGCTCCACGGGCGTCATCCTGAGCTTGACCGGTGTTTTTATTCGGAGCACGCCCCCACTCCTCAACCGGCCCGCGCATCCGATAATCCGCTTTGGAAAACAGGCTATCGGCCAACACCTCGAAGCCGTCGTAAATCGGCCCCTCCCCCTTGCCCACGGCCGACCTCATCCGAATAATGTCCTCCCGGCTGTGAAGAAGACCGGGATGAACAAACCCTTCAGCACCTGAACCAGCCGGGATGATGACCAAGGTTAAAACAGCCAAGCCACCCATGAGGAAACGTGAGAACATCGCGGCCGATTGTTTAGACAGCGCCGCTTGGGTTTCAAGCCGTTTGAAAAGGGCAAAGGAGGAAAAGCCTTAAGTCGCTTGGCCAGCGAGGTGCACCGTCTTGGCTTTGATTCGGAGTTGTCCCGCTTGACCAAAGGGAAAGATCTTGTCAAGTGAAGTAATGGCGGTAGAGTTCCGCACAGCGTAGCTGCGCGCTTAACTCAGTGGTAGAGTGCTACCTTCACACGGTAGAAGTCGTTGGTTCAAATCCAACAGTGCGCACCATCTTTTCAATTTTCC
>JASMKO010000101.1 GCA_030749225.1 Verrucomicrobiota bacterium
CACCGGCGCGACCCTCTCCCGAGCCAAGGCATCGCTCTACCCGCAAATCAGCCTGACCGCCAGCGGTGGCACCTCAACCAGCGACCTCTCCGGGCTGCTCTCCGGGGACTCAGTGGTCTGGAATGTCGCCGCCAACCTGACCCAGCCGGTATTCCAGGGTGGCAGGCTGCGCGCCAATATCCGCCTGCAACGGGCCAACCTGAAAGCCGCAGAGGAATCGTTCCGTTCGACGATGCTCAAGGCGATGGGTGAAGTCGAAAACGCGATCGACGATGCCCAACAACTGGCCGCGATCGACGCAGCGCTCAGCACTGCATACGAGCAGTCGCAAGCCGCCGCGCAAACCGCGCAGGAGCGATACGACCACGGGCTAGGCAGCCTGATTGAGCTCCTCGAGACACGGCGGCTCGCGATCAACGCCGAAGGCCGGTGGTGGACCGCACGGCGGCACCAACTCGAGAACCGGGTCAATTTACATCTCGCCCTAGGCGGCGGATTTGAAACGCTAAAGAACGATGGAACCGCAAGACAGTAACCCCCACCGTAGGTTGAAGATCTTCGGCACAATTGCCGTGGCCATTATCGGCATCGGCCTCGCCGTCGTGCTGGTGAAGACCGGCAGGAAACCGGAATCACAAATTGCCAAGCCAAAGCTGCCAAACGTCGAGATCAAGATCGCGGAAGTGGCACAGCATACGTACCGGATTCAATCACAAGGAACCGCCCTGCCCCGGTCGAGCATCCGGCTTGTCAGCGAGGTCAGCGGCCGAGTGGACTCAGTCTCGGAATCGTTCGACGCCGGACGGGTTTTCGCGAAAAACGACGTGCTGCTCAAGATCGACCCGAGAGACTACGAACTGGCACTCACGCAGGCTCACGCGCAGGTTGCCCAAGCCGAGCTGCGGCTATTGACAGAAATCAACGAGGCTGAAATCGTTCGCCGCGAATGGCAGTTGCTCAAACAAGACGAGCCGACCGGCCTGCAGGCGCGCGAGCCGCAGCTAGCCAGTGCACGCGCCGCGCTTGAGGCTGCCCGCGCCACCGAGGAAACAGCCAAGCGTAATCTCGACCGGTGCGAAATCCGCGCGCCGTTCGACGGCATGGTGGCCAAGACGAGTGTACGACTGGGGCAATTCGTCGCCTTGGCCACCCCTCTTGGCGAGTTATTCGCCACCGATGTTGCCGAAGTGCGTTTGCCCTTGGCCGCCAGTCACTTGAGATTCATAAACCTTCCCGTTCACGGCACGGTTTCCGCGCTTGGCCAAGCGCCCAAGGTCACGCTAAACATTCAAGCTAGTGGGCAGCGGGGAGAGTGGCTGGGGCAACTCGTCCGCTCGGAGGAAACGGTCGACCCGGTGAACCGGATGGTCTACGTGGTGGCACAAGTCGCCGACCCTTATGGCCTGGTCAAGCGCACTGGGAGACCGCTGCGAAGCGGTACTTTCGTGCAGGCCAGCATCGAAGGCCGTACGCAGGAGAATGCCGTCGTGTTGCCTCGCCAGGCACTTCGCGGGAAGGATCGGGTGTGGATCGCTGACCCGGTGTTGATCGAGAGTGCAAAAAACACACTGCAGGAGTGGCTGGGTTACAGGAGGCTATCGCAAACCCGACTTAAGTTCATAACCGTTGATGTTTCCTTCGCGGACGCCCAACAGGTGGTCGTCACGGATGGCATCCGGGCGGGTGAGCAGGTGATCACTTCGCTGCTTGTGGGAGCGATCAACGGCATGGCCGTGAAGGTTCGCGAACCGGACTCGACGAATGAATAGCCTAATCGAATGGTTCGCCAAAAACGGTGTTGCCGCCAACCTGCTGGCGATGTTCATCGTCGTGGTTGGCTTCCTGTCGATCGGGACGCTGCGGCAGGAGGTGTTCCCGGAGTTTTCGTCGGACATGATCTATATCGCCGTGCCGTACCCCGGGGCGGCGCCGGAGGAAGTCGAGGAGGGTGTCTGCCAAAAAATCGAAGAGGCGGTGTACGGCTTGACAGATGTGAGGAAAGTCAACTCGACCTCCACTGAAAACGCCGCCACGATCATGGTTGAGTTGATGCCAGGCGCGGACGCCTCGCGCGCGCTCGACGAGATCAAGGCGCGCGTCGATGCAATAGACACCTTTCCCGCGGAGGCCGAAAAGCCGGTGATCGAGGAGATCATCATGCGCAAGCAGGTGATCAATGTGGCTGTGGCCGGCGAGGCTTCCGAAACGGCGTTGCGGCATTATGCCTCGCAGGTGCGCGACGATTTGATGGCGCTGCCCGGCATCACACAGGTGGAACTGGCCAACGTGCGTGATCTCGAGGTGTCGATCGAGGTTTCCGAGGCCGCGCTAAGGCGTTACGGCATGACGTTTGACGAGGTGTCACGGGCGGTGCGGAGTTCCTCCATCGACCTGCCAGGCGGCACGATCAAGTCCGATCGCGAGGGAGAAATCCTGCTGCGAACCAAGGGCCAGGCCAAGCGGGTGGTCGATTTCGAGCAGATCACACTGCGATCGCGCCCGGACGGCACGCGGCTGCAGCTTGGCCAAGTGGCAACTATCCACGACGGTTTCGAGGACAACGACCGCGAGTCATATTTCGACGGCAAGCCGTGCGCGCTCGTGAAGGTATTCCGTGTCGGCGAAGAAAATGCCATCACGATCTCGGAGGCGGTTCACCAGTACATCACCGACTCGCGACACCGCTACCCGGAGGGACTCGAGTTGACGACTTGGCAGGACGACTCAACGTATCTGCGAGGCCGGCGCGACCTGATGATCCGCAACGGGCTCACCGGTTTTGGTCTCGTGTTCCTCGTGTTGGCGTTGTTCCTACGATTCCGCCTGGCATTCTGGGTGAGCCTCGGCATCCCGATCTCGTTCCTCGGCACGTTTTGGCTGATGCCAACGCTAGACGTGTCGATCAGCATGATTTCGCTGTTCGCCTTTATCGTGGTGCTCGGCATCGTGGTGGATGACGCCATCCTGATCGGCGAAAACATCCACGCGCATCATGAGCGCGGCACACCTGGGCTCAAGGGCGCGATCGCCGGCGCGATTGAGATGGCCAAACCGGTGACGTTCGCCGTGGCAACCTCAATCGCGGCCTTCGCGCCGATGATCTTCACCGCCGGAAACACTGGTAAGATCATGAAGTACATCCCGCTGATCGTGATCCCTACCCTGTTTTTTTCGCTGATCGAATCGCTTTTCATTCTACCTAAGCACCTCAGCAACCTGCGCAAGGTCGAAGGCATCGAGCAAGGCACCGGGTTTGTCGGTGCTTGGCGAAGGTTTCAGCACCGATTCGTCGTGCGGATGGACCAGTTCATCCTGCGCATCTACAAGCCGAGCCTGAGGTGGTGCCTTGAGTGGCGTTACCTAACCATGGCAATCGCCCTGGCGGCATTCTCCATCACGATGGGTTTCGTGGGAGGCGGGCACATCCGGTTTGTCTTCTTCCCGCCCGTCGAGGGCGACAATGTGGCCGCCACCGTCACTATGCCGCTTGGCACGACCACCGAGGAAACGAAACGCGCCGTAAAGAAACTCGAGATGGCTGCCTTTGAGGTGAAGAAGCGGCTCGACGCCAGGACACCGGAGGATTACGACAGTATCGTAGAGCACATGCTCAGCTCAGTTGGCAGCCAACCGTTCATGACCGACCAAGGCCGCGCCGGCGGCAGGATATCCACTTCCATAAAGGGCTCAAATACCGGCGAGGTGCACATCGAGGCCTTACCGGCGGAGAAACGGATGTTCAATAGTTATGAGATTGCGCGACTTTGGCGCGAGATCGTCGGCGATATGCCAGAGGCCGAGGAACTGCAGTTCACCGCAGACATCTTTCAGGCCGGGGACGCGATCAACGTCGTGCTTGCCGGCGCCGACTTCGCCCAACTGCAGGCCGCCGCCACGTGGCTCAAGGGCAAGCTGGCCAAGCTCCGGGGCGTCATCGACATCGCCGACTCGTTCCGTCAAGGCAAGGAGGAGGTGCAGTTAAAAATCAAGCCGGAGGCTGAGGCACTTGGCCTGTCTCAGGCCGACCTCGCGCGACAGGTGCGGCAGGCGTTTTACGGGGAAGAGGTGCAGCGGCTCCAGCGCGGACGCGACGATGTGAAGGTCATGCTGCGGTACCCACGCGACGAGCGGCGCAGCGTGGCCAACCTCGAGCAGATACGCATCCGGCTGCCGGGCGGTATCGAGGTGCCATTCACAGAGGTGGCCGACGTGGCCTACGGGCGGGGCTACGAGTCGATCCGACGCATCGACCGGCGGCGCGCCGTCAATGTCACCGCCGACGTCGATACCGCTTTAGGCAACACGCAAGAGATCAACCACAATCTCGAGACGGAACTGCTCCCCGGGATGCAATCGGAGTTCCCCGGCATCTACTGGTCGTTCGAAGGCGAAAAGAGCGAGCAAGCCGAGACCCTCGCCAGCCTGCAGTACCTCTACATCGTCGCGCTGATCATCATTTACGCGCTGCTGGCGATCCCGTTCAGCTCTTACATCCAGCCGCTGATCGTCATGGCAGCAATCCCGTTTGGATTGATCGGCGCAGTCTGGGGGCACGTCGTGATGGGCATGGACGTCACGATCCTCTCCGGCTTTGGCGTGGTGGCGCTGACCGGCGTGGTCGTCAACGACAGCCTCGTGATGGTGGACTATGTCAACCGCAAGCGTGGCATCGGCCTGAGCGAGATGGAGTCAGCGCGACAGGCCGGCATGGCCCGCTTCCGGCCAATCCTGCTCACGTCGCTCACCACATTCGCCGGACTCACGCCGCTGTTGCTCGAAAAAAGTTTGCAGGCCAAGTTCCTCGTACCGATGGGCATCTCGCTTGGTTTCGGCGTCATCTTCGCCACAGTCATCACGCTGATCCTCGTCCCTGCGATGTACCTCATCCTCGAGGACATCCGCACCCTCTTCCTTGGCCCCGAGGACAAGCTGTAACCCTCCGCCTGGCCAAGCGCTTGGCTTGAGACGGTGAGGTGGCTATCCTGTCGGCGTGAAACGCCTGTTTTTTTTCCGGTCGATTCTTTGCGCGTTTGGCCTGCAAACCGTCTCCGCCGCCAAGCCGAATATCCTGTTCATCATGGTCGACGACCTCGGCAAGGACTGGATCTCCTGCTACGGCGCGGATGACATCGAGACACCGCACATCGATCGCCTGGCCAAAGGCGGCCTCAAGTTCCACAACGCCTGGTCAATGCCGCAGTGCACCCCGACCCGCGCCACGCTGCTCACCGGTCAGTACCCTTGGCGCACCGGGTGGGTGAACCACTGGGACGTACCGCGTTGGGGTGTCGGTTACTTCGACTGGGCCAAGTACACCTCGTTCGCGAATGTCATGAAAACCGCAGGTTACGCCACCGCCATCGCCGGCAAATGGCAGATCAACGACTTTCGTATTGAGCCGGATGCGCTAAAAAAACACGGCTTCGACGACTGGGCAGTCTGGACCGGGTACGAAACCGGCAACCCGCCGAGCAACGAGCGTTACTGGGACGCCTACATCCACACCCGCACTGGCAGCAGGACTTACAAGGGCGAGTTCGGGCCGGACATTTACTGCAACTTCCTCATCGATTTCATGAAGCGGCACCGCGACGAACCGATGATGCTATACTTCCCGATGGCCCTCACGCACGGTCCGCTCGTGCCCACTCCAGATGATCGCAACGCGACCACCAGCAAGGCCAAGCTGAAAGGGATGGTGCGTTACACCGACACTCTCGTTGGCCGTTTGGTTGGTGCGCTGGATGAATTGAAAATCTGCGATCGAACCATAGTGATCTTCACCACCGATAACGGCACGAGCGGCGGCCTGCGCGGCACGGTCGGTGGCAAACGGCCAAGCGGCGGGAAGGCCTCCAAGTACGAGGGCGGCGTTTGCCAGCCGTTCATCGTTAACGGCCCCGGCCTCATCCCGAGCGGACGCGAGACCGATGCCCTCACTGACTTCTCCGACCTGCTGCCGACCTTCGCCGAGCTTGGCCAAGCGCAACTACCCAATGGAGTGCAGCTTGACGGCAAATCATTGGCTCCCCTACTGCTCGGCCAAGCGGACGATTCACCGCGCGACTGGATCATGGCGCTTGGCCACGGTGCTGGGCGGCTCGACAAAAACGGTGTGCGCGGCATCCACGACTTCGCCGACCGCGTGTTCCGCGACAAGCGCTACAAGGTCTGGCTTGGGCACAAGCCGGAGATCACCGCTCTGTACGACCTCAAGAGCGATCCGCTCGAACTGCACAATCTGTTAAAGAGCAACGAACCGGAGCACTTGGCTGCACTGAAGAAATTCGGCGCCATCATCGACAGCCAACCGAAGGTCGACGGCCGGCCGCTGTACCGCCCGCGCAAAGTGAACTCGTGGGACAAAGCCGTCAATGCCCAGCCAGCCAAGAACAAAAAGCCCAAGCCCAAGCGGGAACGCCGGCAGCAACGCAAGGCCACCGGGAAGTGACTATGCCGGAAGCCACGCGCATCAAGGATCTCCCTGCCAGCGAGAAGCCGCGCGAACGGCTTTTGGCCAAGGGCGCCGATGCGCTGCGCGACAGTGAGTTGATCGCGATCCTGCTGCGAACCGGCACACAGGGGCTCTCCGCGATCGACGTTGCTCTATCGCTGCTCACCAAGTTCGGATCCCTCGAGGCAGTAGCGAAAGCTCCATTCGATGAACTGCGCGTCAAGGGGGTCGGCCGAGACAAGGCGGTCACTCTCAAGGCCGCGTTCAGCTTGGCCAAACGCATGGCCGACGAATTGCGCCACGAGTCGCCGGTGCTCGATACGCCGGAGAAGTTAGCCAGTCTACTGCGCGAAGACAACCGGTTGCTCGAGGTCGAGCATTTTCATGTCGTGCTCGTGAACACCAGACGGCGACTGATCCGCGTCGAGACGCTCGCGCGCGGCACGCTCGACTCGCTGGTGACGCACCCACGCGATGTGTTTCGCCCGGCCATCGCCGCCAACGCCTCGGCACTGTTCCTCGCGCACAACCATCCGAGCGGCGACCCCACCCCGTCGGAGGCCGACATCAAGTTCACGCGCGACATCATCCGTGCCGGCAAGTTGTTGAAAATCGACGTACTGGACCACATCATCCTCGGCCGCTGCACGGCAAAGCGCGAGAAAGACTACGCATCACTCCGCGAGCTTGGATATTTTTACGAATGATCCACCCAACCGCCATCATCCATCCCGGCGCGCAGCTGCATGAAAGCGTGCGGGTTGGCCCGTACTCCGTGATCGACGAACACGTCACGCTCGGCGCCGGCTGCGAGCTTGGTCCGCACGTGCACCTCACCGGCCACACCGCGATCGGTGCAGAAAACCGCTTCCACACTGGCTGCGTGATCGGCGACGCACCGCAGGACATGAAGTACGACAGCAAACCAACACAGCTCATCATCGGGGAGCGGAACCTCTTCCGCGAACATGTCACCGTACATCGATCAAACACAGTAGGGGAATACACGCGGATCGGATCGGAAAACTTCTTGATGGCAAACAGCCACGTCGGCCACAACGCCATCATTGGCAACAAGGCCATACTCGCCAACGGCGTGTTAATTGCCGGCCACGCCATGATCGGTGATGGGGCGTTCCTCGCCGGAAACGCTGTGGTACACCAGTTCTGCCGCGTCGGCGCGATGGCGATGATGCAGGGCTGCGCCGGGGTGAGCCTCGACCTGCCACCATTCACGATCGTGCGCGGCATCAACGGCATGTGCGGCCTGAACAGCGTCGGTCTGAAACGCGCCGGCTTCTCGGTAGAGGAACGGCGGCAGCTAAAGAAAGCATATCACGCTATTTTTCTCTCCGGCGACCTGATGAGGGATGCGCTCGAAAAAGCCCGCGCCGACTGCTCCGGCGTGCTGGCAGAACAACTTATCGACTTCGTCGCCGTGAGCCAGCGCGGCACCTGCGCCCATGTCAGGCGCTGATCGACCGTTACTTGTTACTCGACGGTCGCAACCGGGCGGGGGGCGATCAGGGCCTCGATCTGCGGCAGGTCAAACGACTCCAGCAGACCGAAGCACATCATCTCCGGCATCTGGTTCGCCCCCTTGTTTTCACGGATGACTTCCTTGAGACTCCGCATTGGTCCATGCAGTTTCAACGCACTGATTGCACCACTCTGCACCGCCGCGAGCCGCGCCGCCACGCTGAGCCGGTGGCCGACAGACTCGAGTTCCACCGGCTGCTTGAACATCCCTGCCGCCCAATTGGCCACCGCCGAGATTTGGCCGGCCTGCACACCCAGCGCCCGCTCGCCCACGGCATGCATAAGGATGACATGCAGAAAATCGTGGCTCTGGATTTTCGATTCGCCGAAGAAAAACGGATCGAACAACACGACACGCTGCCCCTTGGCCAAGAGCGCCTCCACCCGCCTGGCCTGCGCCTTGCGACCGGCGTCGGCGATGAGCAGCGTGGTGGCCTTGGGCACATTGGGCGTGAACACCGTGCCAGGCACCGTCCAGTCGCCGCCAATCCGAAATTGATAATGCCGGGCCGCCCCCTCGCCGCCGACGCGCTTGGCCAAAGCGGTGTAGTTTTTGGCGTTGATAATCTTGAGCAGCAGCCGCCGCGGGTCGCCCTCGAACGGCTTGGGCAGTTTCTCCATCAAACCAAATGCGATTGAGTTGAAGTCGCCGTTGGTCTCGGGCAGGCCCACCCACAACGCATCGGCAGATTTCACCTCGTCCGCGCTTGGGATCTCCCGCCAATCAAAGTCGCGGCCTTCGTAAAAAATGTCGCCGATGAAGCGGTAGAGCTGCTGCCGGTTGTCGAGCTCGAAGTTGTGCGAACCTGGATCGTGATTGATGTGCGAACGCAGGAAACCGCCGCGGCCCAGCAGGTCAAAAACCGGCTGCACGGCGTTGAGCAGCGGCGGCAGCGCGTGGCTGGCGGTGAAGCAGCATTGGTCCTTTGCGTTGTAGGTGAGCAGCGCAGCGCGATTGGCCAGCATCGCGGTGAGGTGCGTGTAGTCGGCGTACAGCGCGAGGTCGTTGGGGGTTTGCTCCGAGTCACCCAGGTCCATGCCGTGGCGGGCGCGCGTCTTGAAGCTGGAGTAGCCGGCCACCGGGTTGGCCAGCGTCACGCGCTCGTCGAGTGAGCTAATGATAATCGTCTGCCACCCGCCACCGGACAGGCCGGCGACGGCGACTCGCTCCGGATCGGCATTCGGGTGCGAGAGCAGGATGTCGAGGCCCTTGCTCATGTTCAGGAAAAACGGCGCAATGCCGGACGTGCCGCAAAGGTCCAGCTGATTCATCTGGTAATGGCCCATGCGGCTGGCGAACTGGCCCATGCCGATCCACTCGACGTTCAGCGCGATCATGCCGCGCTTGGCCTGATTAATGCAGCGGAGCTGCTTGTAGTCCGCCGCCTTGCCCTTTGCATCATGGCCGTTGACGTTGAGCACGACGGGGCGTTTGCCGGAGAGCTTTGTCGGCTCGTACAGCAGAGCCGGTATCCACCAGCCCGGCAAGGCCTCAAAGCGCAGCTTCCGGATACGATAGCCCGGCAGCCCCTCGATGACGGCGCTCCATTTCACCCGCAACGGCGTGTCCCGCCACTTCGTCGCCTCACCGCGAAAAACCACCTTTTCGAGGATGTTCCGCCGGTACTCGGTGACCTTGGCCTGCCATTTGGCGGCGCTGCGCAAGCGCGGTATGTCCGGCACGCGCGTCTCGTTGAACACCCTCACCTCCTCCAGCGCAAGGGCCGGCCCGATGATTTCCTCCGCAAGCGCACGCTCAATCGCACTGGCCGGTTTAAGTTCTTCGCCAGCGGCTTGGCCTGTGCTTCCAGCGAAAAAAACCGGCCCAGCCAGCGAACAGATAATGGCAACTGTTTGTTTCATGAGAATTGGGCCGCTTGGCCAAGCGCTTGGTTTAGATCTTCACCTTGAACTGGTCGCCTTTTTTCAGCGACTTTGCAAAACCGGCCATCAGTTGTGGAATCTGCTCGAGATCCTTGAGACTGACCACCTCGACTGGGGAGTGCATATAGCGGTTGGGCAGGCTAATGAGGCCGCTCGGGATGCCGCCACGCGTCCAGAACACGGCGTCTGTGTCAGTGCCACTAGTCGCGGAGATGGCCTCGTGCTGCAGGTTGATCTTCAGCCGCTTGGCCACTTGCTCGACGCGCTTAATTACCTCGGGGTGGTTGCAGTTGCCGTGAGTGACCGTGGGCCCCTGCCCCACCTTAATGTCGCCGTGCTGCCGCTTGTCCACAGTTGGGTAGTCGGTCGCGTGGGTAACATCCATCACCAGCGCGACGTCGGGGTGCAGCGAGTAGGCGATCTGCCGCGCGCCAAACAGGCCGACCTCCTCCATCGTGTTGGCAACGGCACACACCTCGGCGTTGAGCTTGGCCTTGCCGGTCTTGAGCAGGCGCAGCGTCTCGGCCACGGCCCACGTGCCGACGCGGTTGTCGAACGCTCGTGCCACGGCGAGGTCACCGCGCAACAACTCGAACTGGTCGTTGAGCGTGATCGGGTCGCCGACGCGGATCAGCTTCTCAGCAGCCTTGCGGGAGTCGGCGCCGATGTCGACGAACACCTCGTGAATCTTCGGTACCCTGGGCGCGCCGGTTTCGGTGCGCATGAGGTGCGGCGCGACACTGCCGACGACACCCGTCACCGGCTCCTTGCGGGCATGAATGGTGACGCGCTGGGCCTTGGTGATCGCCGGGTTGGTGCCGCCGAGTCGACGCACGTAGACGTAGCCGTTGTCGTCGATGAAGTTGACCGTCATGCCGATCTCGTCGGCATGGCCGGCGAGCATCAACCTCGGGCCGCGGCCCTTGTTCAGCACGGCGACGCAGTTGCCGTAAGCATCGGAGTAGGTCTCGTCGGCGTACTGGACAACGTAGTCCATCCAGACACGCAGGCCGCGCGATTCGTGGCCGGAGGGACTGGGGGTGTTGACCAAAGTTTTTAGAAACTGGAGCGATCGCTTGTTCATGCGCGGTGATTAGGAGCGACAAACAGGGCCAATTCAAGTGCATTGTCGGCTTGCTTTTGGCAGGTGGCTTGCTTTGAATCACCCGTCCGACCGGTCAATGGCCAAGATCACAAAAAAAGTTCGGGAACGATTCCGCGCAGGGTTGCGCCGGTTCAAGCCACTGCTGAAGGCGGCCAAGTCGCGCAACGCCAGCCGCGCGGACACCGCCACGTTGGCGCTCGACCTGTTGTCGGACTTGTTCGGGTACGACCGCTACACGGAGGTAACGTCGGAACTGGCCAACCGGGAGGCGGTTTACGATTTCGCAATCCAATCCGGCGGCTCAGCCGCCATACTGGTCCGCGTCAGCCCGATTGGCACCGCGCCGGACGACCGCTACCTGCTCGCCACCGCGCAGCATGCGCTGTTACACGGCGTCGAGTGGATCATCCTGACTAACGGTATCGGCTGGCAGGTGCACCATGTCGAGGACGCCGGCAACCCCCGACCGGAGACACCGGTCGTGCTGGCATTTGACCTGTCTCATATGCAGCCCGGCCGCGACGCCCACCTGGAGACGCTGTTCTTGCTGACGCGCGAGGGACACCGGAGCGCCGGACTGGACCACTTCCGCCTCCGGCTGGAGGTGACCAATCGCCACTACCTCGGCGCGATGATGCTGAGCGACCCGGTGGTGGCCTCCGTGCGGCGTGAGTTGCGCAAGCTCAACCCGGATCTCCAGATCACGCCGCTCGAAGTCCGCGAAAACCTGGCCAACGGCGTGCTGCGCCCGGATATCGCCACCAGCCGCGAGACCGCGGACGTGCTCGAGTTCCTGCAGAAGCTCAAGCAGGATGCCCTCGAAGCCAAACGCCTGACTGCCGATCCCAACCGGTTCTCCGGCCGCAAAGCGCCAAGCAAAGCCAAGGCCAAGCCGGGCAAATGGAAGGCCAAGCGCGGGACGGCGCGTCGCAAGCCGGCCCCTTCAAAGTTCAGCGGGGCGGACAAAGAGCGTACCGTGCTTCACATGTCCAAAAAAGTGGACATCAACAACGTACTGCAGCGCAGCGAAAACACCCCGGACAAACCCAGTCGCAAGGGGCGCCTGCTCAACTGGGGCACCAAGTCGTAGCGCTTTGCCAAGCCATGAAACGCCATCGAGCCTTCACACTGATCGAACTGCTGGTTGTCATCGCCATCATCGCCATCTTGGCCGCCCTGCTGTTGCCGGCCTTGGCCAAGGCCAAGGCCAAGGGGCAGGAAATCTACTGCCTCAACAATATCAAGCAGTTGACCCTCGCCTCCAAGATGTACACCGGTGACAACGGCGACCGCTTCGCCTGGACCTTTACGCTCGTAGGCGGCCAACAAAACCGCACGTCTTGGTTCAACTACCTGCTGCCATATCAGGAAACCAAAAAAACCCTCCGCTGCCCAAGTAAGCCGTTCAAGACAAAGGAAACGATTTACGATTGGGACAAGACCACAAACAACTACTCCGCGAGCTTCCGTCTCGGGGGCTGCAACTGGCCCGGTGTATGGGAATATCCCCCGCTCAAGGAAAGCGCCGTCCGCAGCCCCGCCACGCTCGTATACAAGACCGATGGCGGCAGCCTGCCGGTCAATACCACCAACCCTAGGAAATGCGTCACGCCTCAATCGCGCGAGAAACCCGGCTGCTGGATCATCCAAGATCCCGGTAGTAATGTTCCGTGCAGCTGTGGCACAAATCCCGGTGATCCAAATTGGGGAGGCCCGCACCTGCGCCACAGTGGCCGAAGCAATGTCAGTTTCACCGATGGCCACGCGGAAGTGCTGCATTCATTCAAGTGGTACTGGTCCGGCACACCGTGGCTCGACCCGAAGCGCGGTGGCTAACCAGCCATCGCCTTTGCCTAGCGGAGTTTGCGCTTGAGCGCAAAAGAGGCAAAGAGGACTCTGGCGAGGTGAGCGAGGCACGGGAGACACCTAAAACCATCCGACAACGCAAGGGCCGCGAACCAATCGCGGCACTGACTGCGTACGACTACCCGATGGCCAGGCTGCTCGACGACGCCGGGGTGCCGCTACTGCTCGTCGGCGATTCTCTGGGGATGGTCATCCTCGGCTACCCGGACACCACCCATGTGACGCTCGACGAGATGGCACACCACGTCCGCGCCGTCGCCCGGGCCAAGCCGCGCGGCCTCGTCGCTGCGGATCTGCCGATTAAAACTTACGAAACCGCGACACAGGCTGTCGAGTCGGCCAAGCGGCTCGTCGACGCCGGTGCCGAGGCGGTCAAGGCCGAGGGTGGCCGGCCGATCCTGCCACAGATCGAGGCTATCCTTGCCGCCGGCATCCCGGTTCTTGGGCATCTCGGCATGCTGCCGCAGCACGTGCTCGATGAAGGCGGTTACCGCATCAAGGGCCGTGACGAGGCGCAGCGTAAGGCGTTACTCGCCGACGCCCGCGCGCTTCGCCAAGCGGGCGCGTTCTGCATCGTGCTAGAACTCGTGACACCGGCCGTCGCGGGCGAAATCACACGCTTGGTTGACATTCCAACCGTCGGCATCGGTTCCGGAGACGAGTGCGATGGGCAGATTTTAGTAACCACCGACCTTCTTGGCACCTCGCCGGACTTTATCCCCAAACACATCCAGCCGGATGAGTTGCTCCGCGACCGGATGGTTGGCATCATCCGCGCCTGGAGGGAAACTCTGCCAGAAACAAGCGCAACTCATGAGTGAACTGACCCACATTGACGCCGAGGGCGAGGCTCGCATGGTCGATGTCTCGCACAAGCCGGAGCAGGACCGCGAGGCGATGGCCCGCGGCGAGATCCGTTTGGCCGTAGCCACTCTCGATGCGATCGAGAACGGCCAAGCGGCCAAGGGCAACGTGCTGGCGACCGCGCGCCTAGCCGGCATCATGGCCGCGAAGAAAACGGCCGAGCTGATCCCGCTCTGCCACCCATTGCCGATCACCCACGCGGAGGTCTGTTTTGAAATCCCCGAGAGCCGCGACCGCATCGTCATCACCGCCTCGGCGCGTATCTCGGCCCGGACCGGCGTGGAAATGGAAGCGCTCACGGCGGTCTCGACCGCAGCGCTGACGATCTACGACATGTGCAAGGCGATCGACAAGGGGATGGTCATTTCTGAAATCAGCGTAACCTCGAAAACCAAACGGTGAGGCTGGGCTGAATTGGCTCGTAAAATGGAGTTGCCCTGTTACACTGGACGGACTGTTTGACCGTGCTATTGAGGCATAGCCAATGATCCAGGAGGCAATCATTCCGCAAAGCGAATCGCCCTGCGCCCAGCCGGGCGGCGGTGGGCCGTTGACGTATGAGTTCGACTGCTCGGATTTTTGGCGGGCGATCCCGGCCTGGCGCGATGTCGACGTGGAAACATTTGGTGATTTTCAGTGGCAGCAGCGCAACTCGGTGACGTCCATCCAAGGCATTCAGGATGTGCTGCAGGAATTGGCCTCGCCCACCTTGATCGCCGACCTCGAGAGAGGTCTGCTTAAGACGCCGATGAACGTGCGTCTCACACCGTACATTTTCTCGCGCATCCACTGGAACAACGTCGAGAACGATCCCATCCGCCGCCAATTTCTACCGCTGGGCTCGCAGTTCGTGCCGGATCACCCGCATGTGATGGACGACTCACTGGCCGAGGACAGCAATAAGGCGACGCCGTACCTCACCCATCGATACCCCGACAAGGCGCTGTTTTTGCCGATCACACTCTGCCCGGTCTACTGCTCATTCTGCACACGCAGCCGGGTAGTGGGCGGCAGCACGGCTGTGAAGAGCAAGTCCACCTACGGCGCGAAATCCACTGAGTGGGATGCCACATTCGATTACATTCGCAATCACCCAGATTTGGAGGACATCGTCATCTCAGGCGGGGACGCCCTGCTGCTGCGGCCCAACCAGATTCGTTACATAGGCACCACCCTGCTGGAGATACCCACGGTGCGCCGGATTCGATTTGCGACCAAGGGCCTGGCCATCATGCCGATGAAATTCACCAGCGATACCGAGTGGGTAGAGGCTCTGGGCGAGGTCTGCCAGTTTGGTCAGGAACGGATGAAGGAGGTCGCGTTGCATACCCACTTCAATACAGACCGCGAGATCACGGCATGGACTTCCCGGGCAATGAAGGCGCTATCTGCCACCGGAGTGCGAGTGCGGAGCCAGTCCGTGCTCATCAGCGGGGTCAATGACGGGTTTGACTGCCTGCACTACACAGGCAAGAAACTATCGAGCCAACTTATCCAGCCGTACTACGTTTACCTGCACGACATGGTACCGGGCTGTGAACACCTGCGAACAACGGTTCGCAAGGCGGAACATCTCTCACGCCGGTTGCAGGGTTCGATCGCCGGATTCAACACGCCGCGTGTGGTCTGCGATGCCCCCGGTGGCGGCGGCAAACGGGAAATCTCGAGCTACACGCTTTATGACAGGGAGATCGGCGTGTCAGCCTGGACCTCGCCCACAGCCAAGCCCGGCGAAATCTTCTATTACTTCGACCCCATCCACCGCCTACCTGAAGACGGCCAGGCGCTCTGGGCCAACAAGGCCGAAATCAGTCGTCGCTTGGCCAACTTCAAGGCCGAAGCCGAGGCCAGAGCGGAAGCTACCCGCCACTAACTTGCCGCTTGGTCAAGTGGAAGGGATTGGCTACGGATTTTGAACGGATGCCGAAGAAGCGTAGTCCATCACAGTTCAATCTAATTGAACTGGACCGTTCAGCCCATTCAGAATGCCATCGCCCTGTGCCGCGGGGACAGGGGACTTCTCGCGGACTGGATTGATGCCGCGCGGAAGGGCTCTATCCGATGTTGCCTGCTTTTGATCACTCTGGGTTGCGCCGCATACGGGTTTACCGTGGGGCTCCGAAATGGCTGGGAAATGGGAGCATACGTTGCAATCAAGCTCCCGTTGATCCTCCTCATTACCCTCCTCTTGAACGGCCTGCTCAACGGTCTGCTTGGCCTGGTGCTGGGCAGTGGGATTGGCGTCCAAAAAAGCCTTCAATTCCTACTGGTCGGGGTTGCCATCATGGCGGTGATCCTTGGGGCGCTTAGCCCGATCAGCTTTTTCGCGACACTGAACACACCGTCGTCGGGTGATGGTTCCGGCCGGTACGCCTGGCACGGCGCCAGCCTTTTGATGCACACTCTGCTGATCGCTTTTGCGGGTATCGTTGCTCACGCGCGGTTACTTCAATACATCCGGGATTTCGCGGACAGCAGCCGAGCCGGAACGTTTGCCTTTTTTGCCTGGCTGGCCGGCAACCTGTTCGTCGGAGCACAGGTCTCCTGGAATCTGCGTCCGTTTTTTGTTTCGCCAGGGCTCAAGGTGGAGTTTCTTCGGCCCGATCCCTTCAACGGCAATTTTTACGAGGCGGTATGGGTCGCCATCAAGAATATCACCTAACCGTATGATCTACATTCAAAACCAGACTAGCCATGACCATGAATACAAGTAAACCGAATCCGGGTAACTACAGGGGTAATCGTGATGATGAATACGTCCCGCTGGAGGGGGGAACCTCTTTCTCGAACCTGATTGGGAAACTCTTGCGGAAGCCGCTGTCCATTTTTCACGAACTGGAAACCGGGAATCTCTCCTGGCAAATCCACGGTGTGCTGATTCTCGTTGCAGTGGTCTGCCTGTCGGTGTTTGGATTCGTCGTAGGCACCTTTTCGTGGGGCAGTCAGCTCTGGTCGGCTCCTCTGAAGATTGTTTCCGGTTTGATCTTCAGCGCGCTGATCTGCCTGCCCAGCCTTTACATCTTCACCTGCATTGGGGGGCTGGAGGCAAGATTCAGTTCTGTCGTGGGCATGCTTTGCTCGATCGTGGCCCTATCCAGTTTGCTATTGGTCGGTTTCGCCCCGGTGGTTTGGCTGTTTAGCGTCTCAAGCACATCGACCGTGTTCATCGGGTTCATGCTGCTGACATTGTGGATGATCTGCGTTGGCTTCGGTTTCACCCTTATCTTTCGTGCCGGTAAGGCGATGGGAATGACCAACACCGGCCATTTGCTCGTCTGGTGCATGATTTTCCTGTTGGTCACAGTCCAGATGACGACGAGCCTGCGACCGATCGTCGGCGAATCGGACTCGCTATTTAACTTTGGAGAGAAAAAATTCTTTCTCCAATACTGGAGCGAACAACTCCAGCAGGCAACCGATTAACGAGGGACAGCCAGTTGCGCTGGGATCACTTGGCCAAGCGCTTGGCCAGTTGTTCAACAGTTGGCAGTTTGGTCAGGTCCTTTTCTTGGAGATGCATGTACACCGCACGATTCCAGAGATGCGGGAGAAACAGATGGATCGTGCCATCGTCAATCACGGCGTCCATATAGGATGAGTTGTGATTGAACCATCCGTTTTTCGTCGGATTGGGGCGAGTAGCGTTGGTGAAGAGAAACTGTGGCTCACTCCAATTGCGCCCGCCATCTTTTGAAAGCGATATCCAGATTTCAGCCCGATCCTTCATGCCATCCATCTTCCCTGTCAACCCAACGTATTGAGTGTTTATATGGCGGTTGTGAAAAAAGGCGATCAGCGTTTTGCCGTCACTCAGATGAAATACCATCGGTGGCGCATCGGGATGGACGAGAACCGACGCCTTGGGGTCAGTCCAAGTTTTGCCGTCGTCCGTGCTTCGCGATTCCCAAATTCGACCGGTGGGTGTGCGCGCCATGAAATACACCTCACCGTTCCCAATTGAGATTGGACGACCTTCATCCATGCGGCTGAATTTCGGGGAGAACCAGCCATCGGGACGCACACCGGGCAGCAGTGTCCATGACCTGCCCTTGTCTTCACTGCGCATGATGTACTGGCGAGTGATGAGTGGATTTTCCGACCAATCGGCTGCATGGGAACCAAGAATCCACGCGCCGGAATCTGTCTTGCACATCCGGGTGACCGACATGCCAAGGAAACCTGGATCATTCTTTGGCTTAATCAACGTGACTTTGCTCCATGTGTGGCCGTCGTCATCCGACCAGCGGAAACCGATCGGTGTATTCTCGTGGCGGCCCTTTTCCCGGCTGTACTCGCTGGGGATCGGCTGCGTGCCGAAGGCGTAAATTCGCTTGCTGCCATGCGGGATCAATGGGATGAAACCATGCTGACTGTAGTCGATATCGAATGCGATTGATGGTCCCTTCCACGTCTTGCCGTTGTCACTGGATCGGTAGGCGATCATGTCGTTGACCTTGCCGCTGCCTGCGGCGTAGTGGTTGCCTTCCGGGAACATCATCAGCAAATCGCTATTCGGCGTGCGCACACCACGGGTTTCGAACAACCCACGCAATCCTTTCCGTGCTGCGTGCAACACTTGGCCCTTCAGGGCACGGTGCCGCAACAATCCCAACTCAGCGTCAGCAACAAAGCTGCGAGGCGGCTTGGCCAAGCGAATCTTGAGCGGGTTCTTCACCCCGATCGAAAGTTCCTCAACCAGTTGCGTTTCCGCTTGCGAAGCCGTTTCGCTGTAGATGCCAATGAAGATGGCAACCAATACGGGCCGAAACAAAAAAAACGGTTTCATTGCCGGGAAACGGTGGGAGGAAAAACTGCATTATTCAAGCGGATTTGAGTGCAACAATGAAGCCCATTTGGCCAAACGCAGGCGTAATTGAGTCTCCTGGGCAAAATGACAGATAAAGCTTGCGCAAATTAACTTTGCACCACAAAGTCTCTTGCGTGAACGCAAACTGGGCTGAAGAGAATCTTAAGACGATCCGTTCCCTGATGGAGCAGGCTCAAGTCTACCGGCGTGCCATGGCGCCTCTAGCCATACAGGTCGGAACAGTTGGGGTGGCTGCCGCCGGGCTGGCGCAGGCTGCCGGTTGGGTGGGGCCGGTTTATTTTGCCGGGTATTGGCTTGGGGTGGCAGTGGCGTCTGCGCTGGCTGCTTTGATTTTGGTCCGACGTCAGGCGTTGAAGAGCGATGAGAAATTTTGGTCGCCACCCACCCGTCGCGTGGCACAGGCCATGTTGCCGATGCTTGCTACTGGGTTGGGCCTGGGCCTGTTTGAATTGCTTCAAGAGTCAAAGGACAGCATCCGTTTGACCGCGTTCTGGTTAATCCTTTACGGAGGAGCGCTGCATGCAGCTGGCTTTTTTATGAGAAGAGGTATCAAGTTGTTGGGTTGGCTGTATATGGTTTTTGGGCTTGTTTTATTGTTTATTTCCAAGGTTGAGTCCCTGACATTTATCAACGAACACACAACTCACTGGTTTATGGGTCTTGGTTTCGGGGTATTCAATCTGGCTTACGGAGTTTACTTGAAACTGACTTTGGAACCGTTGGAAACCGAGTGAACGCGAAATCTTTTCAGCAGCTGGACAAAGTCATCCACGAGAAGAACAGGATGGCGATCATGTCCCTACTGGCCGCGACTCGGAAAATGTCCTTCACCGACATCCGAGAGTCCCTGAACATGACGGATGGCAACCTTATCACCCACATCCGGACGCTTCAAAAAGCAGGGTATATTTCCATTTCAAAATCGTTCAAGGACAAACGGCCATTGACCACATGCCGCCTCACTGTGGAGGGGAGCGGTGCCTTTTCCAAATACGTTAACCTGTTGGAAGGCATTGTAAAACAAGCACGCAAAACCAATTGATTTTTTATGAGACACCAAAAAGAACAGATGAAAACAAATACTTTGCAATCCAAAGTTGGATTAATCATCCTTCGAGCGGAACATATCGGCATGTGTTTTGGAGTGCGTGATGCCATCTCCCTAGCCAAGCGCGTGGTGAAATCGCGCCCCCTGACGGTGTTGGGCGAACTGGCCCACAATGCCTCGGTGTTGAAGGATCTCCGGGACAGGGGGGTGCAGTTCAATGTGCAACCTAGTGATGTGAAGACGGAAACGGTCATGATCACGGCACACGGCGCCTCCGAGCGGGCAAAGAGTCGAGCACGCAAGAGCGGCTTAAGTCTGAGGGATGCCACCTGTCCACTGGTACATCATGCCCACAAGCAAGTTCGGCAACTGGCAACGGACGGATATCACCCGGTTGTAATTGGTCGTCGTGGGCATGTGGAAGTGCGCGGACTCACCGAGGACTTGATGGAAAGTGACGTGGTGTTGAGTGAGAACGAAATCGATGCCTTGACGCCACGACAACGGTTTGGCGTGGTGGCGCAAACCACCCAACCCATTGCCCGTGTCCGTGAACTGGTGGGGTATATGAAAGCACGCTGTCCATCGTCGGAAGTGCGGTTCGTGGACACGGTTTGCCAGCCGACCAAACAGAGGCAAAGTGCGGCGGAGGAATTGGCCAGAAAGTCTGATGTTGTCCTCGTAGTTGGCGGAGTAAACAGCAACAACACCCATGAACTTGCCCGAACCTGCCGGAGATTTTGCGATGAAGTACATCATGTTCAAGGTCCTGACGATGTTCGAGGGGTATGGCTTCCAGAGACGGGCACGCTTGGCATCACCGCCGGCACGTCAACGCCCGATGTCCTCATCGATGCAGTCGAAGCCAGGGTTCAAGAATTGAGTGAAATCTCACGGGAAAAATTTTTGCAGTCGCGAGTGGCGTTGGCATGACCTGAATTAACTTCAAAAGCAATTGGCGGCTTGGCAGGGTTCGGGCATGGTTTCAGTGATGCACTTGGCCAAGCGCTTGGCCTCTTTTGGATATGCGTTTTTAGCGATTGGCTTGCTCAGGGAGAATGCGTTGGCCGCAGATCGCTCGGTGCCGAAAGTGGTCGGCGAGACACCGCGCAATATCATATTCATTCTGGCGGACGATCATCGGTTCGACGCGATGGGATTTGCCGGGCATCCGTTTTTGCAAACGCCAAATCTGGATCGCATGGCGAAAGGAGGCGCCTGGTTTCCGAACGCTTTTGTGACGACCTCACTTTGTTCTCCAAGCCGCGCAAGCATCGTCACGGGCCAGTACGCGCATAATCACAATGTCGTCGACAATTACAATCCGCTGCCAAACGGGTTGATCTTTTTTCCCGAATACATGCAACAGACGGGTTACGACACGGCGTTCGTGGGCAAATGGCACATGGGCGGCAACATCGACCACGCACAGCCGGGCTACAACCACTGGGTCAGTTTCAAAGGACAGGGCACGTATTGGCCGGACGGCAGGGGCACAAGCCGCAAGGTGCCGCAGAACAGTTACGATGGATTTAATGTCAACGGCAAACGGGTGCCTCAGAAAGGCTATATCACGGACCAATTGACGGACTACGCGCTGGACTGGTTGCGGACGCGCAAGGGGGATCGCCCATTTTTCCTGACGCTCTCTCACAAGGCTGTACACGCGGATTTTGTCCCGGCAGATCGGCACAAGGGCCGCTACAAAAACAAAAAACTGCCGCTGCCAAAGACGTTCGCTAAATCCGGCAAAAACTTTCGCAATAAACCGCGTTGGCTAAGGGACCAACGCAATAGCCGCCACGGCGTCGATTTTGCCTATAACCTACCCGGTTTCGACCTGAACGCCTATTACATCCGCTACTGCGAAACACTGCTGGCCGTCGATGAGAACCTGGGCCGCATCTTTGCCCTGCTCAAGGAGCGCGATCTGATTCACTCGACGCTGGTGGTGTACATGGGTGACAACGGATTTCAATTTGGCGAGCAGGGATTGATCGACAAGCGGACTGCATATGAGGCGTCGATGCGCGTGCCGTTCCTGATGCATTGCCCGGAAGCGATTCAGGGTGACTCGGTGATCAAAAAAGTCGTGGCCAACATCGATGTGGGGCCAACGCTGCTCGAGGCAGCAGGGTTATCCACGCCGAAACAAATGGACGGACGCAGTTTTTGGCAGTTGGCCAAGGGGAAGGTCATCCCCTGGCGTGACTATGTCCTCTACGAGTATTTTTGGGAGCGTAACTACCCGCACACCCCAACCACACATGCGATCCGCGGGGAACGATTCAAGTACATTCGTTACCACGGACTGTGGGACACGGACGAATTATATGACATCCAAAACGATCCGCACGAGACGACCAATCTCATTTTTAAGCCGGAACACAAGCAGACCGTGGCCAAACTGAACAAGCGGTTGTTCGAGTTGCTGGCTGAGAGTGGAGGGACGAGTCTGCGCCTTGCACCGGACCGCGGGCCAACGTTTCCCAAGCGGCATCCCCAGCGTTCGGAGGCAGCCGATTTCCCCGGCCAATTCTACGGGACGAACGAATAATATTTCTACTTGGCCGAGCGGGCTTGACGCTTGGCCAAGCGCCCATAACCATCGCCCCCGAATTTAACCATGCCAGACCAATTGAATTTTTTACCGAATTTGACCGGCTCATTTGCCAAGCCGGCTGCCGAGAATCCTACCGTGGAGATGGTCGAGGCGGCCTACCGGCACCACGACCTGCACTGGCGTTACATCAACACCGAGGTCGGGCCGGAAAATCTTGGCGCGGCAGTGGCCGGCGCACGAGCAATGAACTGGGCCGGCTTCAACTGTTCGCTACCGAACAAGGTCGAGGTAATCCAGCATATTGACGGGTTGGGCGAATCCGCTTCAGTGATCGGTGCGGTGAATTGCGTCGTGCGTCAGGGCGATCAACTCATTGGTGAAAACACCGACGGCAAGGGATTCATGAAGTCGCTCGCGGAGATCGTCGATCCTTCGGGGAAACGGATTGTGATGTTTGGCGCGGGGGGCGCGGCCCGTGCGATCGGCGTCGAGGTGGCCCTGGCCGGTGCGACGCACATCACTATCGTCAATCGCTCAGAGGAACGCGGACAAAGACTGGTGGCGTTGCTCAACGACCAGACCTCCGCCGAGGCAGTGTTCGAAAAATGGGACGGCAACTACGCGCTGGATGAAGGCGTGGACGTCGTGATCAACGCCACATCGATCGGTCTTTACCCCGATATTGATGCACGGCTAGCGCTCAATATTGATTCGTTGACCGCTGACATGGTGGTGGCTGACGTGATCCCGAATCCACCCCGGACAAACCTGATCAAGGACGCCGAGACCCGCGGCTGCAGGGTGCTCGACGGCCTGGGCATGCTGGTGAATCAGGGCATCACGGGCATTGAGTACTGGACTGGCGTGACGGTGGATGGCGGTGTGATGCGCACCCGGCTTGAGGAACTATTTGGTGCCTGACAATTTTCGCCTTTCACCGGGGCGCACGCCTCCGTAATGTTGGGTGACCACTTTGGAAAAATGAAACTGGGAATGATCAATTCGGCTTGGGAGCAACACGGGGTTGGCCTCGTGGATGGTCTCAAGAAAACCAAGGAACTGGGCTTCGACTGTGTCGATATTTTTGAGGACCCGATGGAGCCTAATGCCAAGGAACGCATTACAACCATCAAGCAGACCTGCGACGACCTCGATCTGCCGATCATCAGCGTGGTCGGTGTGAGTGTTGGCCTGGTGGATTTTAATCCCTCCGTGCAGCGGTTCCATGTCGAGCGTTGCAAACGCTATCTCGACATGGGCGCAACGTTCGGCGCGAAAAACTACCTCCTCGTGATTGGCGAGTACATCTGGCAAAAGGAAGTCATCCCCCCGGAGGAGCAATGGAAATTTGCCGTCGAGAACTGCAGAGTGCTTGGCGACTACGCCGGGGAGCGCGACCTCGAGATCGTGATCGAGCTAGAGCCGTTCCACATGTCGCTCGTAAATACCATCGGAGAGATGGACAGGTTCCTGACCGACGTAGACAACCCCACCGTCAAGGCGAACATCGACATCAGCCACATGGTTTTGAGCGACAGTCCTCCGCAAAGCCTCACCTCGTTGAAGGGCCGCGCCGGACATGTGCATATCTCCGATTGCGACGGCAAGGTGCACGGCGACCTGCCGCCGGGCCGTGGCGTCGTACCATTCGAGGGCTTCATGCAGGCGATCAAGGATTTGGAATTCGACGGTGCAATCAGCCTCGAACTGGAGTACGCACCCGATCCCTCCCAAATTGTTGAGTGGGTGACCGAGGCCTACTCGGCAACAGATCGCTTGATGTCTGCCATCGATTTACGAAATTGAGCCGCAACATGTCTGACGACTGGAAACCGAGATTTCGCGAACTCTACGAAGCTGCCCAACAGCGATACCGCGACGGACGCACGACAACCACGACGATCTTTGAGCCGGACGAGGTTTATTTCCTTGCCACGATCGGCTGCTCCTCGCGGGAACTGTTTGACTTCGTGGAAGACAGCATCAACTGGGACGATGTCGAGTACGACCAGGTAGAAGGGGTCACGGCACTGCGGCGCGATCATTTCGCCAACACGCTCCGCGGCGAGCCGGCCCGGACCCAGATTGATCCCGACAAGATCCCGGCCAAAACGGATGAAGTCGACGGCATTGCCTGGTTGCCTCGCCTAATAGTCAAGGCCCGCGCCAAGCTCGCAGGCGAATTGCATCCCGACCTAATGTACGGCTGCGGCGGCGACCGGCCGTTCCTGCGCGAGCACAACTCCAGCCTCGTCGACTTCCTGCGTGTCACGCTCGAGGCCGACGACGACCGGGCGATCATCGACTACCTCAAGGCCTGCTCAGCCAAGGGCTGACTTGTCCCGGGCCATTGCCACGCCAAAAGACCAACAGCCTGATTCGGCTTCGCGGCGTCCGCCACAACAATCTAAAGAACCTTGACCTCGACCTGCCCAAGGGCAAGTTGATCGTGTTCACCGGCCTAAGCGGTTCCGGCAAAAGCTCGCTCGCATTCGATACCCTCTTCGCCGAGGGCCAGAGGCGCTACGTCGAGACGTTCTCGCCGTATGTCCGGCAGTTTTTTGACCGGATGGACAAACCGCAGGTCGATCGCATCGAAGGCATCCCCCCCGCCATCGCACTGGGCCAGCGCAACACCGTTCGCACTACCCGCTCAACCATCGGTACGATGACTGAGATCTGCGACCATATGAAACAGCTGTGGACGCATCTCGCGCAATGCCACTGCGATCGGTGTGGCTCGCTTATCACTCGCGATCAGCCGCTTGCCATCTGGAAGACGCTCAGTGGCAGCCGAGCCGATGAAGTTCTCATCACGTTTGATGTGCCCCTCGCCAAGAAAATATCCCTTGAAGAATCGTTGCAGTTCATCGTCAAACAGGGCTATCAGCGAATACTCAACCCGGTAAAAATCGAGCAAGGAATCCTACCTGAAGTGCTTCGAATCGAGGAGGCGGCCAAGCGCTTGGCCAAACGGAAGCTTTCATTGCTGTCGGTTCTGCAGGACCGCTTCCGCATGACCAAAGAATGCCGCACCCGATTCTTGGAATCGGTCGATCAAGCATATCAATTTGGTAAAGGCCACCTGGCTATTCACTCCAGTGCGCTTGCTTCACAGAGGTTCAGCCGCCATTTCCACTGTGCTACATGCGACCTCGGGTATCGCGATCCTTCGCCATCACTGTTCAGCTTCAACAACCCAATTGGAGCCTGCCCGGAGTGCCGGGGTTTTGGCCGGATCATCTCGATCGATTACCGTTTGGCTTTGCCGGATGTGTCGTTGTCCATCGCTGGCGGCGTGGTTAAGCCGTGGCAGACCAAGACCGGGGCCGAATGTCAGCGAGACATGATGCGCGCAGCCAAGCGTGATGGCATCCCGACCGATGTCCCGTTTCGCCAACTCCCAAGGAAAATTCAGGACTGGGTAATCAACGGCGAGCCGGATTACGGGAAACCGGGCCGGTCGTGGCCCAACGCGTGGTACGGTGTCGCCGGTTACTTCCGCTGGCTCGAGAGCAAGGCATACAAAATGCACGTAAGGGTACTGCTTTCGCGCTACCGAAGCTACACAACATGCCCGGCGTGCGAGGGGCAGCGCTTCAAACCGGAGTCGCTCCACTTCAAGCTCGACCCCACCGGGAATGGCGATGGAATCACGCTTGCCGATTTTTATCGGCTGCCCATTCGTGACGCAGCAACGGTGATCGACAAACTCGTCGCCCGGCTCAATCTCAACCAGTCGGACGCTCTCACACCGGTTCTGACCGAGGTGCAAGGGAGACTCGATGCGATGGTGCGTATCGGCCTGGGTTACCTCACTCTTGACCGGGCAACCCGTACACTTTCCGGCGGCGAAACCCAACGCGTCAACCTCACAGCCTGCCTTGGCTCGCGGTTGGTCAACATGCTTTATGTGCTCGACGAGCCCAGCGTCGGCCTGCACCCACGCGATACCGGGAGGCTCGTCGGCCTGCTGGAAAACCTGCGCGATCTCGGCAACACACTGATCGTCGTCGAGCACGAGACCGGTGTCATCCGCCGGGCTGACCATGTCGTTGATCTAGGCCCGGGACGTGGCGAGAGCGGCGGCGAAATCGTGTTCAACGGCCCAGGCACGCGCCTTACCAACTGCCGCACCTCGGTGACGGCGGCCTACCTCTCCGGCCGCAGGCAACTCGAGCCGCCCCCAGCACGCGCGGTGACCGCACGCACACCGCAACTGCGCTTGGCCAAGTTTACCCGAAACAACCTGAGCGATTTCGCGGTGGATATCCCGCTTGGGCGCCTGGTTTGCGTGACCGGCGTCAGCGGCTCCGGCAAGACGACGCTGATCCGAGAAGGTCTGCTCCCTGCCCTACTCAACAAACTCTGCGACACACCGGCAAACGGCAGCTCAGCCAAACTGACCGGTTGGCGGACGCTCAAATCGGTGATGATGGTCGACCAGTCGTCGCTGGGGCGTACACCACGCTCAAACCCAGCGGTATACATCGGCGCGTTTGATGACATCCGCAAGCTGTTCGCAGCCAGTCCTGAAGCCAGCACGCTCCAGTTGCCAACCGGGGCTTTCAGCTTCAACTCCGCGCTGGGTCAGTGCGGCCATTGCCGTGGCACTGGTTTCGAGAAAGTCGAAATGCAGTTTTTAAGCGACGTGTTCATCAAGTGCCCCGAGTGTAACGGCCGCCGCTACCGCGACAATGTGCTTGAAGCCAGATTGACGCCACCCCAAGGCGCACGTCTCGTCTGGAACATTGCCGATCTCCTTGAAGCCACCGCCGACGAAGCCATTGCATTTCTTGACGGTTATCCCGGCTCGCGGCCGGCGGACCGTGCACGGGCCAAGCTGCAATTGCTAAGCGATGTTGGCTTGGGCTATCTGCGGCTTGGCCAACCGGTGAACACTCTATCCGGAGGCGAAAGCCAGCGCCTCAAACTCATCCGCAGCCTCGCAGAGGCACAAAGCAAAGGCACCAACATCGGCCCAACGCTGTACCTCTTCGACGAACCGACCACCGGACTTCACTTTGACGACGTGCGGCTCCTAGCCAAGGTCCTACACCGGCTCGTGGACGAAAGCCACTCGGTGATCGTCGTCGAGCACAATTTGGATTTGATCCGCCAAGCCGACTGGGTGATCGACCTCGGCCCCGACGCCGGCGATGAAGGTGGTCAACTCACCGCCGAGGGATCGCCTGTCACCCTTGCCAAAATCAGGCACAACCACACCGCCAGGGCCTTGCGCAACGGGTGATTTACCGCCATTCTCACCGGCGTTCACATGAAAACGGTTTTGTTTTCAGGTTGTTTTCTTTTTGCCGCCGTTGTGACAGCGGAAGATTGGTCTCAGTGGCGGGGGAGCCAGCGCAATGGCGTGGTGGAGGACGGTGTGCCGCTGCTGGATGCCTGGCCGGAGGGCGGTCCCAAACTGCTTTGGCGCAGCGAGACGATCCCGAGTGGTGACGACGGCGGCCACGGCAGTGTGGTAGTAGCCGATGGCAAAACCTACATCAGCCTCGTGTGGCACGACGACAAGCCGTCCGAGAATCGCGAAATCAACGCATTGATTCTGCGCAAGCTCGGCTACCGGAATTTGTCCCTGGCGGAACCGATCATCTCGAAAATGGAGAATGCTCGCCAGTCATTGAGTCCCCGTTTGCGTGGGCGCAAGCTCACCGAATGGTCGGAGAAGTGGGTGACGGAAAACCTGTCGGCCGAGCAGGCCGAACGCAACGGCAGCTGGATTGTCAGCCGCTTCAAGAAGAGTCGGGCGGCGATCCCGTTCAGGGATCTGCGTCGCGTTTCGCAAAAGGGAGACCAACGATTCGAGAACGATGCCGCCCTGCGAAAGTGGTTGGAGGCGCAGCCGATCAGCAGCTTGGCCAAGCGCGAACTGCTCAAAGCGATCCCGAACACTGTGCGCGTGGCCAAAGATGTTGTTATGTGCCTGGACACGAAAACCGGCAGGCGACTGTGGAAAACCGAGGCCCCCGGCGAACCGACCGGTCGCAAGTCATCGAGCACCCCCTGCGTGACCGGCGGACGGTTGTTTGCCGCGGGCAGCACGCACGTCTATTGCATGGAAGCAAAAAGCGGTAAGCAGCTTTGGGCCGCGCCGTTGCCCAAGCGTGGCAAGGGGCCGGCATCCTCCATCCTGGTAGATGACGGCCAACTGTTTTTAATCGCCGGCCAGTTGATGGCATACGACGCCGACTCTGGCGAATTGCTATGGGAAAACAAGGACGTACGCAGCAGCAACTCCTCGCCAGTGCTGTCGCTTGGCCAAACGGGGAAGCAGTTGATCTGCAGCGAGCGAAAAGCGTACGTCGCCGTGAACCCGGAGACCGGCGAAACAGCCTGGAAGATCAGCGGCGGCGGCGACTCCACGCCAGTCATCTCTGACAATTGGATGGTGGTTTTCAGCAAGGACAAAAAAGTTGGCCTTGCGGCGTATCACCTGACTAAAGATGGAGCCAATCAGATCTGGAATTTCCCGATGTCGGAGCGGCGTTCGCAATCGTCGCCGGTGATTTTTGGTGGGCATGTCTACCTGACTGGCGGCGAATGGCACATGTGCGTCGAGTTGGCCACCGGTAAGCTGAAATGGAAGGAGTCGCGCCAGAGCACAATCTCCTCACCGGTCATCGCCGATGGCAAAATGATCACACTGGAAAAAAAAGGCAGCGACCTCGTGATGATAGATACCGACACCAAGGCACACCACGAGTTGGGCAAGACACGCATCAAGGCCATGTGGTGCCCATCACCGGTGATCGTCGACGGCAAGCTCTACCTCCGAATGGACGATAACATCTCCTGCTACGACCTCCGAGCCAACCCCGGCGTGCAATAACCCGCTTGGCCAAGCACACTTTTTTGTCGCGGCGATTTTTTGTCCTGTCGTACGCTTCGTGCCGCGCTTGAGCTTATGCAATTCGGATCGCTCAAACTTGAATCGAACCTCTTTCTCTCGCCGCTGGCAGGGTACACGAACCTGCCGTTTCGGTTGGTCTTGCGCGAAGTGGGCGGATTGGGGCTAACGACCACCGACCTCGTCAATGCCCGGTCGCTGCTGGAGCGCAACCCCAAGGCACTCAAGCTTATCGAGACCAACGAGGCGGACAGTCCGCTAGCGGTGCAACTTTTCGGTGCGGTGCCGGAGGAAATGCGCGATGCCTCCCAGTACCTTGAGTCGATCGGCATCCACTCGATCGACATCAACATGGGCTGCCCGGTGCGCAAAGTGTGTAAGACCGGCGGTGGCTCGGCAATGATGACTGAGTTGGACAAGACCGCACACCTCGTGAAGACGATGGTCGAGGCAATAAAGATTCCCATCACGGCCAAAATGCGCCTGGGCTGGGATGACAATAACATCACCGCGCCCGACTTGGTGCGAGTGCTCGAGGGGTGTGGCGTGGCGGCGGTGTTCATCCACGGCCGGACACGCGAGCAGGGTTTCACAGGTACGGTGAATCTCGCGGGCATCCGCCGGGTTGTCGAGGCGGCACGAGGCATCCCCGTGATCGGGAACGGCGACATCACCACACCGGAGTCTGCGAAACACATGATGGAGACCACCGGCTGCCACGGCGTGAGTGCCGGGCGGGGCGCATTTTACAACCCTTGGATCTTCAAGCACACGGAACACCTCCTGCGAACCGGCGAACCGATGCCGGAGCCGACGTTCGCCGAGCGGGTGCGGGTGATGCGGCGGCACTTTGACCTGATGCTCGAGGTCTTCGGCGAGCCGCGCGGCTGCCTGTTGTTCCGCAAGGTAGCCCCGTGGTATGCCAAACGCTTCGGGCCGGTGAAGCCGTTCAACAAGCGCGTGGTACAGATCTCGACTCGCGAGGATTTCGAGTCAGCACTGGCTGACTACCTCGACTGGCGGCGGCAGTTCACCGATGCAGACGGAGAACTCACTGAACGTTACCGGCAGAGCCCAATGATGCCGTCGTTCATGAATGAGGACGACAAGCCGGCCGCAACCAGACGCAGCGCCATCCCGGTGCCCAAGGGCCCTGTCGAGGTGTGGTAGCCAAGCGTTTGGCCAAACGCCTTCACAAAACGCAGACTCATATTGGCCCTAAAAAAACCCGTTGGCCAAGTGCTTGGCCAACAGGTTGCAAAGTCTCTTAACTTGACTATTCCTCGCGGGTGGGGCGATCCGGACGCTCGCCGCCGCCGCGGG
>JASMKO010000102.1 GCA_030749225.1 Verrucomicrobiota bacterium
GCGGCCTTGCCCCGGAGCAAACCAGATTTCGGGCCGCCTCCGCGACCGTGGCTTTGCTGCCCTCATACGGATCGAGATAGACGTGTGCGCCGTTGCAGTCGACGCTCATCGCGAGGTACTTGTCAGGGATACCATTCTGCGCCGTGTCGCTGGGCAGCGGCGGATAGGAGTCAGCCTTGAGGCGGATGACCGCCGCATCGGAGCCGGGATTGATCACCGTGCCGGCGCGCACCATGTGGTCGTACTGGCGGTACACCCAGTTTTTTGACGCGATCGTCGGCCAGCCAAGCAGCTTGGCCAAGGCTGCTCCCGGATCGGCCAAGGCCGGGATGTCATCTAGCTGCAGCGCGCGGGTTTGGGCAAGGTACGCCGGCTCCCGAGCATCGCGATGGTAGATCGGCGCCTCGTCGGCGAGCTTAGCCGCCGGGACGCTGGCAACAACGTTGCCGTAATTTTTCACCACCATCATGCCGTCTCCGGTCACTGCGCCCACTTCTGCCCACGGCAAGTCCCACTTGTCGAAAATTCGTTTGACCTCCTCCTCCCGACCCTTGTGGACGATGATGAGCATGCGTTCCTGTGACTCACTCAACAGGATCTCATACGGCGTCATGTCGGGGGCGCGCTGCGGCACCTTTGCCAGGTCGATCTCAATGCCGGTCCCGCCGCGGGCTGCCGTCTCGCAGGTGGAACAAGTCAGGCCGGCCGCGCCCATGTCCTGAATCCCCGCGACTGCGCCGGTCGCCAGCAATTCAAGGCAGGCCTCCATGCACAGTTTCTCCATGAAGGGATCGCCCACCTGCACCGCGCCGCGCTGTTGCTCGGCCGATTCCTCGGTCAAGTCCTGTGACGCAAAGGCCGCCCCGGCCAAGCCGTCACGCCCTGTCGCCGGGCCGACGTAAAAGACCGGGTTGCCTATGCCCTTGGCCGCGCCACGGGCCACCTGGCTATGCCGTAACACCCCAAGGCTGAAGGCATTAACGAGTGGATTGCCTTCGTACGACGGGTCAAAACAGACCTCTCCGGCCACCGTCGGCAGGCCGATGCAGTTGCCATAATGGGCTATGCCGGCCACTACACCCCGGAACAGCTGACGCACAGTCGGTGATCCGAGACTGCCGAACCGCAACGAGTTCATGCAGGCGATCGGCCGGGCGCCCATCGTGAAAATATCGCGGATGATGCCGCCTACGCCAGTCGCCGCCCCCTGGAACGGCTCGACCGCGCTGGGATGGTTGTGCGACTCGATCTTGAACGCCACGCCCAGTCCGTCGCCCATGTCGATCACGCCGGCATTCTCCTCCCCAGCAGCAACGATGACCTTGGGCGACTCCGTAGGAAACGTCTTGAGTAAGGCCCGCGTGTTTTTGTAGGAGCAATGCTCGCTCCACATCACGGAGAAAATACCCAGCTCGGTGAAGTTCGGCTCCCGGCCGAGAATCTCGAGGATGTGCTCATATTCCTCCGCCGTGATCCCGTGTTCCTCGATGACTTCCGGAGTGATCTCAGGCTCGGGCATCAAGGCAGCCGCCGCGCGGAGGGCGGGGCATCGAAGGGTTTAACGGAGTCTTCAAGAGATCAGCTCGCATCAGTTCCGGCAACCGGTCGCGGCAAGATAGAGAGCCGAAAAACCGGATGCAAGTCCCCCCTGAAAATAGATGCCAAAAAGGTGAAGGAGCACAACCTCTTAAAGAGAAGAGATCAAGCGAATCACGCTTGGCCAAGCGACCAGCCCGGAACTTGCCAAGACGCGAACACTCACACAGGATGCGGCGGCGCTCCCGTCGCTTGGCGAAGCACCGGAACAACCTCATGAGCCGCTTCCTCGATTTTCCCATTCTGCTCCACATTTGCCTGCTCACAGGTATTCCGTTGGCCAAGGCGGCCAAGGCACCAAGGTTGTTGCCGCTACTGGTACAACTCGAGGAGCAGGCGCTGGTTCCGTTTTACCTGGAGCAACAGCAGGACGGCCTCGGCGGTGCAGCCCTTGGCCGAGCGGTGCGGCGGCAGGCCCGACGCATCGCCACCGAGCAAGACGCCCAGGCCAAGAAGCTCGAGACCGACGGCGTCCGGGTGATCCGGCGCCACTCCCGGCTCGTCAACGCCCTGCGCGTCCGGGTTGCCCCGGGTAAAAGAGCCGCCTTGGCCAAGCGGGCCGGCGTGAAACGGGTCGAGCGGTTGCGGGTGTACGAGCCGCTCACCGCAAAAAGCGTGCCCGCGGTCGGTGCCAAATCAGCGTGGGGAACGCGCACCACCGGTTTCGACGGGGCCAGTATGCGCATTGCGGTGATCGATTCCGGGCTGGACTACACACACGCAATGTTTGGCGGTACCGGCACGAAGGCGGCGTATCAAACCAACGACGCAAACAAAGTCGAGGAGGGCACGTTCCCCACCGACAAGGTCGATGGCTGGGATTTTGCCGGCAAAGACTACTCCGGCGAGGATGACGTGCCACTGCCAGACGGCGACCCGCTCGACCGGTCCGGCTATGGCCACGGCACCCATGTCGCAGGCATCGTCGGCGGCGTCGGCGTAACAAAGCAGGGCCAGCCATATGGCGGCGACTACTACGCGGGGCTGGATTATTCCGGGTTCCTCCTAAAGCCGGGAGTGGCGCCGAAAGCAAAGTTGTTTGCGCTGAAAATATTCGGTGACAACGCGCTGGGCTCGACAAATCTCGTCCTCGACGCGCTTGAGTGGTGCGCCGACCCGAATGGCGACAACGACTTTTCAGACCGCATCGACGTAGTCAACCTCTCGCTCGGCTCTACCTTGGGCCTGGAGGAAAAACACGAGGCCGAGGCCGAGGTATACACCCACCTCACGCGGCTGGGCTGCTTGATCGTCTCCGGCGCCGGCAACTCTAACAACAACAATTTCTACCTCGCGGCCGCGCCGGGCGTAGAGCGTCCCGTTCTCTCTGTCGGCTCGGCCAACCGGGACGGCGAGGTGTACCGCATGGCGGCGCACAGCGCGCGCGGACCGTCGTCGCCTTACAGCCTGCTCAAGCCAGAGATCACCGCGCCGGGTGAGCTGATCCAGTCGGCCCGGATGGGCACCGGCACCGGTGGGGCCTGGTTCAGTGGCTCGTCGATGGCCGTGCCGCATGTTGCCGGCGCGGCCGCCTTGGCCAAGCAGGCGCACCCCGACTGGAGTGCCACCGAAATCAAGGCGCTGCTGCTCAACAACGCCAAACCGATGCAGCACAAGGATGGCACACCGTACCCCGAGTCGCTTTCCGGGGCCGGGTTCCTTGACGTGGCCCAAGCGATAACCACCTCCGTGACGGCCATGGCGGACGACAGCGATGGGCTGACCACACTGTCGCTCGGCGCGCTGGCCTTGGCCAAGCCGTGGGAGGAGACGCGGCAAATCCGGGTTACCAACCACGGCGACTCGGCAGCCCAGTTTGCCCTGTCCATCGAGGAAACGGTCACAGAAGCCGGCTTCGAAATCGAGCTGCCGATGAACCAAGTCACTCTTGCGGCCCAGTCGCACGAGTTAGTGCCGGTACGATTTTACGCCGAACCGGCCAAGTTTGACCGGACCGGCGACCCGCTCACCCCGGCCAAGCTGAACGACCGCGCCCGAAGCTGGGTGTACGAGGTCAGCGGCAAGGTCGTGCTGTCTAACGAAACCAAAACACTATGTGTGCCGTACCACGCCGTCGTCCGCGCAGCCGCTACCAAGAAAAGCACGGTAACGCGGGTTGGTCTGTCAACCCACGATCTTGTGACACTTGAGTTGCCGCTCGAGGGCGGCTCGGAGCATCCCAGGCCACTCGTGTCGGTGTTCGAACTGGCCGGGATCAGCCCACGCAATAATTTGCTCACGGACCCGTCCGACATTGCTGCCGACGCACTGGCATTCGGGGTGGCGTCTGACTACCCGCAGACCGGCTCGGTGGCTGAAACGACGCTTTACTTCGGCATCGCCAACGCCGGGCCATGGACGAACCCGCACTCTTTCCTCTACGACCCACACCTGCAGATCGACACGGACTTCAACGGCTGGATCGACCACGAACTTGCCAGTTGCAGCAACGGCGGCTACATCAAGGACGACCTCACCGTGTCCGGCTACGCCGATGACGTGTTCCTCTCCATTCTCATCCGAGTCCCACGGGATGAACGTGGCATCGCGGATGCCGGCTACCTTAATGTCTTCCCGCCGGACGAGTACGACACTGTGCCATTCAACAACAGCGTGATGGTGCTGCCGGTTCCGGCGCGAATGCTCGGGCTCAACGAGCAGAAAACCGACTTTCAATTTCGGCTGCTCAATCTCGGCGCCGAGCAGTACGGCTACCCGGAAATCGATCGCACGCAGCTGATCCGCTACGACGTGACCCAGCCGGTGGTGCATTCAGCGCTAGGCATCGGTGGTACAGTGATACACGACGCCAACGCGCCGGTGCGCGTCGCCGTTGACCGCGGCTTGGCCAAAAGGAAGGGCCTCCGGCCTGCCGTGTTGCTGATGCACCACATGAACACCGGCGACCACAAGTTTGACATCGTGGAGCTTGCCCTCGACGCGGACGACGCCGACGCCGACGGCGCGAGTGACGACGACGAACTCGCCGCCGGGACCGACCCGGACGACCCCGATTCGGTGTTCGCCATCCTGCCGGCGAGCCGGCAAACCCCGCTTGGCCTGGAGATCCGCTGGCACAGCGTGGCGGACAAATCATACCGGGTGCAGCGGACCGCCGCGCTTGGCGAAGCGTTTGAAACCGTCTCCGAGTTGCTGCCGGCCACCCCACCAGTCAACATGTACATCGACAAGAGCGCGCCCGGAGACGGGGAGTTTTTTTACCGAATCCTGAAACCGTGATCGACGTCAGGGCGTATGGCACTGGCCGGGTAAAGCGGCCAAACAATCTTATTTGATACAAAACCTTAACTTTCTCCTGATTGACGAACCGATGCAAATCACGCACCCTCGCCCTCTCATGTCCTTGAAAAAACTTATTTTGGGATTCTTCGTCGCCCTGGGATTGACCGCGGTCAATGCAGCTGAAATTCCCGGCGGCGCGGTCACCCTTGAGCAGTGCATCCAGATCGCGCTAGAGAACAACCTCGATGTTCGAATCTCAAACTATCAACCCCGGTTGGCCGCCCTTAATCTGCAAGGTAGCTATGGAGCCTACGACCCGAGATTAAGCTTGGGGGCCACGGACAGTTTTCGAGAAAGCAAGGGCCGAGAAAATCCTTTGGAGTTTACCATTCCAACCAGTAAAACAGACTCCTTCAGGAGCAACTTTGGTCTCAATGGCATTTTACTGCCCTCGACTGGAATGCGCTACAGTCTTGGATTCAACGCTTCCGAGACGACGGGAAAAAGTGCGTCAGATTTCCCGTTTGGAAGTTATGGAACGGGCTTCTTTGCCAATCTCACCCAACCCCTGTTAAGGGGAGCGTGGATAGATGGCACCCGTATGAGTATCAAACTGAATAAGCAACAGATCGAGAGCTCCTCCCTCACAGTCATCCGACAAATCACGCAGACCGTCTCCAGTGTCGAGCTCGCGTACTATTCACTCATCGCCAGCCGTGAAAATGTAAAGGTCGCAGAAGAAACTCTCGCATTGACAGAGAAAAACTTTAGCAACCAGAAACGGAGAGCCGAGGTCGGAACCTTGGCCAAATCTCAGCTGCCTCAACTGGAAGCCGAGTTATTCTCGCAAAAAGCCTCGCTCCTATCTGTTCAAAATGGCTTCGCCGACAGTGTCAACACCCTAAAGCGGCTCTTAACCGACGACTTTGCCTCAGCACATGATAAAGAATTAACACCAGTCGGTGAACTCAACCCAGTGCAGACGGTGTTTAATCGAGCGGACAGCTGGGACAAAGCGCTCAACAAACGCCCGGAGATTCTTCAAAGCAAAATCTCGCTGGAGAACGCAGACATTCGGTTGAAATACAACAAGAACCAACTTTACCCTCAACTGGATCTACGGGCTACCTACGGACTGTCCGGCAGCGACAACGCCGATGTGTTGCACAGATACCCGGATGGAACCATTTCCCAGTATCCTCTTAGAGATCCAAAGACGGGAAGGTACGTCTCTTCAGGTTTCATAAATCGGGCTGCTGCATTTAATACCGCCTTCAGGGATATTCGGGGGGGTGATTACCCAAATTACTCATTTGGTCTTCAGTTCAGCATCCCAATCCCCAACCGTTCTGCGAGGGCCAGCTATAAGACCGCTCAAGCTCAAAAGGAGCAGGCCGTGTTGCAACACAAGGATTTGGAACAATCCATCATGGTGGAGATTGACCGGCTCATCCGTGATGCCGAGTACCGATTCGAACAGATTTCCGTGACGCGCCAGGCACGGATTAGCAGTGAGTTGGCCCTTCAGCATGAAACCAAACGGTACGACGAGGGGGCCATCGAGAATTATCAGGTGCTGCAGGCCCAACGGGATCTGACCAATCGGCGCTATTCCGAGATCAACGCGAAGGTGCAATACCTCACTGCGCTGTCGCGCCTAGCCCAGGCCGAAGGCAGCACGCTCGACAACAACAATATCAATGTTGAGTTCGAGGAGGAATAATCCCCAGCAACACCACGCCTGATCAAGCGCTACTCTAGCGTGATAACCGCCGAAACCGGCTGGTGATCGCTTGGGTACTGCTTGCTATTGTCATACAAAACAATCTCGGCCTCGCTGGTTGACACTGGTCCCTTTGCCAACACCCAGTCGATACGGCGCGCGCCCTTCCGCGTTGCCCTGAAGCCGTTCATTGTATTCCAATCGGCGTTTATCGCTTTCTTCGCCGTAAGCAGCGTGTCGGTGAAGCCGCCGTCCTTTACCAGCGTGTCGTAGGCCTTGTTCATCCCGGCTGAGGCATTGAAATCTCCAACCAACAGAATAGGCAACTTGGCCTCGAGTGCAGCCACCTTTTTGTTAACAAGCAAGGCCGCCTTTTCGCGGGCCGGCTGCACTCGGTGATCAAAGTGCGTGTTCCAAAAATAGAACTGCTTTTTTGTTTTGCGATCGAGAAAACGAATCCACGTGACCATTCGCCGGTTGCTGTGCCCCCAAGTCGTTGAAGCGATCACGTTGGGCGTGTCGGACAGCCAAAAGTGGTCGTATTCTAAAATCTCAAACCGGTCCGACTTGTAAAAAATTGCCATGAACTCACCGCGGCTCCCTCCATCGCGCCCCGTGCCAAACCAAGTATACTGGGGTATTTTTTTGTTCAGTTCCTTAAGCTGATAGAACTTGCCCTCCTGGGTGCCAATAATGTCAGGATCGGTTTTTTGGATGAGTTCGCCCATGACAGGCAGGCGGTCGGGCCAGGCATTGGGTTTGCTGTTGCTGGCGTATCGCAGGTTATACGTCATGACCTTGAGTGAGTCGTCCGCGGCCAAGCTTGGCTGAAGGAACAGTGCACCGGCAATTGAGAGAAGTAGGGTTACTCGCATGCGCCTTGCCCTACGCGAATCACCAGTCGACTACAAGCGGAAACGCTTGGCCAACGGCTATTGTCCGATGAATTTGAGATCCAAAAATGCCGCTCCAGCATGGAGCCAAAGCGGGATCGTGGCCAGGCTGACCAATGTCGTGGCGATCGCCACCTGCGTCGCGATCACCGGGTTGCCCCCGTACATACGGGAGATCAAAATCGGAAACATTGCCGCCGGCATCGAGGCCTGAATCAGCATCACCTGGCGCAGTTCGGTCGAGCATGGGAGCCACTTCGCCACCGCGATCATCAGCACCGGCAGCAGACCCATACGCAGGAGGATGCTGGTCCAGCAAACCCGAAACGCCGACCGGAATTCGCACTCAGCGATATAGTCCTTCATCATAGCGCCCATCGTTAGTATAGAAATTGGAATGGCACAAACACCTAGCATTTCAATGGAGTTAACAACGACTTCGGGAATGTAAACGTAAAACCCAGTGGCGTTCACGATCAGCGCGAACACGATGGAAAGAAAGGGTGCGTTAAGTATCTTCTTCCAAGCTGTGCTCCATTCTCCATGAAGCAACATCACTCCAAGTGACCACATCGCCAGGAGAGTTCCCACGTTGAACACGAACAACACCGCGACGGCGTTGGCTCCAAAGAGCGACTCACTGAGCGGGATTGGGACAAAGCCGAAGTTAAACACACCAATCGTGATCGCATAAGTTCGTGCGTTCGGGCCTAACTCACCTGTAGCAAATCGCCGAGCGAGCCAACCGACTGCCATGCCCAAGGCGATCGAACCGAAGCCAACAACCGGCGGCAGCCACACATTCTCCGGTTGGCGAATCGCCTCGTTGCCGCTGATTTTGCTGAAGGCCAGGCATGGCAGCAGCACATTCATCGCCACCCGCATCAGACTCTCATCCGCATCCCGGGTAAGCCAATTGATACGCCTGAATTGATAACCCAAAAACGTGATCAAAAACACCGGCAAAACTGCCGAAAGAACTTTTAAAATTTCGGCCATCAGCGCTTGGCCAAGTTAGGCGAGAAAGGAAGCCACGAGCGATTCAAATTCGAGGCGTTGAATGTTTTGAAGAGCGTCAACGTGTTGGCCCGTGTGCATGGCAGACTCCACAGCATCAACAAATTGGAACGGATCCCATTGGGCACCGGGAACCAAGCGCTTGGCCAAAGCCTCGTTTCCGGTGACGCCGAGATATGCCTCCACCTGGCTGGCCAACGACGGATAACAGGGATGATCGCCCACGCGGTGAAACCAGTATTTCGCGTTCGAGTAATCCGGCTCGCGGCGGTGCATAATGCCGTGCAAAAAACTGCCGTCGGTCGAGGCGATGCCCTGCGACACCATGTGCGACTCGTCAAGATGATCGTGCCACAGCAGCGCCGCCGAGCGAGCGAGATTTGCGGTCGCCGGACTTTGGCCAAGCGCATTCACCGCTTGGCCAAGCGCGGCAATCGGCCTGGCCGAAGTACGCTGCTCTGGGCCAAGTCCTGGTAGGTCGCCAGTGTCGATCACTCTTAAAAACTCCTCAGTCACCGTTACTCCTTGGGTTGCTCAACCGCTACCGGTGCGCTGTTGGTGGATGCCGGAGCCATCTCGGCCGACTCGGTTTCCGGTCCAATCCGCTTGCTTACTTCCTTCACGGCGGAGTATGCGCCAATAATCGCCATGCAGATCGCCGAGAGGGAGAGGAACACTTTCCAGGTTTTGCCGGGATGCAGTTTGCGATCCACACGTGTATAGAGAAAATAAATAGAGGCGAACGCCAAAAACGGAAGCAACGCCCCCTGAGCGAACGCGCCCATGAAAACAAGGGAAACCGGCTTGCCGAATCCTGCGAAAATGATGAAAGCCAAAACCAGCAACACTACCGCCCCAAATTTGACCATGGCGTGTCGCTCATCCTCACTTTGGTATTTCTTGATACCAAAAACCGATACGCCATCAGCAAACAGTCGTGAATTTGCTGCGGTTGCTGCAAAGACTGTTGAAAACAGCACGCAAAAACAACCGACACTAAAGACGGTTTTTCCAAACTCACCAAATGCACTCTCATACATCGCGGAAAGGCTTGAGATAACGTTGTCGTCTGTAATCTCTTGCCCGGAGTTGTACAGCGTTGCCGCCCCAAGCAAATAAAAGGCAACAGTTGCCCCTGTATAGATTACGCACGAAATCCACGCGTCCCAGCGCATCACGTTGAGCCAGCCAAGGGCGCGCTCAAGCCAGCCGATAGTTTTGTCGTGCTCGCCGGTGTTCTTGGCGTATCCCTTTTCGATACACCAGTATGGGTAATAAATCAGTTCTGAAGTCCCAACGCCAATTATGGCAAATGCACCGAATGCGATGGCAAAATCCGGCGGCAACCAAAACGTTAGTCCACTACCGATTTTACTCGCTGTGATGGCATTGTCCGTGAATTGAATCGATGCAAGCGCGAGGATCGTAAAGAACGTAAACAGCACCACCATCACAATGCAAACCCGCTCCACAAGTCGGTACCGTCCGGATAGCAACATCACCATGCAGACGATTGCAATGATGCCGATCAATGCGAGGTGCCAACCTGACTCCTTGTCCTCGATCACTAGACTCGCGATGCCCCCCATCATGCCAGCCACCTGCATCGTCGATCCGATGTACATCACGACCCAAAACCAGACCATCCATGAGACTCGAAGTTTTGGCCCCGGAACACTGTTCATCGCCTCGAGCGTGGTCTTGCCGGTGACCAGTGTGTAGCGGCCCAGTTCAACCTGCACAAACACCTTGACCAGACAGCCAAGGATGATGAACCAGAGCATCTTGAAGCCAACCTCGGAGGCAAGTTTGGGCGTGGCGATCAGTTCGCCTGAGCCGACAATGGTGGCGGTGATGATCAGGCCTGGTCCTAGATGACGAAGGATGCCTTTGAAAGTTGTCGGCGCTGGCTTGGTGTCCATGAGTTGCTGAGTGGGTGTTAGCTTGACCGGTCAGTTCAATCGAGCTTGACCGGTTTTAAAACAATTTTCCGGAATGCGACCGGACCGTGGTCGCCCTGGAGCATCAGTGGGCCATTGGGTTTTTCGTCGTTGAATGCCGCCGCACGCGTCGGGCCGGTTACCTCTACATTGTAGTGAATCAACTGCCCATTGTGGATCACCTTCACAAACCGGGCGTTCTCTATTTTTTTCCCAGCCTTGTCAAAACGCGGCGCACGGAAGGTGACGATGAATTTCTGCCAATCGCCCGGCGGCTTACTCGCGTTCTTGATTGGTGCAGCGCCACCGAAGCCCTTGCCATTGGTCCACTGCTCATAGACGCCGCCGTTGTCACCGGAAGTAACTTTCTCCTTGCCGTAACTGTCAAGGATTTGAATCTCGTAGCGGCCCTGGAAATAAATTCCGGAGTTCGATCCCTGCGGCACCATGTACTCGATGGCCACCATCACGTCGCCATGCTCGTGCTTGCTAAACAGGTTGCCTGTGCGGCCCTTGTCGCCGTTGACGAGCACGCCCGTTCCTACTGACAGCGCGAGCGCTTTCGGGTTGTCCGGCAACGGAGTGGCGACCTTTGCCAGTTTCCAGTCGCCCAGCGGCGCGCGCCAGCCGTCGAGCGACTTGCCATTGCTGACGATGATGCTGGTCTTGGCCGGCGGAGGCGGCGGAGCCAACTGCGCCTGCGCTTGGCCAAGTGCCAGCACTCCGGCCTGCAATAGCAGGCCCTTGGCCAAGCGAAGAGCCTTTGATATGGTGTCAAAAAAACTCATGCGGCTTCGGGGCGGGATTGTATCGTGACGACAGTCTGGCCGCAAAGTTATTCCCTTGGCCAAGGCTCAGGACTTCTCTTGGCATTCTCGTTGCTTGCGTTTTCCAGAAAATTTGGCTTGCAAAGGCGTCGCCAAAAAATAGCCTTTGCTCCTGCCCCGTCCAGTGACGGGCGATTTATTTAGACTATATGATAAAACACGGCATGGGGGGCGCACTTTGAGTCGCCCCAGAGGTGGAAGGCGCCCGTATCGGGCACCGAGAGAGCGAGTGAATGGGAGGATCCGGGCAAAAGAAGTCCGGCTCTTGGCGGATGATGGGAAACAGTTGGGGGTGTATTCCATCCAGGAAGCCATGCGAATGGCCAAGGAGCATCGGCTGGATCTGGTCGAGATTTCACCCAATGCCAAGCCACCGGTCTGCCGGATCACCGACTACGGTAAATATTCTTACGACCAGAAACGGCTTCGCAAGGAGCAAAAGAAAGCCACCGTCACGGTCAAGATCAAGGAGATCCAGCTGCGACCGAACATCGACCCGCACGACTTTACCTTCAAGCTGAATCACGCGATCGACTTCCTCTGCGAAGGCATGAAGGTCAAGGTTATCCTGCGGTTTCGAGGCAAGGAACTGCGCACGAAACACATCGGCCTGCAAACCATCGAGGCGTTCATCGAGAAGATCAAACCTTGGGGAAGCTGCGACACCAAGCCGCGCGAAGCCGGCCGCAGCGTCATCGTCCTCATCAACCCACTCTCCAAAAACGTGCGAGCGCCGCACCCGAACCCCGAGGAACGGATGAGGGACGTGGATTACGACGACATCCGGCACGTCGAGGGTGCAGATGTCAAAAAGTCTCGTAGTGGTTTTCGAAACAAGGCGCTCGACGACATCAAGCTCCCCGCTAAAAACTAGCCCGGCAGCACGCTGCGCTTCTCAAGCAACTCCTCCATTACGCGATCCATCATCCGCTCAGCAAGCGGCTGGGTGGCGGCGTCAAGCCTGCCGTTGGCCTCTTTCAACTCAGCAGCCTCAACGGCTTCCTTCCGCTCACGCTTGGCCAGCAGCGACTCCACCGCCCCCAGCGCCGACTCGATGCCCGCGCGCTGATCCGCCGCTAACTCGCCGCCGTGCGCCACCAGCCCCTTGCGCGTCGCCTCCGTGGTTTGCTCGGCGTGCAGCTTGGCCTCGATCCAGCGCCGTTGCTCGATGTCGTCGAATGCATGCTCGACCGATTCCTCGATCATCTGCTGCACCTCGGTGTCATCTACCTCCACGGCAGAAGCCATCTCTACGAGCTTCTCGTTGCCGGTTTTGATGTCACGCGCCAGCACGTGCAGGATACCGTCAGCATCGATCTCGAATTGCACGCCCACCTTGGCCACGCCCTTGGGTTGCGGCTCGAACTCCAGCGTGAAACGGCCAAGGCTCCAGTTGTCCACCGCCTTTTCGCGCTCTCCCTGCAGCACGTGGATCAGAACCTCTTTTTGGTAGTCGGCCGCCGTCGTGAACGCCTCGCCGCGCTTCACCGGAATCGTCGTGTTGCGGGGTAGGATCACGTTCATCAACCCTCCGAACGTCTCGATGCCAAGTGAGAGCGGGGTCACGTCGAGAAGCAGTATACCGCTGAAGTCGCCCGACAAAATCCCCGCCTGGATCGCCGCACCCAGTGCAATCGCCTCGTCCGGGTTTTGCGACATGTTCAGCTCGGGCCCGCCGTCGGAGCACTCGAACACCCCCGCTGCAAATTCGCGCACGAGCGGCATCCGCGTCTGGCCACCGACGAGGATCACTTGGTCGAGATCGCCGTTCACCAAGCCGGCGTCGGCCATCGCCTTGAGGCAATACTCACGCGTGCGAGTCACGATCGGCTTGGCCAAGCGCTCGAGTTGTTCGCGGCTCAGTTCAAATTCAAAACTGCAATCCGGCGTCAGGAACGGCAGTTCGATGGAAACAGCGGTTTCCGTGGACAGCCGCGTCTTGGCCTCCTCTGCGGCCTCAGCCAAGCGCGCCCACAGCGAGGGGTTCCCGCCAACGCTTGGCCCGCCCGCTTGGCCAATTTGCTCCGCCAAGTGATCGATCAACGCGCGGTCAATGTCGTCGCCGCCCAACCGCGTGTTGCCGCAGGTGGCCAGGACCTGGAACACGCCGTTGTTCAACTCAAGAATCGAGAGGTCAAATGTTCCGCCGCCGAGGTCATACACCGCCACTTTCGATTTTTCCTTCAGCGAATTCAGCCCGTACGCCAGCGCGGCGGCAGTCGGTTCGTTGATAATGCGCTCCACCCGCAGCCCAGCCAATTCACCGGCTTTACGCGTCGCGTTGCGCTGGGCGTCGTTGAAATAGGCCGGCACCGTGATTACCGCTGCCTCCGGCTGGTCGATCATCCCCTCTGCCGCGATCGCCCGGAGTGCTTTCAGAATTTCGGCTGACAATTCTTCCGGCGACCAGTCGCGACCGTGCAACGGCACCGCCACCGGCCCGCTGCTGTCAGCCCGGATGGGATACGCCGGCGCGTCAGCGGTTGAATCCAACTCATCTCCCCGGCGTCCTATGAACCGCTTGATGGACGTGACCGTCGTCTCCGGATGCGCCACCCTCCCGCGCCGAGCCTCCCAGCCAACTACAGGCTCGCCGGTCGCCGGGACGCGCACCACCGACGGCGTCAACCGACGGCGCTGCCCATCCGCCAGCACCAGCGGGATGCCCGACTCAACAATAGCCACCAGCGAATTGGTCGTGCCCAGGTCAATGCCAATGATTTTTCCCACCGCCCAAAATCTGCCATGCCCCCAGCGCTCCGGCACGCCAATTCCCCCGCTACCGCTCCAGCGTTGGCGGGTGGTTGGCAAGGCAGTAATGTTGCCGGCGATGCGTTTGGGTTGTTGCTTGGGTTTTGGGCTGCTGTTGGTCGGATGCGCCAGTTACGAGAGCCAGACCGGGTTGTTTCGCGGAGCGTGGAACAGCGGCAGCACGGTGCAGGCCGCGCAGATCGCTAACCGGGAGGTGGGCAAACGCAGCGACTCGCGCGACGCCGTGGTGTGGTTTCTCGAGCAGGGCGCTGCGCTGCGAGCAGATGGACAGTTCGCAGCCAGCAACCTTGCGTTCGAGCAGGCAGAGAGGCGGATCACATTTTACGATCGGCAGGCCGAGGTGCGGCTGTCGAGGGAGGCTGGCGGCCTGCTGACCAACCTGGCTGCGCTGCCGTACGAGGGGCGCGGCTACGATCGCGTGATGCTCAACACCTACCAAGCACTGAATTATCTGCAGCTTGGTAAAGCGGAGGCCGCGCTCATTGAGCTGCGGCAGGCACACGCGGAGCAGGACGCCGAGGTCGTTCGCAACGCACGCCGCATCGTCGCCGCCCGGAAGTCCGCCGGGGAACTCGAGCGGGCGATCCGCAGCGCGAAGCTCGACGGGCTTCAGCCGGACCTAGCGCTGGATTACGGCGTATTCATCAATCCTTTCACCGATTTTCTGCATGCGCTCTGCCTCTGGAGCCTTGCGGCGGACGGACGGGAAAACGCGCTCGTCTCGCTCCGGCGCGTTCACGAGTCGCTTGGCCGCCCACCATTTCTCTCCGAAGAGATCGAGATGGTCGATCGCATCCTAAGCGGAGCGAAGCATCCCGACCTGACATACGTCATTTTCGAGACAGGCGGTGCGCCGATCCGCCGCGAGGTCCGGCTCGACGTGCCGTTGCACAGCGAAAACGTGCCGTACGTCGCGGCAGCGTTTCCCCGGCTCGAGCCACGGGGGAACATGACACCCGCGCACGTAGCGATCGGCGGGGCCAAGCGCGAGTCGACGCTGATTTGCGACATGGACGCTGTGGTTGCACGGGACTTCCGGACCGGGTTGCCAGCGGTGATCTTGCGCACGCTGGCCGCCTCCGCCGCCAAGGCGGCGATCTCGAAAAAAGTGCGCGAGGAATCCGGCGACCTCGGCGCGATCACGGGTTTCCTGTACCAAGCCGCTGGTGCGCAGGCCGATCTCCGCACGTGGACCGCGCTCCCGAAGACGTTCCGTGTGTGCCGGGTCAAGACGCCAACCGACCGCAAACTGACGCTGCTGGTTGGGTCGCAAAAAAGCGGGGTCACGGTGAATATCGGTCGCGTGAACGTGGTCTGTGTCAAGGGCTTCGCGCCGGGCGCGCCCTTGAAGATTCAGCAATTCCGGTTAAAATAAACCGCAGAGATGAAACCAATTATCAAACTCATCACCGCCGCCGTGCTGCCCGTGCTCGCGCTGGGCTGTGCCACTGCCAAGTACATCGACCATGACGGCCGTGACAGCGTCGTCAACGTCGAGCAGATCAACACACAGGACTGGATCCGCGCAGCCGACGAGCTGACGCAGTCGCTGTTGCTCTCCGGAGCGATCCAGTCGGTCGCCGGCAAGCCGAAGGTGCTGATGATCGGCCGGATCAAGAACAACACCTCGCAGCACATAGACACCGACAGCCTAATGAAAAAAATCCGTGTGGCACTGAACAAGGGCGGCCGTGCGCTGACCACCACAGCGGTTGGCCTCGACGGCCCGGAAGATGAGTCTTCCAAGGCCGTGCGCGAGCTGCGAAACGACGATGATTTCAACCAAGCGACCATCCCCGGCAAGGGCAACCTCGTCTCGCCCGATTACAGCCTGTCTGGCAAGATCATCCAAAACAACGCCCGCGCGAGGCGTGTTTTGCTTCCAACAATCAAGCAATCCGAGTTCGCCTTCCAACTCTCACTGACCGACCTGAAGACCGGCTTAGCCATCTGGGAGGAAGAGAAGCTCATCGTCAAGCAGGGCTCTCGAGCCGCCGTTGGCTGGTAGGCAAAGCGCAAATGACTTTCCGAATCGCCGGTTCGCGGTGATACTCCGGCCGCCTTCGCGATATCATTATGGATTGGCATTTTCGCTCACGCTCACACCACTGCGACGACTGCGAAACCGCGTTCGAGGATAAACAACCGTACCGCACGATTCTTTTTTGCGGCATGGAGAGCCTAGAGCGCCGGGACATCTGCCCCGGTTGCTGGGAGCAAAAACACAAGGCCGAACCCGGCGCAATGGGCGGCTACATCTCCCATTGGCAGGGCGTTTATGAGATGCCACCCCCGCCCCCGCCCGAGGCTATCCAAAAGGACAACGCCGAGTCACTGCTTAAGAAAATGATCGAGCAAAACGACCCGGAGCACACGGAGGCCTGCTTTATCCTCGCGGTGATGCTCGAGCGCAAGCGTGTCATCAAGAACAAGGATCAGCTCCGAAACGAAGACGGCAGCCGGATGCTGATCTACGAACACACGCAATCCGGCGACGTGTTCACCATCCTCGATCCCGCGCTGAAGCTGGCCGAGCTTGGCGACGTGCAGACCAAAGTCGCCGAGTTACTCGAGCACGGGCTGCACCCACCCGCCGCCGACGGGGTTACGGAGACCAACGGGGAGCCAGAACCAGTCGCCGAAGCGGTGGACGAATCGTGAACCCGAGCGGTGGCTGACTTGCAAGCAATACAGCAGATACTCGGCCACGAGTTTGGCGACCCCAGCCTGCTGCGACTCGCTCTGACACATCCCTCGGCCTCCGGCAACCAATCGAAGCCATCCGACGACAACCAGCAGATGGAGTTCCTCGGGGACGCCATCCTGCAAGCGGTGATCTCCGAGACGCTTTACCGGTTACATCCCGGGAAGGACGAAGGCCACCTGACCAAGGCCCGCGCCGGGCTGGTCAACGGCGCATCACTGGCTGCCAAGGCCGGCGCGCTTGGCCTCGAGCAACACCTCGTACTCGGACGCGGCCAGCGCGCAGAGTTCGAGCGAGGCCGGGAATCTGCGCTGGAGGACGCGCTGGAGGCCATTGTCGCCGCGCTGTACCTCGATGGCGGGCTGGATGTCGCAGGCGATTTCGTCAACCGGATTTTTGCCGATGAGTTGGCCGACCTTGAAAGCGTCCCGTCCATCGACAACCCGAAGGGCGAACTGCAGGAACGGCTGCAGGGCGGCAGCGGCGACGCACCGACGTACGAACTGCTTGGCTCGTCCGGACCGGCCCATGCACGGGAGTTCGAGGTCGCCGTGCAACACGCAGGCAGAGAAATGGGGCGCGGCACGGGTGGCAGCAAAAAAGAGGCCGAGTCACGCGCTGCGGCTGCCGCCCTGGACAAGCTGCACGACACCTAGCCGGCGTCGAAATCAAGCGCAATATCGACCGACGGCGCAGAATGGGTCAGCGCGCCGACGGAAATGAAGTCCACTCCGGTCCCGGCAATTTCGCGAATCGTCTCCAGTGTCACGCCGCCGCTGGCCTCCGTCTTGGCTCGGCCACCAATCTGCTCGACGGCTTCGCGGAGTTCGTCGCAGCTCATGTTGTCGAGCAGGATGATGTCCGCGCCGGCCTCGGCTGCGGCCTCGGCTTGATCGATCGTGTCTGCCTCGACCTCAATTTTCAATTCGGCTGCCGCCTCGCGAGCCAGCGTCACCGCTCCGGCAATGTCGCCGTCGAGCGCGGACAGGTGATTGTCCTTGATCATCACCTGGTCGTATAGGCCAGCTCGGTGGTTCATTCCGCCGCCACAGGCGACGGCGTATTTCTCCAGCGCGCGCCAACCTGGAGTTGTCTTTCGCGTGTCGAGAATGGTTGCATCCGTGCCGGAGACCTCCTCAACGAAACGGGCCGTGAGCGTGGCCACGCCGGCCAGGCGCTGGATGAAATTGAGAGCGGTGCGCTCTGCTGTGAGCAGCGCGCGGGCCGGGCCCTGCACGCGCAACAGCGCTTGTCCAAGCGCAGCTTGTTGCCCATCGAAAATCTCGATACCGAACTCCACGCGATCGTCCACCTGCTGAAACGCTGCCAAGGCGAGGTCGGCTCCAGCCATGACCAACGGCTCCCGGGCAACCATCGCGGCGGTCGCAATGGCGGCCTGCGGCACCAGAGCCAAGGTCGTTGCGTCGCCATCGCCGATGTCCTCGGCCAAGGCGGCCTGGACAAGTGGGAGGTAAGCCTCCGGTGCGGGCGGTTCCGGCATCGGCGAAAGTCTTGGCCAAGCGGCCGGTGGAAAAGAAGCCCAAACCGATTTTTCTTCCCAAGCTTGGATCGTTCTAGGAGAGTGCGCATGTGCCCTTGATTGAAAAGAAAATCCCGCGGCTGGCGCTTCTATTCAGCCTGTCGCCGCTGATGACTTTTGCGTCGAACCACGACTCGTCGCGCTGGGAGAGATCCATCGCCCGATTCGAAGCTGCTGACAAAAAACAGATGCCCACGCCGGGCGGCGTCCTGTTCATCGGCAGCTCAAGCATTCGACGCTGGAAATCTCTCAAGGATGATTTTGCCAAATTCCAAGTCATCAATCGTGGCTTTGGCGGTTCCCATATCGCTGACTCAGTCCACTTCGCCAAGCGCATCGTGCTTCCGTACAAGCCGCGGCAAATCGTCCTGTACGCAGGAGACAACGACGTGGCCGGAGGCAAGTCGCCGGAGACAGTCTTGTCTGATTTTCAGCAATTCGTGAAAGTCGTGCACGCAAAGCTTCCCAAGACACACATTTCATTTATCACCATCAAACCCAGCCTAAGTCGCTGGAAGTTGTCCGGTAAAATGGCCAAGGCGAATGCGCTCGTGCGCGGCACCTGCGCCAAGGATGAACGGCTTGGCTATATTGACATTTGGAAGCCAATGCTTGGCGACAACCGTAAGCCAAAGCCGGATTTGTTCGTTCGGGACGGCCTGCATATCAATGACAAGGGGTACGCGCTGTGGGCCTCCATCGTGAGACCGCACTTGACCAAGCGCGAGTAGTTTTCGCCGTTTGGCAAGACGAGGCACTCTTGCTATTCTGACTGCGATGGCAAGTGAGCCTTCGACAACCCCGCTGCATGACGCGCAAAACACGCGCGACACTCGCGAGCTGCCGATCGACAAGGTCGGCGTGCGGGGCGTGCGCTTCCCGATCCAGGTGCGGGACCGCGCCCACGTGGTGCAGAACACCATCGCCACGGTCGGCCTGTTCGTCGATCTGCCAATGGAGTTCAAGGGCACGCACATGAGTCGTTTCATCGAGGTGCTCCACTCGCACGGCGAGATGATCCACGTCGAGAACATCCCCGACCTTCTCGCCCGGATGCAGGAACGGCTCAAGGCCAATACGTCGCACCTCGAGATGGAATTCCCGTACTTCATCACCAAGCAGGCGCCAACCACCGAACTCGAGGGGTTGATGGATTACACCGTGCGGTTCGAAGCCAACGCCACCGGTGACGACATCGATTTCGTGATGACCGTGCGCGTGGCGGTTACAACCCTCTGCCCCTGCTCGAAGGCGATCAGCGAGTACGGCGCGCACAACCAGCGCGGCGAGGTCACAGTGGCCATCCGGTCTTCGGAAACAGTTTGGATCGAGGATTTGATCTCGCTCATCGAGGCGTCGGCCAGCAGCGAGCTGTACTCCCTGCTCAAGCGGCCTGACGAAAAGGCGGTGACCGAGCGCGCCTATGAGAACCCGGTGTTCGTCGAGGATCTCGTCCGCAACGTGGTGCTCCGGCTCAAGGCACACGAGCACGTAACATGGTACAAGGTCGAGGCCGAGAACTTCGAGAGCATTCACAACCACAACGCTTACGCCAGCATCGAGAAGGGCTGAGATGCGGAGCCGGTTGTTCATCGCACTGGCCATCGGTCTGGCCATCGCTTGGTCAGGCGAATCCTCCGCTCAGACGAACCTCCAGTTGGAGGCACTCAAGCGGCTGAAGAACATCGATATTGAGTCCAACCCCGCGCTTAAGAAGATCGTTCTTAAAAGCCTTGAGGCGGCGAAGGGTACACCGGTATTCGTGGAGATCGTCCGCGACTTCAAGCTCAAGGGACACGAGGCGGCGTTGATCCGGTTTGCCCAAGCACACCCCAAGGAGTCCACCGGCGTTGAGGCCATGCGGTTGGCCCTCACGGAGCCGGGCCTAAAGCTGGTGGCCGATGCCGTCAACGGCACCGATGCCAAGGCCGCGCTGGCCACCACCGAGGCGTTGGCCAACGCGCAGTTCCTCAAGGCCGAGCCAATCCTGTTAAGCATTGTCAAGGATAGTAAAAAACCGCTCGCACTCCGGACAGTTGCAGTCAACGGCTTGGCCAAGACCAAGACCGGCACCAAGGCGCTTTTGGCTAAAGCCAAGGCCGCGAGACTCCCGGCTGATCTCAGCTTTGCCGCCGGCAACGCCCTGCGCGGTGTACGCTGGAAAAACCTGCGCGCACAAGCCACCAAGCTCTTCCCTCCCCCAACGGGGCTTGGCCAAGCGCTGCCACCTCTGGCCAAGCTCGTCGCGATGAAGGGCGATATTGCCAACGGGGAGAAAGTGTTCTTCCGGCCTCAAAGCACCTGCGCCACCTGCCACCAAGTCAACGGCAGGGGCATCGATTTCGGCCCGAAACTTTCCGGCATCGGCACCAAACTGGGAAAGGAAGCATTGTACCTCTCCATTCTCGATCCCAGCGCGGGCATCTCGTTCGGCTACGAAGCGTGGCTGTTGAAGACGAAAAACAGCGCCGAGGCACTCGGCATCATCACCAGTCAGACCGACGACGAGGTGACGCTAAAATTACCCGGCGGCATCGCGATAACCCACAAGGCCGGCGACATTGTGAGCCGTACAGAACTACCGACTAGCATCATGCCACCCGGACTGCAGGCCACCATGACCCCGCAGGAGCTGGTGGACATGATAACCTACCTGCACAGCCTCAAGCAGGCCAAGCCGTAACCCATCCGCTTTACAAACCGGTGGTGCTTGGCCAAGCTCCCGCCATGCAAATCACTCGCTTGGCTTTGGCTGCATGCATCGGTTTTTTTGTAGCCCCCATGGCTCACTCCGCACCCATCACGTTCAAGGCACGCTCGCAGGCACTCTCCGCGACGAGCGGCGGCAAGTATCAATCAGTCGAGTCCGAGGTCACATGGGAGGCCGCCAAGACTGCTGTCATTGTGGTCGACATGTGGGATGACCATTGGTGCCCCAACGCCGCCAAGCGCGTGGTCGAGATGGCCAAGCCAATGAATGCTATCATCAAGCAAGCCCGCGAGAAGGGCATGCTCATAATCCACGCACCAAGCTCGACGGTCGATTTCTACAATGGCACACCGGCCCGCAAGCGTGCTCAAAACTCCCCCAGTTCCACACCGCCCAAGCCGCTCTCCAAAGACGTCCGCTGGGGAACCAACTGGTGCTGGCCGGACAAGTTCCGCGAAACTGAACTGCCGATCGATGACAGCGATATGGGCTGCGATTGTGAGGAGAAATACCCCATCCGCGAGGCATGGACCCGCCAGATCGACCTCATCGAGATCGACGACAGACGGGACGCCATCACCGACAGCGGCCAGGAGACTTACAATCTGCTCACGCAACACGGCATTGAGAATGTCATCCTCATGGGGGTGCACCTGAACATGTGCGTCCTTGGCCGACCTGTTGGCATCCGCCAGATGGTCGCCATCGGCAAGAATGTCGTCCTCGTGCGCGACATGACCGACACAATGTACAACCCTAAAAAACGACCGTTCGTCAGCCACTTCGAGGGCACCGATCTAGTCGTGAAACACGTTGAGAAATTCTGGTGTCCCTCTATCACCAGTACTGCCATCAGCGGAAAAGCCTCGTTTCGATTCAAGAACGACCCGCGCAAATAGCATCTTGCCGTCCGGGATTCAGGGCTTGAAATTGGGGTGGGGTTCGTTACGTTCGCGCCCCGTTTTCCGCAAAACGGATTCCTGATCATGCCTTTAGGAAACGATCTTCGCAGAGGAATGGCCATCAAGCACAAGGGCGAGGTAGCCGTCGTGCTGGAGTGCCATCACCGCACCCCCCCCAAGACGCGCGCGTTCGTGCAGACCACGCTGCGCAGCATTCGCACCGGCAAATCACTCGATATCCGGTTCAGTTCCACGGAGAAAGTCGAGGTGATCCCGCTCGACCACCGGAAGATGGAGTACAGCTATCGCGACGGCGACGATTTCGTTTTCACCGACCCGGAAACCTACGAGCCGGTCAATGTTACGCCGGATCTCGTCGGGGACGCGGTTCAGTACATGGTCGAGAACTGCCCGGTCGACATCACGTTTATCGAGGGCAACCCAGCCATCGTGGAACTGCCAGCCAGCGTCGTGCTCACCGTGACCAACGCCCCGGACGGCGTAAAGGGGGACTCCACCACGAACGTGATGAAGACCGTCACCCTCGAGACCGGGAAGACCATCCAGGCACCGCTCTTCATCAAGACGGGTGAACGGCTGAAGATCGACACGCGCGAAGGGAAATATATGGAGCGCGTGAACAAGTAGCGCGAATCGGACCGGTTGTTGTGACCGCCTCGCTTCGCCAAGCGGGGTGTTTTTTGTCAATGCTCCGGCTCGAGCCGAGGCCGGAATTTGTATTTCCTAGCCAAGGCCTGCACGCTGCGAAGCGACTTCATCCCGCCGGTGCAGGAAGCCTCGGAGAGGCAGGCGCCGGCGGCGCAGACCGCCGTCTCGAGGCACTTGGCCAGGTCCCACCCCTCGTGTAGGCCAAGCAGCATGCCGGTGCAAAAGGCGTCGCCCGCGCCAGCCGCGCCGACAATGTCCCGGGCCGGAATGCGCAGCGACGATTGCAGTACATCCTCGCCCTTTCGCGTGCGGACAAAGCCGCCCTCCGGAAAATGAATCACCACGAGCTCGCCAACGCCCATCTGCAACAGCGCCCCGGCGGCGTGTCGCAGCGCCACGGTGTCCAGTTTACCGTCGTCTTGCCGGATCTTGAAGCCGGCCGTTTTGCCGGCCTCAACCTCGTTGAGGATGCAGTAATCGGTGTACTGAAGTGCCGGAGTAATGACCTTCGCAAACCGATCGCTGTCCTCGCTCACGACATCAATGCTGGTCCGCAGCCCAGCCGCCTGCGCCAACGCCAGCAGCTTGGCTGCCTTCGTGCCGTATTTCTTGTCAGCGCTGTCGATCTCGTCGAGCAGAAGCAGATAGCCGAGGTGGAAAAAACGAGCCTTGGTCTTGTTAAAATCTAGGTCGCCGCCATCCCAGAGCGCGTTAGCGCCGCGGTTGTGAAAAAACGTCCGGTTGCCGCCCTTGGCCTCAGTCATTACGTCAGTGTAGGAGGTTGGAGCGTTGGCGGTGGCCTTGAGATGCCGGGCGTCGATCTTGTGCCGGGCGCAGTCGTCGAGGATCAGTTTACCGAACGCATCGTTGCCAACCAGTCCAGCGGCAGACAACGGAATCTCGACCCCCAACTTGGCTAAGTTGACGAGCAGGTTGTACGGCGAGCCGCCGGTGCCGGTGATGGCTGCGCCGGTGATGTTGGCCAATTGCTCCCGCTGGGGATACACATCGATCATCTTCACTTGATCGATAATCCAGTTTCCACCAGCCAAAATCCCCTCGCGGGAGGACGCTTTTGTTGCAGCCGGCATTGGAACGGCGAATCGTGCCACCGAACCCACCCAAGTGCCAGTCCCGAATTGCGTTAAATGAGTTCCAGCGTATCCGACTCGACCTTCACAGCGGCGGCTTGGCCGATGAAATCCAGCCGCAACAGCACGGTAGTCATCCCGAAACGCTCCTCCACCCAGCCCTCATGGCCCTGTAATGGACCTGATTTGACAAGGACACGGTTACCCACCCCGATGGACGCCTCCACACGAATCTCAACCTTCTGTTCGAGCGCGAACAGAATGTCGCTTAACTGCGCTTTAAATTCCTCCTGATCAGGAACTTCAAGCATATTTGCGACGTAATTGCTCTGCTTTGCTGCTTCGCGGGTTTTTCGGTTGAGTTGGAGGAACACGTAACCGGGAAAAAGCGGCTTATGGAAGGTGACCACTTTGCCTCGGTATTTCTTGGTACTGCTGTAAGTCGGAAGGGTGGTCGGAAAATGGTAGATTTTTCCGTGCTCGACCAGTTTCTTCTCGCAGCGCGGCCTTACGTGGGCCACGTACCAGTCCAATGCCCCCCCCTGCGATGCGCCGGTGTCATCCATGACTTCCGTGATCTCCTCCATCTCGTTGCGCAAAATAGTCAAGCTAACAGGCCAAGACAACGGCGTAGTTCCGTTTGCCGCGGCGCAAAAGCAGGTATTTGCCAAACAGCAGATCGTTGAGCCGCAGTTTTTGCTGCTCATCGTCAATGCGGTGGCTGTTCACATACACGCCGCCGCCCTTGACGTCCTTTCGTGCCTGTCCGCGTGACGAGGCCAAGCCGGCCTCGTGCAGCAACTCCGGCAGCCATAGCCCCTCGCCGCCAAATCGATCTCTTCCAATCTCGTGCGTCGGCACCTCGCCGGCGATCTCCCGGAAAGTCGCCTCTGTGATTCCGTCCAGGTCGCCGCCGAACAGAATCTCGCTGGCACGAATGGCCTCAATGGTCGCTGCTTCGCCGTGCACCAACTCGGTCACCTCCTTGGCCAAGAACTTATGGGCGAGCCGAGCGTGTGGCTCGGCCTCGTGCTGCTTGGCCAACTGCTCTACCTCGTCGCGTTGCAGGAAAGTGAAGTACTTTAGGTAACGAATAACGTCCCGGTCGTCGACGCGAACCCAATACTGGTAGAACTGATAAATGCTCGTCCGGGCTGCATCAAGCCAGACAGCACCAGCCTCGGTCTTGCCGAACTTAGAGCCGTCGGCGTTGGTGATGAGCGGCAACGTAAGGCCGAACGCCTGCCGGTTCTGCCGTCGGTGGATGAGGTCGATGCCGGCAGTGATATTACCCCATTGGTCGCTGCCGCCGATCTGCAGCTCGCACCTGTGCTCGCGGCAGAGATGGTCAAAATCGAGTGCCTGCAGGATCATGTAGCTGAACTCGGTGTAGCTGATGCCGACATCGCGATCCTCCATCCGGGCGCGCACGCTCTCCTTGGCCACCATGGCGTTGACCTTGAAATGCTTGCCGTAGTCACGTAGGACGTTGAGAAACGAGAGTGGAGCGGTCCAGTCGGCGTTGTCGACGAGTTGTGCCGGGTTGGTCTTGCATTCGAACTCGAGGAAGGCGGCTAACTGTTTTTTTACTCCCTCGATGTTCGCCTTAAGTTGCTCGTGCGTTAAGAGTAGCCGCTCGTCGCTCTTGCCGCTGGGATCGCCGATCGAGCCGGTAGCGCCACCGGCAACCACGATAGGCTGGTGGCCAAATTGCTGGAATCGGCGCAACGCCAGCAGGGGTACGAGGCTGCCAATGTGCAGGCTGTCGGCCGTGGGGTCGAATCCGCAATATAGTGTCACTGCCTCCTTGGACAAGCGCTTGGCTAGCTCGTCCCGATCGGTGCAGTCGGCGACCAGCCCGCGCCATTCCAGTTCCTCAATGATGTCCATCAACCGGCGCGTGTTATTGCGGCTTGACCATTAAAAGTCGAGGGCCGACCGCTTGGCCAACAAAAAACCGGGCGGGATAACCCGCCCGGTTGCAAAACGATTAAGCAGCGACCAATCAGTCGGCGGCCTTGGTTTCCTCCTCAGCAGGTGCTTCCGCTTCAGCCTTGGCGGGAGCCTCCGGCTCGGCTTCGGAGGAGGTTTCTTCGGCAGGGGCCTTCGACTCTTCCGGCTTGGCTTCATCCGCGGAAGAAGCGGAAGCTTCCGGCTCGGCGGAATCAGCCTCGCCCTCATCACCGAAGGTGTCGAAGGCATGCTGCAGGGCCACAAGATCCTCGCCAGGCTTGAGTGCGTCGAGCACGGCCTCCTCCTCCTTGAGTTGTTCTGTCGTGTAAGTGGCCGCCTTGATCGATAGGCCAATGCGGCGGTCTGCCCGGTCGATCTTGATCACGCGGGCCCTGACTTCCTCGCCCACCTTGAGGACGTCCTTGATTTTCTCGATCCGCTCCTCGCTCACCTGGCTGATGTGCACCAGCCCGTCGATGTCTTGCTCCAGCCCGACGAACGCGCCGAAGCTTGCGAGCTTGGAGACTTTGCCATCGACGAGATCGCCGATCTTGTACAACTCGTCGATCTTGTCCCACGGGTCTTCCGCGAGCTGCTTGATGCCGACGGAGATACGCTGGTTTTCGCGGTCGACCTCGAGTACCTGCGCCTCGACCTCCAATCCCTTCTGCAGCACCTCGGACGGGTGGTTGATCTTGCGGGTCCAGGAGATGTCGGAAACGTGGATCATGGCGTCGAGCCCCTCCTCGAGCCCCATGAAGGCGCCGTAGCTTGTGAGGTTGCGAATCTTGCCGCTTACCTTGGAGCCGACCTTGTATTTCTCCTCAGCCAAGTCCCATGGGTTGGTGTCGAGCTGACGGATGCCTAGGGAAATTTTCTGCTCGTCCTGATTGATGCCAAGCACCACGGCCTCGATGTCCTCCCCGGCCTTCAGTACCTCGGACGGCTTGTTGATGCGCTTGGTCCACGACAGTTCGCTGACGTGCACCAGCCCCTCCACGCCCGGCTCCAGCTCGATGAACGCGCCGTACGGCATGAGGTTGACCACCCGGCCAGCGACCTTGCCGCCGATGGGGTATTTTTCCTCGATCTTCTCCCACGGGTTGGCCTGTTTTTGCTTGAGGCCGAGGCTGACCCGCTCACTTTCCTTGTTGATATCAAGGATGACCACCTCCAGTTCTTGGCCAGTTGCCAGCATTTGGGAGGGGTGCGTGATGCGGCCCCAGCTCATGTCGGTGATGTGCAGCAGACCGTCCAGGCCATTCAGGTCGACGAACGCGCCGAAGTCGGTCAGGTTTTTGACGGTGCCCTTGCGAATGTCACCCGGCACCATGTCGTTGAGCAGTTCCGCACGCTTGGCTGAGCGTTCCTCCTCGATCAGCTCGCGGCGGCTCAACACGATGTTCTGCCGCTCAAGGTTGAGCTTCATTACCTTGAAATCGTAGGTCTGCCCGACGTACGGCTCCAGGTCATGCGGGGTGGTGACATCGATTTGTGATGATGGCAGGAACGCCTCCACGCCGATGTTTACGACCAGTCCGCCCTTGACCGCCGCCTTGACACGACCCTTGATGTGGCCCCCCTCCTCGCAGATGGTCTTGATGTTGTCCCAGTTCTGCTTGAAGATCGCCTGCTCGTGGGACAGAACGACCATGCCGTCGCGATCCTCAAGCTGAAGGATCAGCACGTCCACCTCATCCTCGAGTTTCAATTCCTCGTTGTGATCCTCGAATTCGTTGACCGGCACGGAGCCTTCGCTCTTGTAGCCGATGTCGATCATGACTTCCTTCTGACGGATCTCGATGACCGTCCCCTTGACTATTTGGCCGGGAGCAAAGCTGGCTTGGCTCTGCGCCATGGCCTCTTCCATGGTTAATGACACTTTATCAGTTTATAAATGGGAGTAAGTTTTCCCTGCGAAATCCGTTTGCCCGTGAAAGGCGTCCGAAGACGGGGCAACCGGGTTAAAGGCTAAGTTACTCGGTTAACAGATTGTTTCTCAGCTTCCCATGGACTCCCGCACACACGGGGTCCAGCGGCGGGGGAACATACGTCCGACCAAGCCGATTGCAAGCGCCTTTTTTCGGAAAAACCCTTTTTAATCGATCGATTCGACAGCACGCCTTGCCTCGCGGCGGACGAAATCGTAGCTGTCCCGGGTCAGTTTCCTAACCTCGGGCAGAGCCTTGCGGGCGGCTTTCCCCGCGCGGCGCAGGGACTGGCAGGCGAAGAGGCGCACCAGTGGCTCGTCGTTGTCGAGTATCGAGATGTACAGGTCGACATCCCGCACGCGCACCCGGCGCAGTGCCTCCAGCGTGAGCTGCTGATCCTCACCCGTGTCGAGCCGGCCAAACAGCTCCGGCCCAGCCGGGCGGGCGTCCGAGCCGAGTTCACCCAGCTCACGGATGGCGGTGTGCCGCACCGTGGCTGATGAGTCGCCCAGTGCCTGCTTGAATGCCGCCAGCCGTTTGTCCTGACCCGGCTCGACCCGAGCCAAGGCATTCAACGCGCTGGCCCGCACTTCAGCGTTGTCGTGGTTCAACGCCTCATTCAACGCGGGCAACGCGGGCTCGGCCACCGGGCCCAGCTTGGCCAGGGCAGCGAAGGCGGCGGCATGAGTGGCGGCGTGACTCACGTCCAACACGCCGACCAGGCTCGTCACTGCGGTGCCAGGCAGCTTGCGAAAACCGCCGAGCGACTCGACCACGGCCAAGCGCAGCTCCGTTCCCGCGCCGTCGAGCATACCGGCCAGCCGCTTGGCCAAGGCCGTGTCGTCGCTACCAAGCTTGCCAATCGCCCTCACGGCGCTGAGCCGGATTGCAACATCGTCGTCGCCAAGGCTCTCGACCAGCGCCGTGGTCGCCCCACGCGCGCTTGGCCCAAGGCTAGCGAGCGCATCCATCGCCGCCTGCCGAACGAGCGTGTTGTCGTCGCGTATGGCTGCCTGCAGCCGGGGCATCAGCCCGGCTGGCTTTGCGGTGGACGCCACCAGCGCGGCCAACGCCGCGCCCCGGAAAGCCGCCTGTTTGTGCTCCAGATACGGCACGATCCCTCGCCGCACTGCCACTGACTTGGCCTCGATGCTCTTCAACCCAAGCAGGGAGAGGTACGCCGAGCCGCCTGCCTGCCGCATTTCAAGCGCTGCCACGAGTTCGGGTGCGGCCTGTGGGCCAATTTCGCCCAGGCATTGGAGCTGCCATGAGTTATCGAGCTTGGCCAAAGGCATTGGCTCGACCGAAGCCAAAATCCCCGGTACGGCCGCTTGGCCAATTTCAACCATCGCCTCGATGCAGGCCGCCTGTTCCTCCCCTGGCGCTTGGCCAAGGTGGGCGATCAAACTGGGGACAGCATCGCCGGCATCCGGGCCGATGCGCCCGAGCAAGTCGATCGCTTGGCTGCGCTTGGCCGGTTTGCCGCTATCCAGCCGCTCGATCAACGGTGGCACGGCGTCGCGACTGTCGGGTCGCAGGCTCAACAGGCCGTTCATCGCCTCGTGCCGGACGCGCATGTCGTCATGCTCCAGTGCGACCAGCAGCAGCGGGAGCAACTGGCCGCCGGGCAACCTGGCGCGATTCAGCGCCTCCAGCCCGTTGGCCAAGACCCGGCTGGACGGCTCCGACTCAAGCTGCTTGGCCAAACGCTGGGCCGGTTCGCCCAGCTGGCTGATCCAGCCGATGGCCACAGCGGCGGCGGCCCGGACGGATTCTTTTTCCGAGCTAAGCGCCTCCAAAATTTGTGGGTGCGCCGCCGAGCCAATTTTGCCCAGCGCGGCCCCCGCGGTTTCGCTGATATAACTCTCCTCGTCATCCAACAGCGCGGCCAGGCTCGGCACCGCCTCGCGAGCCGCTGGTCCGATGTTGCCGAGCACCCGGGCCGCCCCGCTGCGGATGGACGAACTCTCGTCGTCCAGCACGCCGATGAGTTGGGGCACCGCTGCCGGGCCTATCCGAGTTAAAGCGGTCACGACCCGCAGCCGCACCTGATCGCGGTAACGCCGTTTGCTCCCATGCAGGCGCTTAATCAGCTCCGGTGCAGCCTCGTGGGCGTCCGGACCAAGGTTGGCCAACGCGGTGGCTGCCCAGAAAAAGACCTGTTCCTGATCGTCATCAAGCGCATCGACCAGTGCGGGCACTGCTACCTTGGCCTCTGGGCCGAGCAACGCCAGCGAACGGGCCGCCTCGCGCCGGGTGACTTTATTCCCGTCGTTGAGTTCGTTGATCAACTCCCCCACATCGGCGGCAAACACCTGCTCTACGGCAATCAGCATCGCCCCCAGCATCAGCAGGGGAAATGTGTTGTGTGCGTTCATTCTCGCTTCGCCGAGCGACCCGGGACTTAAGTCAGGAACGGCAGTGTGCCGGTGCTGTCGTTGAACGTGTCGGTCGTTGCCCCGGCTTGGTTCAGCATGGTGACAAACAGGTTGTTCAGCGGCGTGTCCCCGGAATACTGGATGTGCCTTCCGGGCCGGATCAGACCGCCGCCGCGCCCCGCGAGCACAATCGGCAAATTTTCGTTGTTGTGCCGGTTACCGTCGCTGATGCCGCTGCCGTAGACGATCATGCAATGGTCGAGCAACGAGCCGCCGCCCTCCGGGATCGATTTCATCTTCTGCAACATATACGAGAGTTGCTCAACGTGGAAGGTGTTGATCTTGCTGATCTTTTCCAGCTTGTCTCGGTTGTTCTGGTGGTGCGACAGGGAATGGTGGCCCTCGTTCACGCCGATGGGACGGTAACTGCGGTTCGAACCGGCGTTGGCCAGCATGAAAGTCGAGATGCGGGTGACATCGGTCTGGAACGCCAGGATCATCATGTCGCCCATCAGGCGGATGTGTTCCTGATAGCTGTCCGGCACCCCTTCCGGTTTCACGAACTCGGCGACGGCATTCGGCTTCGTCGCTTGTGCGCCCTCGGCTCGCTCTATGCGCTGCTCGATCTCACGCACCGCGGTCAGGTATTCGTCCAGTTTCTGTCGGTCATTGCCGCTGACTTTTGCCGTGAGCGACCGGGCATCCTCTAGGACGAAATCAAGAATGCTCTTCCGGTACCGCTGGCGTTTGGCCAGGCTTTCGTTGCGCTCCCCCTTGGAGTCGTTGCCGAACAGCCGCTCGAACACCAATCGCGGGTTCGTCTCCTTGGCCATCGGCGTGACGCCGTCCCGCCACGAGATGTTGTTGGAGTAGGCGCAACTGTAGCCGGAGTCGCACTTGCCGGACTGACGGCCGCGCTCGGTGCCCAACTCCAGCGAGGCAAAACGCGTCTCATGACCGATCTGTTTTGCGGCAAACTGGTCCACCGACACGTCGGCGCGAATCTCGGAGCCTTGGCTCTTCAAAGGCTGCGCACCGGTCAGGAACACCCCGGCACTGCGGGCGTGATCACCCGGGCCGTCGCCATTGGAGCGGCCCTTGTCCTGCGTCAGCCCACTGAGCACGCAGAGATCGCGCTTCACCGGGGCAAGTGGCTTGAGGATGCGCGGCAGGTCGTAGTACGCGCCGGTAGCCGCTGGTTTCCATTCCTGCATGTGCACGCCATTCGGCACAAACAGGAATGCCATACGCATAGGTGGCTGCGCGGCCGCCGCCCGGGCAAATGCTTGTGCCGGGATCATGCTCTCTAGGAGCGGCAGCGACACCGCCGCGCCAAGCCCCTTGAGAAACGTGCGCCTGTGAAGTTGATCCTGATTATTCATCATCCTGCATCTTCGTGTTGCTCAACCGGAACGGCTTGCTGTTCACGACGCCAGTCAGCAGCGCTGAAAACCGGTAGTCGTTACTCATCAAACCGTTGCATACTTCCTCGATCGCGCACTTATCGTAATACTCCAAGCCGCGTCCGAGGGCGTAAGTTAGCATCTTCGCGCACAGAGCGCGAATGAAAGTCTCTTTGGATTTCAGCACTTTTTTCAGTCCGTCAGCGCCGTCAATTTTCTCGCCGGTGGGCAGTTCGCCAGTGGAGTCGATCGGGAATTTGCCGTCCATGTCACGCCAGGCGCCAATGGCATTGTAGTGCTCG